>NZ_JAWHTQ010000002.1:0-506400 GCF_032681335.1 Lactiplantibacillus sp. DA1 | reverse complement strand
AAGCACCCATAGCGCAATTGGATAGAGTGTCTGACTACGAATCAGAAGGTTGTAGGTTCGACTCCTACTGGGTGCATATAACGGGAAATAGCTCAGCTTGGTAGAGCACCTGGTTTGGGACCAGGGGGTCGCAGGTTCGAATCCTGTTTTCCCGATTAAGTAGTCATTTACGATTATTTAACACATCGCGGTGTAGCTCAGCTGGCTAGAGCGTCCGGTTCATACCCGGGAGGTCGAGGGTTCGATTCCCCCTGCCGCGATAGGAATAAGAGCTTGGACCTTTAGCTCAGTTGGTTAGAGCAGACGGCTCATAACCGTCCGGTCGTAGGTTCGAGCCCTACAAGGTCCATCTACTATTAATAGTGGACATTTCCTAGTTACATCATATGGAGGATTACCCAAGTCTGGCTGAAGGGAACGGTCTTGAAAACCGTCAGGTGGGTCAAACCACGCGAGAGTTCGAATCTCTCATCCTCCTTATTATCGCGGGATGGAGCAGTCTGGTAGCTCGTCGGGCTCATAACCCGAAGGTCGCAGGTTCAAACCCTGCTCCCGCAATTGGTCCGTTGGTCTAGTTGGTTTAGGACGCCTGCCTGTCACGCAGGAGATCACGAGTTCGAGTCTCGTACGGACCGTTAAGTTAATATTTTAAAATGGCTACAATGGCTCGGTAGCTCAGTCGGTAGAGCAATGGATTGAAGCTCCATGTGTCGGCGGTTCGATTCCGTCCCGCGCCATATCTGTATTCTGCGGGTATAGTTTAGTGGTAAAACCACAGCCTTCCAAGCTGTTGTCGCGAGTCCGATTCTCGTTACCCGCTTTTTTGGGCCTATAGCTCAGCTGGTTTAGAGCGCACGCCTGATAAGCGTGAGGTCGATGGTTCAAGTCCATTTAGGCCCATTTTGGAGAAGTACTCAAGTGGCTGAAGAGGTGCCCCTGCTAAGGGTATAGATCGCGCAAGCGGTGCGAGGGTTCGAATCCCTCCTTCTCCGTTGTTTCATATTAAAAATATGACCCCTTGGTCAAGTGGTTTAAGACACTGCCCTTTCACGGCAGTAACATGGGTTCGAATCCCGTAGGGGTCATTATATTATCGCGGGATGGAGCAGTCTGGTAGCTCGTCGGGCTCATAACCCGAAGGTCGCAGGTTCAAACCCTGCTCCCGCAATTGGTCCGTTGGTCTAGTTGGTTTAGGACGCCTGCCTGTCACGCAGGAGATCACGAGTTCGAGTCTCGTACGGACCGTCACAAACATCATTCGTTAATGAATGATGTTTTTTTATGGTGTAAATTATGAACTTGAATCAATGTTGCTAACCCATCGATTCCTTTTCTTAAATCCGTCCGACCACAGACGATATAAATCTGATTTAATTGGCGTAAATCAATTAGCCGATTAGTCATGAGCCGCAAAGGCCTTTTTAAGGACCGCCTCCAGAATACGCTGTTGAATACCGTTATAAATAATGATCGTTTGACCATAGATTCTCAATTGACAGGCTGCTTGACGAGCCGCTTTAGACTGGTCATGGGATGCTTGTTTGGTATTTAGAGATACTGGAACAATTTGGTTATGCATTGGAAAACCTCCGTTAATTGATATGCTAAGCATACCGAAAAAGCGGAGGCGAAAATAGGCATCATCTTATTAAGTGCTTACGTAAATAACTGACCGGATTGCTTTATTCTCTATAGGTTACCTTGAAATACAAAAAGAAAGTTCCAATGCTTCTCGGTTTTGAGGCTATTCGTCAAGTGAAGTTAATGAAGTTACTATGGAGTACCTGACCTTAAATTGGGGTAGGTACTTTTTATTTCCGACAGATTTCCGGTGCTGTACTATTCTGAGTTGAGAAATAATTTATTTTGCAAATTTTGGGGTTCATTGTCAGCGTCTATTAAGGATTAGCGATTTTTTTGCGATAGACTGCAATTTTACCGTCTAAAATCAGCCAAGTTAGAACGTCATTCAGTTGATATGGACAGTCCTATTTTCAATGCCGCTTTGATGATGTGAGTGGTTAATCTATCTAGTACTTGCTAATTTTACGGTAAATATTGAAAGTGCTTAGAATACCAATGATGTAAAAAAAGTCGTTGCGGTATACGCAGCGACTTTGAACTTCATACTGAGTTATGATTTTAATGAACGAACGAATGAATAACGGCTTTCATGGTAACCATAATCGGAAGTAATATACTTCGCAAATGGTTTGAATGATTCGCTTCGCAACCAAACGGCATATTCGGAGTCACTATGCCAATTTGTAACAATTACGAAGGCTGCGTTATTTTTAGATTCACGTAAAATCCAAAAGTGCTTAAGGCCATCTGGTTTGTTGTAATCATGCCGAAAACTACTGAATTTAGAATTAAAGACTTTTTGTTCTTCGACGGGTAACTCAATAAAAATAAAGCTAGTCATTCCATGCCAGTCGGCTGATCCCTTTGAAAGTAAAACGTCATATGTTACGGGACTTGAAAAAACTGTTTTTTCACCAGTTAAGTCGAGTAACATGTAGCGATCTTCAGTAGCGTTGGCCTGCATTAAAAGCAAGTCTCGATCAGCATGTTTTTGTTGGATCATAGTTAGAATTTTGCGTGTCCCAAATGTTGCTGCAATCTTTCCACTCATCAATATCACTCCTTATTTATTACATCTATTATTATACGTGTTTTTCAAAATAATTGAAAATATGTTAAGTTGTTGGTTTCATTTTTTCTTGTGGCTATATTAAAATAAGGTAGTACAGAAAATTGAAGGGATGATCAATAATGAAATTAACAGTTCTAGGTTATTACGGTGGTTATCCATATAATGGGGTAGGGACGAGTTCTTACCTAGTTACGGCTGGTGATTATCACTTGTTGCTCGATTGTGGGTCAGGGGCTTTGAACGCCTTAGAAGAGGTTCTAGACCCCTTACAGCTCGATAGTGTTCTTTTAACACATTATCACCATGATCATACGGCCGATGTGGGTGTTTTACAATATTATTGGCAGTTACGTCCTGGAGAACGTAAAACACCGATTTTACCGATTTATGGCCACACAGCCGATCCACTAAACTTTGGTGCGCTGACGTGGGCCGGTGCTACAGAAGGTCGCGCTTATGATCCGGCCGTCATCAACCAGATTGGGCCGTTTGATATTAGCTTTTTGCCAACTAAGCATCCGGTTCCAGCGTACGCGGTCAAAATTGTTGAGCGGGCTACCGGCCAACAATTGGTCTTTTCGGCTGATACAGCTTATTTACCAGAATTGGCAACCTTTGCGACTGGGGCACAGTTATTAATGACTGATACGAATTTTGATGCCGATAAAACCGGAAAAATCTGGCACATGACATCGGCACAATCCGGTAAAACCGCTAAGCAGGCGCACGTTCAAAAATTATTGTTAACACATTTGCCACAAGATATCTCTTTTGATCGGCTGCAACAAGAAGCGCAAGCGGCAGCTGGTCCGGATATTCCGGTGATGGTTGCTCAGAAGTTTTTACAATTAAATCTTGGTTGATACGATAAAGCTTAGCAAATTATTTTGCTAAGCTTTTTTGGTCAGTTTACTGCAAATCGGTTATTAATATCATAAGGTAGAAATGAATTGTATACAACCTTATTAATAACAAAATTCATAATAAAAGCGATTTATTTTAGAGATAAATAACAAAATATGAATAATTGTAAATTAAATAATCAGTTTAATCTAAAATAATTTCGTTAAACCTATTCACAATTAAAAGCGGTTAGCGTATAATGAATTATATTATAGAAATTGATTAACGACGCCAAGGAGGAACCCAGTATGGTTATTTTATATACCGCACCAAGTTGTACCTCATGTCGCAAAGCTAGGGCCTGGTTACAGACACACGACATTGATTTTCAAGAACGCAATCTGTTTACTGAGCCACTTTCAATTGAGAATATTAAGCATATTTTACAGTTAACTGAATCAGGAACGGAAGAGATTATTTCTACGCGATCAAAGGCTTTTCAGCAATTAAATGTTGATATTGATGACTTATCGCTTAATGAATTATTTGATATGATTACTCGGGATCCAAGCCTGTTACGTCGACCAATCATGTTAGACGAAAAACGATTACAAGTTGGTTATAATGAAGATGAAATTCGGCGCTTTTTACCACGGAAGATTCGAACGTTAGAATTATTACGGGCACAACAATTAGCAAATATGTGATAATCATTGGCTAGTTAGCTTAACTAATTGGCCAATTTTTGTATTTTCAGATAGATTACTTTACAATAAACTGAAATAAGTTAAAATTGTGATAGTGATTATGGCCCTTGACACTTAGAAAGGGGTGGATCTGTAATGGAGATGGAACGCATCAACGAAGATACGATTCGCGTCGTTATTGGAAATGATGATCTCAATGAACGCGGCATTCGCGTATTAGATTTACTAGGGAATCATAAGCAAATTGAAAGTTTCTTTTATAGCATCTTGGAGGAAGTTGATGTTGATCATCAGTTTCAGGATAACGATGCCGTGACTTTCCAAGTATTACCGAACCGAAATGGCTTAGAATTATTTATAAGTAAAAATAGTGATAACTTACAAGATACGATTGCGAAAGCCACCCAGTCACCTGATCAATCAGATGATGATGATTCGCAGGATGATGTTTCGGATTATTTAAAACGCAAACTGATGCAGACGGATACGAATCAAGTTGAAGACGGGCAAGGTATTGCGCATAATCCAACTAAGGATACGAATGATCTCGATCCGTATCTTGATGATCCGGACACACCAACTAAGGAATATGTGTTGAAATTTGATCAATTTGAAGATTTGGTATCATTAGCACAGTTATTCCGGCCAGAAGGACTCGCATCTAACTTATTTAAGTATCGGGATCAATATTATCTAGAACTGGTTTTCTTTGTTGACCAATCAACGACGGCAACTATCAAGGACGATGTAGCGGTGGCGTTGGAATACGCTCATTTAGCTAATGTTTCAGCCGACGTATTACTTGAACATGGTGAAAAAATCATGTCTAACGCCGCGTTAGAAACGATTCGTCACTATTTTAAATAGCAGTTTATCACCCCAACATGACGTTTATCCGTGATGTTGGGTTTTTTTGTGATTTAGTGCATCAAGCTGGCTTAATGACTCATGAGTTGGCAGGGATACTTGAGTTGTTTAACGAAGAAGAAATTTTTAAAAAATAACGAGGGAATTTCATAGGAATCGGTGATGGTGACGTAATTATTAGTTGAAGGGAGGGGGAGCGGATGCTTATGGCAATGAACGACTGTCAACAACTGATCAATGCGGCAACTGCGGACCGTCAGTTAGCTTATCAGTGCCCCGGATGTTCACAACCCGTACGTCTCAAACGGGGGTCAGTGGTTGTGCCCCACTTTGCACACGTGCATGTGACGGATTGTCATATTTTCTCAGAAGGCGAAACGGCTGAACATCTTTGCGGTAAACAACTATTAGCCACCTGGTTTGCGGCTAGCGGCTATACGGTTCGCTTGGAAGCCGAATTAGCGGACTTACACCAGCGACCAGATATTTTGGTCCAACGAGCTACGGCGCCACCACTAGTTTTAGAATTTCAGTGTTCCCCCTTGTCAGTAGATCGACTAGCAGCTCGTACTCACGGGTATTGGCGGCATGGTTATCAAGTGTTGTGGTTGTTGGGGCGGCCCTATCAGCGGCAGTTGCATCTCAATAGCAAGGCCTTAAAGTTTTTACAATACCAACAACAGTGGGGGCCATATCTGCTTTTTTTACACGTTACGACTGCTAATGTCCAGTTATTACATCATATTTTGACGCTGGACGCCGAACCATTGAGCTACCAAAGCTACTGGTTAAACACTAAGCAGCAATCGGTCACGAATTTGCGTCGATTCACAGCGACCGTTGATACACTGCCACTGTCAACGAATCATTTACAGCACTATTATCAACAATTAATGTTCGCCCGGCTACGCCATCAACACGTATTTGATCAGTTACAGGCCTATTGTTATCATCGTGGTGGGACGATTGCGCAACTTCCTAGCTGGACCATTCCGACGATCCCGCAATTGCCAATATTGGCAGTGCCGTATCTTGTTTGGCACGGGCACGTTTTTGGTGCGTTACGGCAATGGACTGGTTGTATCACTTCAGGGCAGTTACGCGCATTGATTTGGCATCAACTCCGGCCGTTACTTGCGCGGCGTGTGTGTTTACACGCACGGGGTCAGCTATTACAACAGCAGATTACAGTGATGATGACTATGCTAGTTGATCAGCGCGTCATTATTAAGCAGGGGTCAGTTTGGCAAATCAACGCGCAGCAACTCAAATGGCGTAATCGTTGATTTGAAAACACATGCTACCGTAGTTGCTACAATATGTGGTAATCTAGTGCTATATTGAAATAATTGGAGGAATCTGCATGGTAGCAACTAAAAAATTGCCGACTCGTTCGGCCGTTCCTGAATCGTTGACTTGGGATCTCACGCCTATTTATGCTGATCAGGCTGCGTATGCGGCGGATGTCGCGCAAATCAAAGCTGCAATCCCCACCGTTACAGCACTTAAAAATGATTTCGTCAGCTCGGCCGATACGGTGCTAGCAGGGATTCAGGCTGTCTTAGACTTGTATCGACGATTAGAAAAAGTAGCGGTATATGCTAGTTTGAAGAGTGATCAGGACACTGGAAACAGTACGAATGCGGCTTTAGATGATCAAGCTAGTAGTTTGACGGCCAAGGTATCAGCAGCAACAGCTTGGTTTGAACCGGCTATTTTACAATTGACACCAGGTGAATTGGATACGTATCTTGATGAAAACGTCATGTTACGTGATTATCGGCACTTGTTAGACACGGTAAGGTTGCAAAAAGGGCACGTATTGTCTGAAAGTGAGGAAGCTTTACTGGCAGGGGCTAGTGATATCTTTGGGGCCTCAGCTAAGACGTTTAGTGTGCTAAACAATGCAGATTTTCAATTTCCGACTGTTCAGGATGATGATGGCAATCCTGTAAAGCTCTCACAAGGGCTTTACGGCGTGTTACTAGAGTCCGTCCACCCGGCAGTCCGGCGTAAAGCTTTCGAGGCATTATATCAAGTGTATGGTCAATTTCGGCGCACACTCGCCTCAACGCTTGCCAGTCAAGTCAAAGTGCATAATTTTGTGGCCCAAGCCCATCATTATCCCGATGCGCGAACGGCTGCTTTAGCTGCTAATCAAATTCCAACGTCGGTTTATGATTCTTTAGTCACGGCTGTCGATGATCACTTGCACTTGTTGCATCGGTACGTGGCGTTGCGTAAGCGCCTATTAGGTGTTGATCAGTTGCATATGTATGATATGTATACACCGTTAGTACCTAAACCGACAATCAATTATTCTTATCAACAAGCGCAGGTAACGGCTTTACAAGCACTGAAGATTTTAGGCCCCGACTATCTCAAACATGTAAAAACGGCCTTTACTTCACGGTGGATAGACGTTGTGGAAAATCAGGGCAAACGCAGTGGTGCTTATTCGTCAGGGATGTATGATACTGCGCCGTATATGTTATTGAATTGGCAGGACAATATTGATAATCTATACACGTTGGTGCATGAAATGGGTCATAGCATGCATTCTTATTTCACGACACATAATCAACCTTATCAATATGGTGATTATTCAATTTTTGTGGCGGAGATTGCCTCAACCACTAACGAAAATTTGTTGACTAATCATTTTCTCGCAACTGAAAAGGATCCCCAGATGCGGGCCTATGTCTTGAATTATTACCTGGATGGCTTTAAAGGGACCGTTTTCCGTCAAACCCAATTTGCAGAATTCGAAGAATGGTTACACGAACAAGATCAAGCTGGCCAAGCCTTGACTGCTGACCGGTTATCGAAACAATACTTGCAGTTGAACCAACGCTATTACGGTGATGCCGTGGTCAGTGATCCACAGATCGCCGATGAATGGTCGCGTATTCCACACTTTTATTATAATTACTATGTTTACCAGTATGCCACGGGCTTTGCGGCCGCATCGACATTGGCTGACCGGATTAGTACTAAACAGGCAGGGGCTGTTGATGATTATTTAGGCTATTTGAAGGCGGGTTCTTCGGCATTTCCGATTGACGTCATGCACGGGGCCGGTGTTGATATGACCAAGCCTGATTATCTAGATGCAGCTTTCAAGGTTTTTGAAGCACGCTTAGATGAATTTGAACAGTTAGTGACGAAGCAGTAAGCAGTTGTGTCAGTGCGTATTCATAGTGCAGACGATGAGAATTTAAAAACTGGTATTAGTCAAAAGCACCCGGCGAAAATGATCGTCGGGTGCTTTTGACTGGTAAACCAGTTGAATAATTGCAATTGATGAAATTATAAAACGTGTAATTGTGCGTTAGTCAGGTTAGCGCAACTGGCATTGGTTGCGCGAGTGGCATCTTGAAAAGGGTCTAAGTTGCCATTAACCAAATCAAAAAGTGTCGTGTAATTAAATTGTTCTAACAAGACGCCATAATCATATTGGTCGCAATCAAAAACGACGGCGGAAGACGCCTCGGTAATATTCATTTCTGAAGCCAGTCGTTGATCAGCGTGAAAAGCTTGTTTCGCCAAGTCACTGTCACGATCCTCCATGAACATATCTAAATCAATTTGACAGTCCGTCGCTACTGTTTTGACGAGGTCTTCTGAATAATGTTGGCCGGCCTTAAGCATCGCGGACTGTAATGCAATCAAAAAGTTACGGCCGCGTTTTTTACCTTGAAATAGGGCCGCTTTGTAATCCAAAATAACCCGGTACAACGTTTGTGACTGTTCATTTTGGGCGTGCCAGTCGGATGTTTTGATTCCTTGGCATTTTAAAGCCCGTTGGATAACATTGATGTTCAGTAACGGTACGAATTGAAATTGGATTTGCTTGTCTGAGTCGTTTGCCAATCGTAACACATTTTGTTCATCGCGTACGCATTGGTTTGCCAACGGATTTACAAATAAGTACACTTCTAACACGTCATAATTCCTCCACTTTCTCTATTCGCGTCATAGTGCAGAATACCAATCAAACGAGGTATTTGCAAGTTTTTCATTTCATAAATTTTTAGGACCAAAGCATAACTCGTTACTTAGATTAAACCTTCACCCGTTATCATGCACCGATTTGCTAAATTCGTAAAGTATTTTGTTTCTAGGCTTGTAGTTTGGAAAAAAAGTGAACTTAGGGTTCAATCTCGAGAACGTTAACTTTTTATTCTAGCAAATTATGGTAAAATTTTAGGGTATGGATTGAAACGGAGGTGCCCCGATGGAAGATTGGAATCATTTTTTACTGCCTTATCAGCAAGCTGTTGATGAGCTCAAAGTTAAATTGCGGGGAATGCGGAAACAATTTCGTGATTTGAATCAGCATGAACCGATTGAATTTGTAACGGGGCGGGTCAAACCCGTTGATAGCATTAAGGAAAAGATGACCCGACGTAAAGTTCAAGAAGACCGCTTGGAACAAGATATGCAAGATATCGCCGGTTTACGGATTATGTGTCAGTTCGTTGAGGACATCTATCAAGTCGTTGATTTGTTGCGAAAACGGACTGATATGACGATTTTAGAAGAACGAGATTATATTAGTAATGAAAAGCCATCTGGCTACCGTTCGTATCATATCGTGATTGAGTACCCCGTCCAGATGGTTGGTGGTGAGAAGAAAATTTTGGCCGAGATCCAAGTCCGGACGCTTGCTATGAATTTCTGGGCAACGATTGAGCATTCACTTAACTATAAATATCAAGGGGATTTCCCTGAAAACTTGAGTCAGCGGCTACAACGAGCCGCCGAGGCCGCCTTTAGTTTGGATAAAGAAATGTCAGAAATTCGTGAGGAAATTCAAGAAGCTCAGAGCCTGTTCTCATATGGGAAGGGGCCTAGCAACGATGATCCTGACTCGACAAAGGAAGATCAGAATTCATGAAAGTAACGATTTTTGCAAATGCGAGCGCTAAAACGAAAAAAGTGGCGGGTGAGTTACATACTAAGTTACTAGCTGCTGGATTTGAGATCGACGATGAACACCCCGATATTGTTTTATCTGTAGGGGGCGATGGGACGCTCTTAGCAGCGTTTCATCATTATAGTCACATGGTTGATCAGGTACGCTTTGTTGGCGTGCATACTGGCCATCTCGGCTTTTATACGGACTGGCGTGATTATGAAATCGACCAACTGATAACTGGTTTGCTAGAAGATAATGGGCAGAGCGTCACCTACCCCTTGCTAGCTGTGGATATTACTTATGCTGACACCGATGCTACGGATCATTATTTGGCGTTGAATGAGTCAACGCTCAAAAAACTTGGGAGCACCATGGTTGCCGATGTTTATATTCAAGATGAATTATTTGAACGTTTCCGTGGCGATGGGTTATGCGTCTCAACACCGACCGGTTCAACAGCCTACAATAAATCAGTGGGCGGTGCGGTTATTCATCCGCGATTAGATGCTTTACAAATGGCTGAAATTGCATCGATCAACAACCGAGTCTTCCGAACACTTGGTTCGCCAGTCATCGTAGCGCCATACGAAACAATTACGATTCGCCCACAACAAAAGTCGCACTTTATCTTTACGGCTGATCAAATGGATACCCAACCACGTCCAATTGAACAAATTCGTTATTCGATTGCTAACCGGCGGATTGCCTTTGCACAACACCGGCATAACCGTTTCTGGAAACGAGTTGGAACGTCCTTCATTGGGTTGGACGAACAATGAGGTTTACTTGGATCAATCATGAGGCGACGCCGATGAAGGTCAAAACGCTCCTGGCACAGCACGGCGTGACGCGTAGTTTATTGAAAAAAGTCAAGTTTCATGGCGGAGCGATTCTCGTTAATGAGCAACCAGTATTAGCGATTCACATGTTGACGGGTGGTGAGACCGTGACGATGGTTACACCCGCCGAAATTGGCAATGATCATCTCGGCGTCTCAATGATGCCAATAACTATTTTGTATGAGGATCGGGACTATTTAATCGTGAATAAACCAGCTGGGGTGGCCTCGGTGCCGGCACACGCGTTACCCGATAATACGTTAGCTAATCGGGTGAAGGGCTATTATCAAGCTGCCCATTATGATAATGAAGTTGTGCATATTACAACTCGTTTGGACCGTGATACGAGTGGCATTGTGCTGTTCGCCAAGCACCACTTTGCACACTCGATCATTGACCATCAATTGAAGGCCCACGCGATGCGCAAAATGTACTTAGCCGTGGTCAGTGGCGAATTAGCTGCCGATCATGGTTGGCTAGATGCGCCGATTGGTCGGGCTGCTGATTCGTTTATTAAACGGACCACGCGGCCTGATGGTAAACCATCCTTGACTGAATATTGGGTAGTTAAACGATTGCGCAATATGACGGTGGTGCGGGTACGTTTGCATACTGGTCGGACGCACCAGATTCGGGTTCACTTTGCGGCTAGCGGTCATCCGTTAGTTGGAGATGAGCTTTACAATGGGCCTCGTGATCCGTGGATTCAACGTCAAGCGCTGCATTGCATGCAATTGGAATTTGATGATCCGTTCATTGATAAGACCCTGACGACTTTTGCGCCGTTGCCGTCTGATCTTAGTCGCTTGATTACACATAATCAGCGTGCCAATTCGTAAGTTGGACAGTGGAAGTATTAGTATTTGGTACCAGATTATGCTCGTTCTACTTAGTGCGAATGGTGATTAAAATGTGCTAAATAGTCAGTGCCTATCGTGGCCAACTTAGAACGAAAGCCGACAGTTTGGTTAGGGGCGCCTTGTACTGATACGCAGGCGTTTGAATAACAGCTATTGACGTCTTGATTTTTTAAATCAAAAGGCGCATCTCAAAAAATGAGATGCGTCTTTTTTGGAAGCTCTTAGTATTTAATGATTTTTGTCCCGTGGGCCTGATTAACCCCTAACGTTGCCGTGATGGTCGTTACGTTTGCAGCGGTAATGCCACCACCAGGCAAAATCTGAATCCGATCGGCTGCTTGGGCAATCGTCGTTTGTAAGTGGGGGACACAGTTGTCAATCGTCTGATCAAGTGGACCACCATGTGTCAAAATACGGTCGACGTCATGCTCTACTAACCAATCGATCGCTGTTGCCTGTTGGTCGGCAGGGATGGCGTCAAAAGCCATGTGGAAGGTGATCGACATGCCACCGGCCGCACCAATTAATAGTTCCAAGGCTTCTTCGTCAAGTTGATGATCCGCGGTTAAAGCACCAAATGCGACACCGTCAACACCCAATGATTGGGCCTGTAGGAGATCCGCTTCCATAATTTTTAATTCCGTATCGTTATAGACGAAATCCCCACCACGAGGGCGAATCATGGCGACTAGGGGCACGTGATGTTCACCAGTATACTTGGCCGCTTCGGCCATTACGCCGCGACTGACAGTGGTGCCACCAACGGCCAAATTATCGTTGAGTTCAATCCGTTTCGCACCGGCCGCAATCGCTGCGGGAATGTTGGTGTAATTTTCAACACAGACTTCTTTTAATAACATGAGCTTCATCCTTTGCTAGAAACGAACGCAAACGCCTTCGGGCACGTTGACGTCCTTTTGTAATAGACTTAGTTTACCACTCGTTAAGTCCCGAGCATACAAAGTCGCGTTGTCGGTATTTTGGTTGACGACCACAACAAAGGTTTCAGTTGGATCTAAATCAAAGTCACGGGGGAAGTCACCTTCCGTACTGATTTGCTGAATCAGGGTCAAGTGACCATCTGCGGCTACTTCAAAGACGGCTAACGTGTTGTAGCCACGATTGGAGACGTAGAGAAAATGACCGTCGTGACTTAAACGGATGGCTGCGGCACCGTTATGCGCCGTGTAGTCGGCCGGAATGGTTTTGACAATGCCAAGTTGCGTGAAGGCGCCAGTTTGGGCATCATATTTTAAGCTTGCAATCTGGCTTGATAATTCACCAGCCAAGAAGGCATATTGGCCGTCCGGACTGAACACGAGGTGGCGTGGCCCGAAACCAGCTTCCATAGTGAGTACGGATTGTTCACTTAACTGACCGGCGTCGCTGACGTTATAGACGTAGACCTTATCGCTACCCAAATCGATTACGGCTAAGCGATTGTCTGGCGTGAGGTCGGTGTAATGAATATGGGAGCCATCTTGTTCAGGACAAGGGCCATTGCCACGATGTTGAACGGTATCGACCAAAGTTAGCGCCCCATCCGCAGCAATTTTCATGACTTCGGCCGTTCCCTTATGGTAGTTAGCACTGTAGACGAGTTGCCGGGCTTCGTCGACGGCAACGTAGGCTGGTGGGGTGCCAGGTGCGACGACAGTATTTAGTTTGTGAGCGGTCTGGCCATCTAACTGCCAAGCTGCGATACCGCCCTCGTCATCTTCCTTATCGACACTATATAGGCGATCCTTAGCTGAAAGGGCCAAATAGGTGGGATTTTGAGTAACTGCTAGTAAGCCATCATTAGTTAAGGTTTTGGCAGTGGTGTCAAGGGTTCCTTGGTAAATCCCTTGGCTTGTTTTTTTCGTATACGTTCCGAATAAAATGCGTTCTTGCATGATAACAAACCTCCTTGATAGATAATTCAAGTATAGCATAGATATGCCACGTGTAAGCGATGACAAATTGGCGTCTGCGATTAGGACTATGCTACAATTAAAGCAATTAATTAATCGATGGGGGACTCAATATGACAATAACTGCAACAGTACAATCGATTGGTACGAATGCCATCGATTCCAAGGAACCAATTCTAGTTCTATTCGACGAAACGGCTACGGCACCATTACAGCAAATCGCGGTGGTTCAAAAATTTGAACAGCCCATCACGAGTCTTTCATTAGTTGCTGGTAGCACCATTACGATCGATCAACAAACTTATACGGTGGTTTTTGCCGGTGGGCTAGTTGAAGCTAATTTAACGTCAATCGGGCACGCGACGTTGTACTTCAAACCAGTACCTGCCAAACCAATGGAAAACGGTATTTATTTGACGCCGAACCAGTTACCAGTGATCAAAGTTGGTAGCGTCATTACGTATCAGGCTTAGGAAGGAGGGATTGTTTGAAACCTGATTCACAGAAACAACGGTGGTCAGCACAACGACTCATTCGGATTTTGGTCATTATTTTATTAGTATTGACGATCTTCTTTATGAGTAAACAAGTTGATTGGTTGTTGGCTCCGGTCCGGCAATTCTTTAGTATCGTAGGCCTGCCGATTATTTTGGCTGGCGTCTTGTACTACTTGCTTAATCCGCTGGTTGACTGGCTAGAAAAACGTTTTCACGTGCAACGGACTTGGACGATCATTGGGCTATTTATTGTGGTTGTCGCGCTGCTAGCGTTAGGTATAATTGCGATTATTCCGACGATTCGCGACCAAACCTTATCGATCATCAATGACTGGCCTACTTACTGGAAAAATGCCAGCACAGAAGTTAATCGCTGGATCAATGATCCGCAACTCAGTGGTATTCGTGATCAACTCGAGAGCTGGAATACGGACCTCAGTAAGTTGGTGAGTGGTCGCTTTTCGAAGTACTTGACCGGGACGGTGACTTCGCTTACGGGCGTATTCAGCACTGTGACGACCGTCATCATTGGGTTGATAACGATGCCGTTTATTCTTTTCTACCTATTACGCGATGGTCATCAGCTACCCAAGTATATGGCTAAGTTTGTGCCCACCAAGGCACGCTCGGGATTTTTAGAAGTGTTAACGGAAATCAATTCACAGGTCAGTAATTACATTCGTGGTCAATTGACTGTGGAGTTCTTTGTCGCTGTGATGTTTGCGGTCGGGTACAGCATTATTGGACTGAAATTTGCTTTGACGCTGGGGATTGCGGCCGGAATCTTAAATCTGATTCCGTATTTAGGTTCCTTCCTCGCGATGGTGCCCTCGGTGGTGATTGCGTTAGTCACTTCGCCGTGGATGCTGATCCAAGTTCTGATTGTCTTCGTCATCGAACAAACGATTGAAGGTCGCTTTATTTCACCGTTAGTCCTAGGGAGTAGCTTAGATATTCATCCGATTACGATTCTAGTCGTCTTATTAGCGGCTGGTAAAATCTTTGGGTTGATGGGCGTTATTTTCGGGATTCCGGGCTATGCGATCTTGAAAGTCTTATGGACGCATCTCTTTGACTGGTATCGACGCTCTTCGGGACTATATGAACCAGAAAAAAAGTCATCAGTTGATAAGCCCTAAAAATTAGCATATTAGTTGGCTAGTTGCATGAAAAATACGTGGTAGGGCTGCAGTTAGACGAATAAAGCCAAGTAAAAAGGTTCCACAGAGATCTGTCTGATGACAAATCCTGTGGAACCTTTTTATGGTAGTTGCACTGTTAATCATTAATGAGCTTAGTACTGATTGCCCCTTTACCAGCTCGCCTTTTTAACACCCGGAATTTGACCAGCGTGTGCTAAGCGACGAAAGTTAAGACGGGACATGCCGAACTTACGTAGGTAAGCATGTGGTCGACCGTCAAGTGAGTCGCGTCGATGAATACGCACGGGCGAGGCATTACGCGGTAATTTTGCTAATTCGGCATAGTTACCAGCAGCCTTAAGCGCTTGGCGCCGTTCAGCATACTTAGCCACAGTTGCTTCGATCCGTTTTGCTTTCGCAATTTTTGATTTCTTTGCCATCTGAATGAGTCTCCTTTATGTCATTAAATTCATGCCATTCGGTAGCAAATTCATTTGGACAATTTAAGTCAGCCTTTAGAACAGTTAATAAGATACCACACCTAAATCGTAACAGCTACTATTTTGTTCGCGATGATATGGTATGATTGAACACACGTCCTTTATATGATGTTGTAGTGGCGAATTCTTAGTCTCAGAGAAGCGCAAAAACATCGGATTGATAGGGGACGGCTGATGATAAAATTAACCAAGGCAAGGTGACACCTGTGAAAAAAATTGACCGCGGCATCCAGTTTGTTCAGTCAAACATTGGCCGCTTTCGGTGCTTAGTTTGTAACCAAGCATATGTGACAATTGACGGCCACAGCTTATGCTGTCCCAATGGGCATCAAGTGGATTTTTCTAAAAAAGGGACGTTGTATTTTTTGACGCATCAGGTTGCTAGTGAATATGATGCCAATATGTTAGCGGCCCGCCGCCGTGTTTTGCAAGCTGGTTTTTTTGGCCCGATTGTTCAGGCCATTAATGCGGCATTACCAAAAACGGCGCAACGAATCTTAGATATTGGTAGTGGTGAAGGGACGCCGTTAGCTGACTTGCTGACATTACATGCTAATCCTGCTGATGTTGGGATTGGCTTTGATATTAGTAAAGACGGGGTTAACTTAGCCACCCAATTGACAACATCCGCTTATTATTGTGTGGCAGATTTGGCCCAGTTGCCTTTTACTGATGGGGCGTTTACGGCTATTATGGACGTTTTCTCGCCATCCGCTTACCAAGAGTTTGAACGGGTACTAGTCCCCGGTGGACAGTTACTGAAGATTGTGCCTAATCCTGAATATTTAGTTGAACTGCGCCACCTACTGTTTAAACCAACTGATCGACAATATCAGTATGATAATCAACGCGTGTTAGATCTATTTGCTCAGCATTACCCAGCTGCTAAGCGGCAACGAATTCAATATCAGGTTGCACTTGATGACATTGATTTTAACGACTTATTAGTAATGACGCCACTGCACTGGGGGGCGGATGCTGAACAATTGACAATTGCTAAACAGCAAGGACTAACTAAGATTACGGTTGATGTGAGTTTACTGACGATGCAAAAAGGTTAACATAGGTGCTTGCATGATTGAAATGCCGGTGTTAAGATAACCTTTGAGAAATCGTTTGGCAGTTAACATCGACATGTCGTTGGTGACTACCGAGTTGTACTTCATTAACGTAGCGTTTCGCCGTGCCCACACCGAAATACTACGTTTTTTTGTATTTTCAAAAGGTGTCAGTAATTTGTGAATAGCAATTTTAACGAGAATCGTGCTGATAATATCTTGGTAAGCAATAACGCAGATCATGGATAAATCGTTGTTAATCCGTTTGCCGGTGAAGCAGCTTAAAAGGCCCTCCAGATCAGTCAAGTAAGACTGACGGTGGGCCTTTGTGTATTGAACGATTAATGTAAACTTGAAGTTGTTTGCTGCTTGCGACTGATTAGCCAACCTAAGATGAACCCAATTAGTGCGGGTACACTCCAGCCTAGACCTAGACTGGCAAGTGGTAACCAGGCGTTGAGGTGAAGCAAGGCTTGCAACCAGGACGCTTGCAACCAAGCGGATGGCATGGCGTTAATTCCAGCTAGACTGGCCGGAATCATGGTCCAGGCAGTTGTCATTCCGTATAGCCACCGGGACATCCCAAGCCAAGGGGCTAATACGGCCAGTAGGATTAACACAATGGCGAGCGGGTAAAGAAACATCAGCACTGGGGTTGAATAAGTAATCATTTCAGTTAGCCCAACATTGGCAAGAATGGCTGGAATGAGACAAGCAAGCGTGATTAGCCAATGATAGGAAATCTTAGGAAACATGCCATGCAACGTATCACCGAAAGCTGAGGTGAGACCGATAGCAGTTTTTAAACAAGCGATAATAACAATTAAAGCCAGTAAGACGTTACCGAATCGGCCAAAGTAGGCATCGGCAATTTGAGCTAACGTAATGCCCCCGTTTTCAGCTGGGGCAAACCGGCCTAAGCTCATGGTCCCCATAATCGCTAGCAAGCCATAGATGACGGCCATTAGACTCATACTGATCAGGCCGGCCTTGATCGTGTCAGTTGCGATTTGGCCTGGATCGCGCACACCGAGGTCACGAATCGCATCGATGACGACGATGCCAAAGGCTAACGAAGCTAGTGCATCCATTGTATTGTAACCTTCAGTGAATCCAGTTAGAATTGGATGTTTGATATAGGCTCCACTAGCGGCAACGTTCAGTGTTCCCAGTGGTTTGATGAGGGCTACGAGTATTAAGACCCCTAATAATAGTAAAAAGAGGGGGGTGAGCCACTTGCCAACGTAAGTCATAATCTTGCCTGGATTACGAGCGAGCAGCCAGGTGACCACGAAAAAGGCGATTGAGAAGACCAATAAAACCCCGGATTGTGACTTGGCGGTCAAAAAGGGAGCCAAGCCAATCTGAAAGGCGGTGGTTGCTAACCTCGGCATTGCAAATAGTGGGCCGAGAGTAAAGTATAGTAGTACGGTGAAAACATAGGCGTAAGGGCGGTTGACATTAGTGGCTAGGTCAAATACGCCCTGACTGCGCGTCAGCCCCATGCCGATCACGCCTAGTAATGGAAGTCCAATCCCGGTGATCAATAGTCCGATAATGGCCGCACCAACGTGTTGGCCGGCTTGCTGGCCCAGAAAAATTGGAAAAATCAAGTTACCAGCACCAAAAAAGAGTCCAAATAACATGGTGCCAATGAAGAGCAAATTCCGCCCTGATAAACGGTTATGCATGGTATCCCCACTTTCAAATAATCATGGCAATATTTTAGCATGCTTTGGTGAAGAATTAATTAAAGGTCGGTGAGGGCCCAAACTAGCGTTGATGCTCAGATTAAGCTGTGCTCAGCATTTTTTTATCAATCAGAATTAATTAGTTAGTACGCGTTGACGTTGTCATTAGCAAGTCTAAAGGCCGAGCACTGGCACCAAGCGTCACGAGTAATTGCCTAAAAGGAGATTGAGATAAAACTAAAAGTGTTCAGTTGCTTGAGAAAAGACTGCTTCTCAAGAAACCGAACACAATTTTTCTGCCAATATTGTCGAAACGTGCGCCAAAAGGTGGTTTGTTCCGCTTAATCCAAATTTGGTGACTATTCCAAGCCCGGGAATGAGCGCCGAATTGACGTTAATGCTTGCGAGCAGACCACCTGTTGTTCCACTCTCTGGGAGTTATATGCTAAATTCACACAGGCTGTCTAAGTTGACACAATTAAGTCACCTTAGTGAAGCCGCTGGTATGCTAACTACATGGCGAGCATTACTGGTTGGCGACTGTGAACCGTTCCTGATGATGTTGAGGTGCTTCAAGCTCGTCTAAAACGGCGACCGCCATCGTCCCACTATTGGTCACTGATTCACCATCAGCGTTCGTTAGCAACGTATCTTGACCGTACTGAACCGGAGTGGCGGGACCAGTCGTGAAGGTTGCGGCTGGGGAGATGCCCACCCAATCGACGTTGGTGACCGTCCGTAAGAAAGTCAGTTCGGCCAATTGATTTTGCGGAATGGCGACAAAGGCAGCGTTAGCCGGATTACTTTCGATGTCGTGTACGAAGAGGTGCTGATCATCGCCAGTGGTTAAACTACCAGCACCTAGAATAAAGACGAGGCGTGGTCGTTGCTGTTCACGAAGTTGCGCGATAAGCTTAGTTGCGAGGTCCACGTGTCGATAAGCTTTGTCCGGACTAGTGGCCATGGCATCCACGACCACATCAACCGTTTGTAATTCGGATAATGTTAGGTCAAACGCATCTTGGGCCTTGGTCTGTAAGTTAGGGTTGGCCGGCAGGGTAGCTAGTTTTGTTTCGGAGCGCCCGATGGCTACAACGGTGTGCCCACGGTCAAGTGCTAGTTTGGTGATGGCTGACCCGGCCATACCGGTTGCCCCAATAATCATAATTTTCATAGATGATTCCTCCTCGGTTTATATCAATTGTTTAGATGAATTGTCAGTACTAATTGTAAGGCGTACGGTGATTAGTATAGGAAAGATTAGTTAAGAATGCGAACAATGCGTTTTTTTAATTTCAAAATTCGCTGTTGGGTCGGAGACATGGTATGATTAATAAGATTGCTATGAATCAACATGGCACAGAGACTAATATGAATGAGGACGATTATTTTGACAAATCACATTGCGTTATTTGAACCGTTAATGCCGGCTAATACTGGTAATATTGCCCGGACCTGTGCCGGAACGGATACGGCCTTGCATTTAATTGAACCATTGGGTTTCAAAATTGATGATAAGCACCTAAAACGGGCTGGCTTGGACTATTGGGATAGTGTGGATATTACTTATCACGCTGACTTGCAAGACTTTTTAGCTAGTATTCCTAATTTAGATCAGCTGTACTTAGTGTCCAAGTTTGCCGAGCATGATTATGCGGATGTTGATTACAGTGACACCAGTAAGGATCATTACTTTTTATTTGGTAAGGAAACGACTGGTTTACCAGAACCCTTTATGCGCCAGTATCCAGAAAAAGCGATTCGAATCCCCCAAGATGATTCACATATTCGGGCCCTGAATTTATCGAATTCCGCTGCCATCGTGATTTATGAGGCCTTACGCCAACAACAATTTCCGAACCTTGAACGGTCACACCACTATGAAAATGATAAGTTGAAGTAACCAGCAAAACGTGCACTAGCGCTAAACGTTAGGGTGCGTTTTTTGATGGGGGACGGGGGAACTTGAGTTTGTTATAATAAAGATAGGACTAATTGAGAAAGGATGAACGAAGCGTGGCGCGTAGACAAGCAACAACGAAAAAGCGCCGAACCTCGACGCGTAAGAAGAAGCCGACGGTTGCGGCTAAGCGACAGATGACTGGGAATGTCATTGGCCTGATAGGATTACTGATTACAGTACTAGCCTTGTTGAAAGTTGGATTAGTGGGCATGGTATTTGCAGAGCTTTTCCGAGCCATTGCTGGTAATGCCTACCAGATTTTTGCGGGCTTAACATTACTCGTAATGGGTTACTTAATGATTTTTGGTCGTTGGCCACGGCTGACTTGGCGGTGGTGGGTCGGTGGTAACTTGTTTTTCTTCAGTTACTTATTGTTATTAGAGATCCCAATGTTTAATCAATTAAACCGCCATACTGATTTCTGGCAGATTACTTGGAACCTGATCAAAAATGATCTTAGCAAGGGCGGCATGGCCAGTAATCTTGGTGGTGGTTTAGTTGGTGCTGCTGGGTACAGTATTACGTATCCAATGTTAGCCAATGTTGGGACTATCTTGATCGCACTGATTTTGATGATTGCTAGCGTGTACATCACCTTTAACTTGCCATTTCACAAGACCATGCAAGTGTTACGTCAGGGACTGATACAGTTGGGGCAACAGTTGCGCGCGGGCTATGAACACCTTGCCCACGTGGTACGGGTTCAAGTGGCGCGCTGGCGTGTTCACCAACAAGTGCGCGCCAACCAAGCGGCAACCAAACCTGAACCGCAGGCAACCCCAGCAGAACCGCAATCAGCAGTTTCTGCCGAAGCCACCAGTGCAACCGCCAAGCCTGTTTCGGCAACTAGTGCAACGACGAATTCATCAGCGGATTTGAATATTACGGTGGCCAGTGATCGTGATGAGCCACCAGCTAAATCAGCGCCTTCGATGGCCACACTAGAGCATGAACAGGAATTACAAGGTACTGAAGTGATGGATGATGCGGACTATCAATTGCCAGAATCGACATTATTGACGAAAATTCCGAAAACGGATCAGAGTGCTGAATATGCAACAATTGAAAGCAACTCACAAAAGTTGACCACTACACTGGCGAGCTTTGGCGTTCAGGTTGAAGTGAAAAACGTCAGTTTAGGGCCGTCCGTAACGAAGTATGAATTACATCCAGCAGTCGGTGTTAAGGTCAGTAAGGTCGTTAATTTGGCTGATGATTTGGCGTTGGCCCTGGCCGCAAAAGATTTACGAATTGAAGCTCCAATTCCTGGTAAATCCTTGATTGGAATCGAAGTGCCAAATAAGCAAATTTCAACAGTGTCGTTTCGGGATATCGTTGAAGCCCAACCAGCGCATCCAACGAAACCGCTGGCAGTACCGTTGGGCCGCGATGTTTCTGGTAATTTAGTCGTTGCAGATTTGTCTAAAATGCCGCACTTACTGATTGCCGGTTCAACGGGGAGTGGTAAGTCAGTAGCCATTAACGTGATGATTACGGGGCTATTGATGAACACGAAACCAAGTCAAGTTAAGTTCATGTTGATTGATCCTAAAAAGGTCGAATTAGGAGTCTACAATGGTATTCCGCATTTGCTGACGCCCGTGGTAACTGAGCCGAAGAAGGCCGCACGGGCGTTGCACAAGGTGGTTGCTGAAATGGAACGGCGTTATGAATTATTTGCTGATTCTAAGCAGCGCAATATGCAGGGATATAATCAGTATATTCGCCAACAAAATGCAGCGGATGGACAAAATCGACCCGTCTTACCGTATATCGTGGTGGTTGTTGATGAATTAGCCGATTTAATGATGGTTACTTCAAGTGAGGTTGAAGATGCAATCATCCGCTTGGGACAGATGGCCCGTGCAGCCGGAATTCATATGATCTTAGCCACACAACGACCATCGGTAGATGTTATTACTGGGTTGATTAAGGCCAACGTGCCATCACGTATGGCATTTGCCGTTTCCAGTGGCACGGATTCTCGGACGATCATTGATAGTAATGGTGCCGAAAAGCTACTTGGACGTGGGGATATGCTTTACCAGCCAATGGGAATGAATAAGCCATTGCGGGTTCAAGGCGCTTATATTTCTGACCATGATGTTGAAGAAGTTGTCAATTTTATCAAAGCACAGCAGACGGCTGATTACGATGATAGTATGTTGGTCAAAGATGACGAGACTGATGCCGGTGGTAGTGGTGATCCACGCGATGGCGAAGACGAGTATTATGCTGAAGCTGTTGAGTTGGTGACTGACCAGCAGTCGGCCAGCGTCTCCATGTTGCAACGGCGTTTTCGAATCGGATATAATCGGGCGGCGCGGATTGTCGATGAAATGGAGGAACGCGGTGTGGTTGGACCTTCTGAAGGAAGTAAACCACGCAAAGTTTATCGTCAAAAGTCAGCCGATGAGGCGCCAGCTCCAGGCGACGATGTCGAACATCGTGTGTAATGAATGACGATACAAACAAATAGGCTTCCAAATGTGTTAGTGTACTTAGTCTTAACATATTGGAAGCTTTTTTAGTGTCGCTTGTGACGCATCGTGCTAGTTGTTGTTTAATAGAAATCAT
This sequence comes from Lactiplantibacillus sp. DA1, assembly GCF_032681335.1. Lineage (NCBI taxonomy): Bacteria > Bacillati > Bacillota > Bacilli > Lactobacillales > Lactobacillaceae > Lactiplantibacillus > Lactiplantibacillus sp. DA1. Next base: position 483,366 of record NZ_JAWHTQ010000002.1, on the reverse strand, counting down.
GGTTAAAACATGCCGTTAATTAGGTTGCTGTTTGACAGTAGTGACACCTCTTATGCTGACTTTCGGGGCTGGGTGACAATTGCTGGATCAGGGCGGACATCGATTTGAACTCATGCAGAAGCCCACTGCGCAATTTCAAATACGAGTCCTTCTTCTAACCCAAAAAATCACCCAGACAAGCAGAACTTCGCCCTGAGCATTGTCACCCAGCCCCTCCAGTCTTAAACTTGTGCGTGGGCTAGCCAACGGAGTAGTGTAGTCTTGGCATTAGTCCATTGACGTAGCCGGCAAAGGTTTCAGTGGCACAGAATACGTTTCGGTCAGCCGCCCGAATGGCAAAGTAGAACAATATTTATTAATGATAACCAAAAAGTCAGTTGCGATTGTGATTAGCAACCGTAACTGACTTTTTTGTGAGTCTTAAAATTATCATGGTATGGGCCTAGAAGGTGAGTAAACCTAAGCCGGATAAGGCAGTCAGCACCAATGAGCCAATGGTTGAAATGATCATTAACCAGATAACAATCATTGTAATTTTTTGAAAAGTTGATTTCTTCTTCATTATGTTTGTATGCACCACACTTTACGAGTAATTCTTTCATAGTTTAACGTGGAATCAGGTTTTTTTCAATTGAAATTAAAAATAGTCATGATTTCGTAAATATTCAATGCTAATAATGCAGAGAATAATCGTGCCGAGCATAAGCCAAGTAAAAGCATGAACAAGACTGGCGCCAGGTAACTTGACGTTCATACCATAAATACCGCCGATAATCGTTGGAATCGTTAGGACCATGGTGAGTGAAGTTAAGAATTTCATCACATCATTTAAGTTGTTGGAAATGACTGAACCAACTAACTGACTATACTGTTGGAGAATTTGGTTAGTTGTATCGGCCATATCAGTTGCTTGTTGGGTCTCGATCTTAATGTCATTCGTGAGCGATTGGTGGTGGGGCGCATTAAAATGGGTGACTGAATTCTCAACTGCGTCTAGTGTCGGCGCATTCTGATTAAGGGCAGCCATGAAGCGAATTAATGATTTTTGATAAGCCATGATCCGAAAGAGTTCCACATTGTGGGTGGCTTGGTTTAAGCGACTTTCCAATGTTGTTGTCCGGTGGTTGATTAGTTCAAGCGCGGTCACAAAACTGTGTTCGATATACCACATGACAGCTAGAACAAAGTTTTCGTGGTTGTCCAGACTTAATTTGGAAGACGCCGGGTCCATCACAAAATCTTGGATGAAACTGGCCGGATAGTTGCTGACGGTGAGCACAACGTCATCTACTAAAATCAAAGCGAAGGGATAGACTTGAAATTCTAAATAGCCTAAGTCGCTTGTCGTTAATTTGGGATACTGCATGACGATTAAAATCGGCTGACCAGACTGTGTTGTGGTTAACTGTTCTGTTCGGGAGATTTCCGCATCATCTAGTATGGCCGTTAAGTAATCTTTAGGTAGCTCAAATTGTGTCACCAGTTGGTCAATTTCGGCAGGGGTTGGTTGTTCGGCATTGATCCAGTAAGGCTGGTCGTGATGGTCGTCGGGTGTGGTCAGGAGACCATTTTTGCCAGTTGTGAAATATTGTAACAACGGTTATCCCTCCAATTATCAGTTTATGTTTATTATAGGGCTGTCGCAGATGATTGAAAAGTGTAAGGATAATCTCTATAATTTAACCCGACACTAATGGGGAGGCAAACACACATATGCGAGAGTTATGGACCACTTGGTATGGGCAGCTGGTTTTCCTGGCTGCAATTTCAATGATCATTTTAGGTATCAAACGGGTTGCGCACCGCGTTTGGCCACATGGTTTAAGGTTGTTAGATTTTTGGCCACCACTTTTAATTGTTTTTACCCACTTTTTGACACTGCAAGCAACGGATAGTTCGCTGGCACCTTATGAGGTGTTATCCTTGATGATTTTGGGGATTGGACTAACGCTCATTGAAGCCGCTGAACGAGGAGAAATCCTGTATTGGCGCTTCTTTAAGCTCTATTGGCGGGGGGCAGAACTGTTGACGCTTATCGTGTATATTTTGGCATTAGCTAGTCATTTCTTGCTATCGTAAATAAAAAGCTCCCCACGAAGCCCCACCTAACGAAACTAACGTTAGGTGGGGATTTTTTTGATATTTTGTTAACAATTTGGAAAAGTAACAAAACGGTGTGGTAGGAAGTGGGGGGGTGTGGTAGACTGGAATTATGTTTAATGAAAGGGGTTGATTGGCCGTGGCGTCTAAGATGTTTTTTGGAGAATTTGAACATGCTTTAGATGCAAAAGGGCGGTTAATCATTCCTGCCAAGTTTCGTGAGTTGTTGGGAGCGTCATTTGTGATAACGCGTGGTATGGATGGTTGTATTTTTGGCTATCCTGCTGAACGTTGGGCGACACTACAGGCGCAGTTGGACGATTTACCATTGACGCGTAAAGATGCGCGGGCGTTTGTCCGGTTTTTCTATGCTGCGGCCGCCGAATGTGAGTTAGATAAGCAGGGGCGGGTGATGATTCCTGCCACGTTGAGGCAATATGCGAAGTTGGAAAAGCAATGTGTGATCGTTGGCGTTTCTGATCGGTTTGAAATCTGGGGTGCTGAGCAATGGCAACAGTTTGAGACGGAAACTGAAGCGAACTTCGATGAGCTTGCAGAAAATTTAATTGATTTTTAGAAAAAATAATAATTAGGAAGGGGGCGCACGCGTGGCAACATTTGAACACACAACGGTACTCTTACATGAAGCAATCGCCGCGTTAAACGTCCGGCCGGATGGTGTCTACGTGGATTGTACGTTAGGTGGCGGTGGTCATTCACGAGAAATCTTGCAACAGTTAGGTCCTGAGGGCCATCTGTTTAGTTTTGATCAGGATCAAACGGCTATTGATTATAATCAAAGTAATTTAGCACCTTATCTTGAACGCGGTCAGGTCACGTTCATTAAAAGTAACTTTGCAAACTTGAAAACCGAATTAAATGCCCGTGGGATTGAACACGTCGATGGTGTGGTTTATGACCTCGGGGTTTCGTCGCCACAATTTGATGACGCTACCCGGGGTTTTTCGTATCAACACGATGCCCCACTGGATATGCGGATGGATCAAAGTCAAGCGCTAACGGCGCAAACGGTCGTTAATACTTGGTCATATGCGGATCTTGTTCGAATCTTTTATCGTTATGGTGAGGAGAAGTTTTCTAAGCAAGTTGCGCGACTAATTGAACGTGAACGAGCGGTACAACCGATTATCACGACTGGTCAGTTGGTCGAAATCATTAAGAATGCTATTCCTGCTCGAGCCCGGCGAACTGGTGGACATCCAGCGAAACGGGTTTTCCAAGCGATTCGAATTGCAGTCAATAATGAGCTAGGGGTTCTCGAAACTTCCCTTGAGCAAGCAATTGATCTAATCGATGTCCATGGGCGGGTTAGCGTGATTACGTTCCAATCGTTAGAAGATCGATTAGTGAAGACAATTTTTAAAGAACACAGCGATTTACCGGAGTTACCACCTGGTTTACCAGTTATTCCGGCTGAGATGCAGCCGGATTACCGATTGGTCAGTCGTAAACCAGTCGTGCCTAGTGATGCAGAGATTGAAGCTAATCGTCGTGCTCGCAGCGCGAAGTTACGTGCTATCGAACGATTAAAGTTAATGAATAAATAATATTCAGGAATAATTAAAGGAGTGATTAAAATGGCCCAAAATGGATTAGCGCGGGAGTTGCCACAGCAGACTCCTGGCGCAACCACCCCGGTACATAAAACTAAAACCGTTGTGACCCCCAACCCGTCTATTAAGACGCAACGGGTCGCATTTTCAATGTTTGAGAAAGTATTGTGTGTTGGCCTGAGTTTGGTGGTTTTTGGTTTAGCCATTATGTTAGTTTCAACGAACATTACGTCTGGTAACGCACAAAGTCAGTTACAAACGGTACAGACAAAAGTAACTAAAGTGCAGGCGAAAAATACATCGGCCGCACAGGAAATTAGTGAACTTTCAAGTCGAAGCCGGTTAAATAAAATTGCTAAGCAGTACGGGCTATCACTCAACAACGGTAGCATAAGGAATGTTTACAAATGAATAAGAACAAACAACGAATGACTTCGAAACGGTCACCAAAACAAAATCGTAGAATTTTTGGCCAATGGCTATTTTTTGGTGCGATTGCCGTCTTTGGTGTTTTGATCATTCGTTTTTCATATATCGCGATTGTGCGCCACGTTAACGGGGTCAATCTGGTCGAGGCCACTAAGAAATTATATACGGAAGATCAGACGATTACGGCCAAGCGTGGCACCATTTATACGGCCAATGGCGACCCGATTGCTGAAGACACGAGTACTTATACGCTTTATGCGATTATGGCGAAGAATCAACAAAGTGCTAGTGGTAAGGCTCTGTATGTTAAAAATAATGTGAAGGCCGCCCAAGTGTTGTCGAAGTATTTACCAATCAGTTACAAGAAAGCCCTCGCAACGTTACAAAAGGGTGCGGGTAAGTTCCAAATCGAATTTGGCACTGCCGGTAAGAATATTTCATTGACAACCAAGGAGAAAATTGACGCGCAAAATGTAACTGGCCTTCATTTTATTGAATCTGAAGCCCGGCTGTATCCGAATGGGATGTTTGCCTCCCACTTGGTGGGGCTAACGACGTCTAAAAGTCAAAAGAATACTGATCAAACTCGGCTGACGGGTTCGATGGGAATTGAACTGGCTTTTAACAAGCAATTATCGGGGACCGATGGCCGTAAGACGATTACGAAGAGCGGATATCAAGGTAGCACTGAGACTGGTAAAAAGGTCAAGGATGGTGATAATATTTATACCACCCTGGATAGTAAGTTACAGACATTACTTGAAACCAAGGTTTCACAAGTGAATGCTAAAGTTTCACCTAAATCAATGACAGCAACGTTGATGAATGCCAAGACGGGAGCAATTTTGGCCACAACGCAACGACCAACATTTAATGCGCAGACTAAGTCGGGACTATCTAAGATGTGGCGTAACTTGTTGGTTGAAGATACTTATGAACCGGGATCAACAATGAAGGTTTTCACGATGGCTGCGGCAATCGACAGTGGTAAGTACAATGCTAACGTGACCGTGCCGACTGGCGAGTATAAGATTGGCAATAATACTGTTCCCGATTGGAATACAAATGGTTGGGGCAATATCACTTACGCCAAGGGATTTGCCCTTTCAAGTAATACGGCCATGGCCCACCTTGAACAGACAATGGGGGCTAAGACGTGGTTGAAGTACATTAAACGCTTCGGACTACGTGAAAGTACTAATAGTGGTCTTGACAGTGAGCAAAGCGGATCCATTCAATTCACGTATCCCATCGAACAGGCGGACACGGCTTTTGGTCAAGGGATTCAGGTGACAGCCATGCAAATGTTACGTGGATTCACAGCAATTGCTAATCATGGTAAGATGATACAGCCGTACTTTATTTCTAAAATTACCAATCCTAATACCAATAAGACGGTTTATACAGCTAAGAAGAAGGTCGTTAGTCAGCCAATTAGTTCGAAGACGGCTAGCCAAGTTCTGGATCACATGCAAGATGTTGTCTATAAATCATACGGGACCGGGTCGGCGTATAAGATCAGAGGGTACCGGATCGCTGCTAAGACTGGGACAGCGCAAGTTAGTAACGGGAGTACTTATGAGCAGGGTGACAATACCTACTTGTACTCCGTTGTGGGAATGGCACCAGCGGAGAATCCAAAGTACATTATGTATATCACAATGAAACAACCAACGCTTAACGGCAGTTTGGCTGAAGATGATATGGGAGACATCTTTGACACCGTGATGAAGCGGGCGTTGGAAGAGCAAAAAGCGAGCGAGACGAAAACGACGACGGTTAAAATGAAGGATTTAACGGGTAAATCAACTAGCACGGCTGACCGTACTGCTAAGAAGCAGGGACTAGACGTTGTGGTTGTTGGTAAAGGTAGTCGGGTCGTCAAGCAGTCGGTTTCTGCTAGCACCGTTGTTTCAAGTGGTCAACGGGTTATTTTGGTTACCAATGGTCAGATGTACATGCCAAACTTATCCGGATGGTCAGCCAGTGAAGTTGCAGACTTTGCTACGTTAACGGGCGTTAAACTCACGACTAGCGGGACAGGTTATGTCAAGACGCAGAGCGTGACGGCGGGTAATCCGATTGAAGCAAAGCAGTCAATTAGTGTGACACTGAAGTAGTCCTTATTAAGTTTTAGAATGGAGAATTGTTGTGAGTGTATTAGTGTGGGGTGCAACCCTAATCAGTGGTTTTATTATTGTGTTTGCGTTAATGCCGTCACTTATTCGGTATTTTCGTGCCCGCAAAGAGGGGCAAATGATTCGTGAGGAAGGGCCCACGTGGCATGAAAAAAAATCAGGAACACCGACTATGGGGGGCTTACTCTTCATTATTGCGATTCTGATGACCACACTGTGGGTCGGTGGGTGGCAACATCAATTACAACCAACCACATGGATTTTAATGTTTATCCTGGTGTTATACGGGGCATTAGGCTTCTGGGATGATAGTATCAAGTTGTGGCGTAAACAAAATGAAGGCTTGAAGGCATGGCAGAAATTACTTGGGCAAATTATTGGCGCCGTAATTTTAACTTTAGTTTATCAGCATGAACATTTACCAATGGCACTTAGAATCCCGGGCTTGGGTGATTGGTCGATGGGAATTTGGTACATGCTATTCGTTATTATCTGGTTAGTAGGCTTCTCAAATGCGGTCAACTTAACGGATGGGTTGGATGGATTAGTTGCTGGTCAAGCCACGATTGCCTTTGGCGCGTATGCCGTCATTGCTTACGCTCAAAATCAATATAATGTCATGTTGTTTTGTTTAGCGGTGGTGGGGTCGTTAGTCGGATTCTTCGTTTATAATCACAAGCCTGCTAAGATTTTTATGGGTGACATGGGTTCGCTAGCGTTAGGTGGTGCTTTGGCCGCGGTATCGATCTTATTGCATCACGAATTGTCACTCTTATTGATTGGGATTATCTTTGTGATTGAAACGGCTTCAGTCATGTTACAAGTGGCTTCGTTCAAATTGACTGGTAAGCGAATCTTTTTGATGAGCCCGATTCACCATCACTTTGAGATGAAGGGTTGGAGTGAATGGAAAATCGATCTTGTCTTTTGGTCGATTGGTTTAGTGGCCGCCGTTATTAGCGTTGCCACCATTATCTAAAGCTAGATTTTAATTAACGCGGACGGCATTGCCCGTGTTGATTGTACATAATTGTATTTTGCGGTATGACTTTATCCAAATTATCCATTGGTGGTCAGAAAGTAAGTAAGTTAAAGTGAATAGTGCTGGTTCCTGTCAATGTAGCTATGCATAATTGAATAGCTGCGGGGTCTGCCGCAAATTATGTCATGGAAACAGTCACTGGCGTATCAGGAATAATTAGCCGATACCTGGATTCAAGGTTATCGGTCACATAACAAGTTAATTTAGGCACCATCTACAAACATTATAGGGAGATCTTGGTTTATGAAGTCGGTTGAGCAGTATCGTAACCAAAAAGTTTTAGTTCTTGGTTTAGCAAAGAGCGGGGTCAATGCCGCACGGTTGCTCCACAAATTAGGCGCATTTGTGACCGTTAATGATAAAAAGGAATTTGATGATAATCCGGATGCGCAAGAATTATTGAGTGACGGCATCAAAGTCATCACGGGTGGTCATCCACTGTCATTACTAGATGAAGATTTTAAAGTAGTGGTCAAGAATCCAGGTATCCCATATTCAAATCCACTCGTTAGTGGGGCCCAAGAAAAGGGGATTCCAGTCATCACTGAAGTCGAGCTTGCTTCGCAAATTCTGTCAGGTGAACTGATTGGGGTTACTGGGACGAACGGTAAAACTACGACGACGACCATGATTACGATGATGTTGAATCAACGATCCGCTGCCGGTAAGGCCTACGTAGCAGGTAATATTGGTGTGCCGGCTTCAGCTGTTGCCCAAAAAGCAACGGCAGCCGATACCATGGTCACAGAGTTATCAAGTTTTATGCTATGTGGTATTCGGACGCTTCATCCGCACATTGCGGTTATTACGAATATTTATTCGACCCATTTGGATTATCATGGTTCGCGTGAGAACTACGTTAAGGCCAAAATGCGCATTACGATGAACCAGACAGCTAGTGACTACTTGGTCATCAACTGGGACACTGAAGAATGGCGACAACTAAGTACTCAATCGAAAGCAACGGTTATCCCATTTTCACGGCAAGCCAATACCAAGGATGGGGCTTATGAGGAAGCTGGCAAGCTGTATTTCAAAGATGAATATATTATGGATGCAACCGACATTCGGATTCCTGGCGATCATAACGTTGAAAATGCGTTGGCGGCCATTGCCGTTGCTAAATTACAAGATGTTCCAACAGCGGGAATCGTCCAGGTCTTGAAGACCTTTACGGGAGTTCGACATCGGACCCAGTACGTTGAAACGTATCAAGAGCGACAGTTCTACAATGATTCTAAGGCAACCAACCTCGTTTCAACTGAAATGGCATTGAAGGGCTTTGACCAACCTGTTATTTTATTGGCCGGTGGTCTGGATCGTGGTAACACGTTTGAAAAGCTCGCACCGGCATTAAAGGCTCATGTTAAGACATTGATCGTCTTTGGTGAGACGGCTGAAAAGGTCGCGGATGCAGGACGCTTGGCTGGTATTCAAGATGTTGAATTTACGGATAACTGTGAGACAGCTGTGCCAATTGCATGGCAGCATAGCCAAGCCGGTGATATTATCATGTTATCACCAGCTTGTGCCAGCTGGGATCAGTACCCGAATTTTGAAGTTCGGGGTGATCGGTTTATTAAAGCGATTGAGCAGTTAACTGGAAAGGCGGAAGAGAACTAATGCGATTAATGATTTCTGGCGGTGGAACTGGTGGGCACATTTATCCTGCACTAGCTTTGATTGATGCACTGAAAGCGCATGATCCTGAAGCCCAGGTTCAATTCGTGGGGACGCATCGTGGGCTTGAAAGTCGAATTGTTCCTGAACGTGGAATTGATTTTAAGACGATTAAGATTCAGGGGTTCAAGCGGTCATTGTCATTGCAAAACGTTAAAACAGTTTATTTGTTTTTAAAGAGTGTGGTTACCGCGCGTAAATATATTAAGGCGTTCAAGCCTGATGTCGTGGTAGGAACTGGAGGGTATGTCAGTGGGGCAGTTGTGTTTGCGGCGAGCCAGATGCACATTCCAACGGTTATTCACGAACAGAATTCAGTCGTTGGGGTTACTAATAAGTTTTTAAGCCGCTTCGTGAATAAGATTGCGATTTCATTTGAAAGTGCGCGGTCACAATTCCCAGCACAAAAGGTTGTGATGACTGGGAACCCGCGTGCTCAGCAAGTGGCCAATATCAAAAAAACAGGCGCACTAGCACAATTTGGATTGGATCCTGATATTCCAACGGCATTGATTTTTGGCGGTAGTCGCGGGGCAGCTCGTATTAATGCGGCGGCGGTAGCGGCAATTCCCGAACTAAATGAGCGAGACTACCAGACCCTGTTTGTTACTGGACAAGTGCACTATGATAAGATTCGAAATGGCTTGTCGGCGACAGCACTAGCTACGAATGTTAAAATCGAACCATACATCAAAAATATGCCTGCTATCTTACCAGAAGTGGCAGTTATTCTTGGTCGGGCTGGTGCTACTAGCATTGCGGAAATTACGGCTTTGGGAATTCCTTCAATTCTAGTACCGAGTCCATATGTCACCAATGATCATCAGACTAAGAATGCTCAGAGTCTTGTGAATGCGGGGGCGGCTGAATTAATCAAGGAGGCCGACCTGACTGGTGCTAGCTTAGTGGCTGCACTAGATAGGTTGTTACAAAGCACAACCCACCGTGAAGCGATGGCGGCAAATGCTAAGAAGTTAGGTATGCCGGATGCAGCCGATCAATTATTGCACGTTTTGGAAACGGTGATCAAGAAACACTAAGACTAGAGTGAAAGGGTGGGTGTGATGGCCATTTTTCATAAAAAGCCTAAGGATCGTGAGCACCCTGAGCAATTAACACCGTGGGAGCGATTTCAACGTGATGCCGCTGAAAATCATCGGGCAGAACAGAAAAGTCGTCATAGTTGGTCGGGAAAACGACTGCGAATTGGTGATAAATTGCCGAAGCTTAAATCGCAACGTCGCCGACTGCTTTTCAAGCGAGTCTTGATATTGATGGGGATTTTTCTGGCTGGTGCTGGGGTGGCAGGGTACTTTGTTTCACCACTGAGCCATGTCCAAACGGTGTCCGTTCAAGGCAATAATCAGTTGTCGGTGACGCAGGTTAAAACGGCAACCAAAATTAACCCAGGGGTGGCGTTGTGGTCTGTCATTGGTCATGATCAGCGAACAACTAAGCGTGCCAATCAATCGCAACCACAAATTGGCAAGGTCACGACTAAGTTGGTGGGACTCAATGGTGTTCGGGTGACAGTTAAAGAAATTCGGATTGCAGGGTACTTGTCGTCAGGACAGCATTATCGTCGGATTTTAGAGAATGGCTTGATCTTAAAGGCAACTTATTCGCAACCTGGTGGTGGATCGCCCATTTATGCCAATTTTAAGAGTGGTCAACGATTAAAGACGATGATTAACCAGTACGCTAAGTTGCCATCAGCGGTCAAACATAACATTTCTGAAATCAAGTTTGCACCGAACAAAGCTAATCCCGAACGGGTTCATCTCTATATGAACGATGGTAATGAAGTGTACGCAACCATCAGTACTTTTGCTAATAAGATGGCCTATTATCCGGGTATTGTTGCGAAAATGAAGAGCAAGGGTGTTATTAATCTTGAAGTGGGCGCTTACTCCCATCCGTTCAAGAATCAGAATAATTGATAGAATGCTAAGTGTCACCTTTTTAAAAGCGCTTAGGATATGGTAAACTAGGGGTTAACTGGATATGTCAGCGAATCCTTGAATATTTATGTAAAATACTAGGAGGTTCCTCTATTATGGATAATTCAGGAATTTATGTCGGACTTGATATAGGGACCACCTCAATAAAAGTCATTGTTGCTGAACGTGTTAAAGGGCAAATGAACGTTATTGGTGTGGGAAGCGCACGTTCTAATGGTTTAAGTCGTGGCGTTATCGTCGATATTGATAAGGCGGCCGAAACGATTCGATCAGCAGTACGCCAAGCTGAAGAAAAAGCAAGTATCGAAATAAAAAAGGTGATTGCAGGAGTACCTGCTAACCTGGTCAAAATTGAGCGCTGTCGTGGCATGATTGCCGTGGCAGATGAATCAAAAGAAATTAATAATGAAGATGTTCAAAACGTTGCGGCGGCAGCGTTAGTTCAGAGTTTACCACCAGAACGGGAAGTTCTAGATGTCATTCCTGACGAATTTGTTGTCGATGGGTTTGATGGTATCAAGGATCCCCGTGGCATGGTCGGGGTCCGGCTTGAAATGCATGGTACCCTGTTCACTGGTCCAAAAACAATCATTCATAATACGCGCAAGGCTTTGGAAAAAGCCGGACTACAAATTGAACAGATTGTGATTGCACCTTTAGCACTGAGTTCATTAGTGCTCAATGATGGTGAACAGGATTTTGGTTCGATCATCATTGATATGGGTGGTGGTCAGACGACCGCGGCGGTGATTCATGATCACCAGCTCAAATATACTTACGTTGATCAAGAAGGCGGCCAGTATATTACCAAGGATATCTCAGTTGTCTTGAACACCTCGATTGAGAACGCCGAGAAGTTAAAACGTGATTATGGCTATGCCGATGCTCAGCAGGCCTCGGACGATGAACTTTTCCCAGTTGATGTTGTTGGGCAAAGTACACCGGAGCAAATAAGTGAGCAATACTTAGCAGAAATCATTGAAGCTCGCTTGGACCAAATCTTTGATAAGGTCAAGCAGCACTTAGATGAGATTCGGGCGCTTGAATTGCCTGGAGGTATTGTATTAACTGGCGGGGTGGCTGCGTTGCCAGGAATCACTGATTTGGCAGCCCAACGGTTTGGCACGCGGGTGCGTGTCTTCACGCCTAACCAAATGGGCTTGAGGCATCCGTCGTTTGATGAGGCGTTGGCCGTCATCAAATATCAAGCAGCCTTGAGTGAAGTAACGTTACTTGTTAAGAGTGCGTTAACTGGTGATACGCGGGCTAGTGTGGCGTTGGAATTTGCTGACGCAACGCCGACACCTAGTCAAACAGTACCACAACCTAAGCAAACAACTAAAAAACAGTCTGAACCGCAAGCATCTCAGGAACAGACTGATCCAGATCGCAAGGGGACGGTTGAACGGGTCAAGGGCTTTTTTAACCACTTCTTTGATTAATAATCGGATAGAAATGACGGAGGAAAAAACATGGAATTTTCTTTAGATTCAACCCAGAATTCAGGGGCTAATATTAAAGTCATTGGTGTCGGCGGTGGTGGTGGCAACGCTGTTAACCGAATGATTGCTGAAGACGTTAAAGGTGTCGAATTTATTGTCGCTAACACTGATGTACAAGCATTACAGACGTCAAATGCTGAAACTAAGATTCAGCTTGGGCCAAAGCTCACCCGAGGCTTGGGTGCTGGCTCTAATCCTGATGTTGGTTCAAAAGCGGCACAGGAAAGTGAAGAAGCGTTGACAGAAGCATTGCAGGGTTCTGATATGGTCTTTGTAACGGCCGGCATGGGTGGCGGTACTGGTAACGGTGCGGCCCCAGTTGTGGCCAAGATTGCGAAGGATTCCGGTGCCTTGACGGTGGGCGTTGTGACGCGACCATTCACCTTCGAAGGGCCGAAACGAGCGCGCAATGCTGCTGAAGGAATCGCCCAGATGAAAGACAACGTTGATACGTTGATCGTCATTGCCAATAATCGCTTACTTGAAATCGTTGATAAGAAGACGCCAATGATGGAAGCCTTCCAAGAAGCTGACAACGTATTACGTCAAGGGGTCCAAGGAATTTCTGATTTAATTACGTCACCAGGTTACGTTAACTTGGACTTTGCCGATGTTAAGACGGTGATGCAAAATCAAGGTTCTGCGCTGATGGGAATCGGTTCTGCTAGTGGCGAAAACCGGACGGCTGATGCGACCAAGCAGGCAATTTCTTCACCATTATTGGAAGTTTCCATCGATGGTGCTGAACAAGTCTTACTGAACATCACGGGTGGCCCTGACATGTCCTTGTATGAAGCCCAAGCCGCTTCTGACATTGTCTCACAAGCAGCAACCACGGATGTTAATATTATCTTCGGGACATCGATTGACGAGAGCCTTGGGGACGAAGTGCGGGTGACAGTGATTGCCACTGGGATTGACCAGAAGCAACGGGAACTCAAGATGGGTAGTCAACCAAGTCGCAGTGAAGCTAGTCAACAACGGGGTGGCATGTTTGCCACTCCAAACGACCAACCAGCAACTAGTGAAGCCGCCGCCCAACCAAGTGAATCACAAGCGAATGATCCGTTTGGTAACTGGGATATTCGACGTGAACCTAATAATTCACGGCCAGTTAATAATGGTCAGGAATTTAATAACGTTGAAAAGACTGATTTTGATGTTTTTAATGATAATTCACAGACTGATGACAGTAAGGATGACAACAATGGGGATTCTTTAGATACCCCACCATTCTTTAAACGTCGGCGCAAGTAAAGCGGTGAAGGGAGCGTAAGCAGATGGCCGGATTCATTAGTAACTTTTTTGGGGTTGGTGATTCTGACGGTCAGTATGAGGAGCCAACCGCTTCACAAGCAGCGGCGCCCACTGAACAAGCAACCAACACCCGTAGTACCCCGAAAGTTGTGCCCATGCAGGGGGGAAAGTCAGTGAACAGTAAAATTGCCTTGTTCGAGCCTAAAATTTATTCGGACGTTAAAGAAATTGCCACGCAGCTCCTTAAAAATCAAGCCGTGATCGTTAATTTTGATCACGTCGATGATGAAATGGCGCGGCGAATTGTCGATTTTCTGACCGGAACGGTGTTCGCCATTAATGGTGAAATTGAACGAATCGGTGATGAAATCTTTCTCTGCATTCCAGAAAACTATGAAGTCTCTGGAAGTACCACGAGTCAGTTTGATACTAGCAAATTATAAGGAGTGAGTGGCCTGTTAGTGACGATTATTAGTCGGTTGTTTCAACTATACCAATTAGCCATTGTGGTTTACATTTTGATGTCATGGTTCCCGGGAGCTTATAATACCCGTGTGGGCCAGTTTTTAGGTCAGATTTGTGAACCGTTTCTCAGTATTTTTCGACGCTTCATTCCCGCAATTGCCGGACTGGATTTTTCACCGATTATTGCGCTATTAGTGCTCCAATTAGCTGAAAGTGGCTTGTTTTATCTTTTAACATTGATAATGTACTAAATTAAAATAACGAGGATAGTATCGTGAATGATAACTTAAAACAGCATTTTCGCGATAGTGAAGCCCCATTTATTGAACAGGTCACTGGTTGGCTACGGCAAGTCGCTGATCAGTATCGCCCAATCCTAACGGCATTCTTGAACCCACGTCAGATTTATATTGCGCAAACACTGGCAAATCAATTGGACGATGTGCGCATGCGGGCATTTGGCGGTTTTGAAGGGGCAGAGTTGCAACGGATCTTGTTTTATCCGGTGTACTATGAACCTGAGGTGGCCGATTTTCAAATCACACTGTTTAACATTGTCTACCCTGTCAAGTTTGCCACTTTAAAGCATGGTCAAATTTTGGGGACGTTGGCAAATTCCGGGGTTGAACGCGATGTTTTTGGGGATATTGTCACTAATGGTGAGACCTGGCAGTTTGTGTGTGAGACTGAAATGGCAAACTACTTTAGTGATCAAATTGATCGTTTCGGTAAGACAAAAGTTCATCTAACGGAAGTCCCATTGACCGACGTGGTCACGCCGGAAGATGATTGGGAAACCATAACGACCACGGTCAGTTCATTACGAGCGGATAATATTATTAAAGCAGCGTTCAACTTGTCGCGGCATCATGCTAAAGAATTAATTGAGGGTGCCAAGGTGCGGCTCAATTGGGCTGACTTGCCGAAAGCGGATTACGAATTAGCATTGTTAGATATGCTGAGTGTGAATCATTATGGCCGTGTGCGGCTTGCCGAGATTAGCGGTGAGACTAAGAAAGCGCGGTTGCGAGTAACGTTAAATCTTATTCATAGTAAATAGATATTGGAGGAATTCTAATGGTGTTAAGTCCAGATGACATTCATAACAAAGAGTTTTCAACGAAACTACGTGGTTACAATATTGACGAGGTCAATGATTTTCTTGAACAAATTATTAAAGATTATCAAATTACCTTGAAGCAAAATAAGGACCTCCAAGAGCGGCTGGATGCAAGTGAAGGCAAGTTGAAATATTTTAACGAATTGAAGGACTCCTTAAATCAATCCATCTTGGTTGCCCAAGAAGCTGCGGATAAAGTGAAGACGAACTCTAAGAAGGAAGCCGACATTATTACTCGTGAAGCACAAAAGCAAGCGTCTGATATTGTGAGTGAAGCGACAGACAAGTCAAATCAAATGATTGATGAAGCTTCCCAAAAAGCTAAGCGGTTATCCGTTGAAACTGATGATTTGAAGAAACAAACGCGGGTCTTCCGTCAGCGTCTCCAAGTGATGCTTGAATCGCAGTTAGAAGTGGTTAAGAGCAAGGATTGGGATCAATTACTTAGTGAGACGAATACGGCTGATTATGCTGAAATTCAACACGTTTTAAAGGAAGATAACCTTGACAACTCAGGTGATGCGAGCGTAAACTCAGAAGCAACCGTTGAAATTACGGAAGCAACGAGTGGTGAGACACCCGTTGCAGACGGTGGCGATCAAGCCCAACAGCAGACGGTGGTTATTTTCCCTGATGACAATACTAATGACTAATTAGGTTATCAGCAGAACAATTGAAGCAAACTAAGGTATTGAGGAGAACAGCAAACAGTTAACTAATACGTCCAGAGAGCTGCCGATAATGGAAAGGTAGTCGTCCCTTAGTCAATTGCAGATCATCTCCGAACGTTACCCTGAAATGAGTAAGGGTGGCCGGTTCATGGACGTTAACCATGCTAAGAGAGAATTTAAACAATTCTAAAATTGGGTGGTACCACGATAACTTCGTCCCTGGGTGGACGAAGTTTTTTTGTATCTAAAAATCCAATGACAGGTTGTTTGATAAAAAATTTAAGGAGTGAGAATATGCGCGTTAAAGAAACGTTAAATCTTGGCAAGACCAAGTTTAAAATGCGTGGCAACTTACCGGTCAAGGAAGTTGAACGACAAAATGTGTGGGCTGAAAACAAAGTCTACGAACAACGGCAAAAATTGAATGAAGGCAAGCCAAGCTTTATTTTACATGATGGCCCACCATACGCGAATGGCGACATTCATATGGGGCATGCCTTGAACAAAATCACAAAAGATTTCATCGTTCGTTATAAGTCGATGAATGGTTTCCGGGCACCTTACGTTCCTGGTTGGGATACCCATGGGCTACCAATCGAACAGAAGTTAAAGCAAGCCGGTTATGACCGCAAGAAGATGACGGACAATGAGTTCCGAGAACTTTGTCGGAAATACGCGTTGGAACAAGTTGATCGTCAACGTGATGAGTTTAAGCGCTTAGGCGTTGCTGGTGAATGGGACAACCCATACTTAACGTTAAAGCCAGAATTTGAAGCGGCTCAAGTGCGGGTCTTTGGTGCGTTTGCTAAACGCCACTTGATCTACCGGGGCCAAAAGCCTGTCTTCTGGTCATGGTCTTCTGAATCGGCTTTGGCAGAAGCTGAAGTGGAATATCATGATGTGACATCGCCATCCGCCTTCTACGGCGAACATGTCATTGATGGTAAGGGCGTCTTAGATGATGATACTTACATGGTTGTTTGGACGACAACCCCTTGGACGATTCCAGCTTCAGAAGGAATCACCATCGATGCAAGTTTTGATTATGTCGTTGTGCAACCGGCTGGTGAAAATCGTAAGTTTGTGCTCGCGGCTGAATTGCTGGACGAAAATGCCGAACGATTTGGTTGGGAAGATGTTCAAGTGCTTAAAACGGTCAAGGGTGCGGAACTCGAAAACGTTTTATGCGAACATCCTTTTGACAATAGTCGGCATTTAGTAACGATGTTAGGTGATTTTGTCACGCTTGATTCTGGGACTGGGCTAGTGCATACTGCGCCTGGTTATGGGGAAGATGACTACCGGATCGGTAAGCAATACGACCTGCCAATCTTTGCTCCCGTAGATGACAAAGGGTTCTTAACGGCTGAAGCTGGTGATGATTTTGCAGGGGTCTTCTACGATGACGCTAACAAGATCGCACTGGATAAGTTGAAGGCCGCTGGGCTGTTACTGAAATATATGCCATACGAACACAGCTATCCATTTGATTGGCGGACTAAGAAGCCGATTATCTTCCGGGCAACGCCACAGTGGTTTGCTTCCGTTGGTGATATGCGTGATGAAATCCTTAAGTCGATGGATGACGTTGAATTCTTCCCAGAGTGGGGTAAAAAGCGTCTTTACAACATGATTCGTGACCGTGGTGACTGGGTCATTTCACGGCAACGGGTCTGGGGTGTACCGTTACCAATCTTCTATGCTGAAGATGGCACTGCAATCATGGACGAAGTGACGATTAACCACGTGGCTGATTTATTTGGCAAGTATGGTTCGAATGTTTGGTTTGAACGCGACGCTAAGGACCTATTGCCAGATGGCTATACCAATGAACATTCACCAAACGGTACCTTTACTAAGGAAACCGATATTATGGATGTTTGGTTCGACTCTGGTTCATCACACCAAGGTGTCCTGGCAGAACGCTCATACCTCGACTATCCAGCCGACTTATACCTTGAAGGTTCTGACCAATATCGTGGTTGGTTCAACTCAAGCTTGATTACGAGTGTGGCCGTTTCTGGGCATGCCCCATACAAGCAAGTCTTGTCACAAGGCTTCACGTTGGATAATCAGGGCCGTAAGATGAGTAAGTCACTGGGCAACACGATTGCGCCAGCTGATGTTATCAAGCAGATGGGTGCTGAAATCGTTCGGATGTGGGTCGCTTCAGTGGATACCAGTTCCGACGTTCGGGTCTCAATGGAAAGCTTTAAGCAAGTGGCCGATTCCTACAAGAAGTTCCGGAACACGATCCGCTTCATGTTAGGCAACACCGCGGACTTTGATCCGAAGGCCAACCGCGTGGCTTATGAAGATTTAGCAAGTGTGGACCAGTACATGGAAACACGGTTGAACCAATTCGTGGCTGAGACGAAGGACCATTACGATCATTATGATTTCTTGGATATCTACAAGAAGTTGATCAACTTCTTGACGGTTGATTTATCAAACTTCTATCTCGATATTGCCAAGGATATTATGTACATTGATGCCGAGGATAGCCATTCACGGCGGTCGATGCAAACGGTCTTCTACGATGTTTTGGTTGCCTTGACGAAGCTCTTCACACCAATGCTGCCACACACGACTGAAGAAATTTGGCCATTCTTGAAAGAACCAGAAGAATTTGCGCAATTAGCTGAGATGCCAGCTGTTCAAAATTATGCGAACGGCGACGAGTTGATGACTCAATGGACGCGGTTCATGGATCTTCGGAGTAACGTCTTAAAGGCGTTGGAAGAAGCCCGTGATGCTAAGTTGATTGGTAAATCCTTGGAAGCACACTTGGATTTGTACGTTGATGATGATACGCGAGCCTTCTTAGATCGTTTGAACACCAATGTTCGGCAGATGTTGATGGTTTCAGCATTAGATCTACACGCGTTAAGTGACGCGCCTACAGACGCAGAAACATTTGGTGACACGTTAGCCATCAAGGTTGGCCATGCTGACGGTGACGTTTGTGATCGTTGTCGGATGGTCAAGACGGATGTTGGAAGCGATGAAGCTTATCCGATGTTATGTGCACGGTGTGCTGCAATTGTTCGGGAAAACTATCCTGAATCAGTGGCAACTGGGTTGGAAGCTTAAGTTGAATTAAATTTAGAGTGAGTATTGATAACTTACGATAGGTGTCACAATCAGTCTTAATTGACTGGTTGGTGACACTTTTTTTGTGTATTGGAGTGTCTGAACTTGATTTCTTGATCATCAACATCAGGCTGCGTGCATCCGAGAGGCGTTAGTTTAAATAGCAGCAATAATCAGGTGCTTTAAGATGATTGACGAGAGAATGCGCCTGCTCACCAGATTTGTAAGTATTATGTGTTCGGATAGTATTATGAGAAATGGGTCTTTGCAATTGAATTTTCATGAAAAAGCCAGTATCATAATGAAGTAGTTTAAATTAAGACCGATATTATATAGATAGGATGTTGATGGCTGTGAAAATGATCAAGGTACACGGTTCTGGTAACGATTTTTATTTATTAGATCAAACACAATTTCAAGCACCGTTATCGGATGCGGATTTGAAGCAACTGGCAATTAACATTTGTAAACGTGACGGCGCTGGCTTGTACGATGGTGCTGATGGGGTGTTAGTTGTCGATAAATCAGAACATCCGCAAGTACTTGGTCGGATGCGAGTCATTAATGCAGATGGGACGGAAGCCAGCATGTGTGGTAATGGCTTGCGAACCGTTGCTCGTTATTTGGGCACCCAAAATAGTCAGGAAGATTTTCGCGTACAGACGATGTATGCTGATTTGAAAGTGCAAGCTGTCGCCGATTTTGATGCGCATGTCCCGGCCTATAGCGTTGAAATCTCGCCCGTAACGTTTGATGCCCAGACGCTCGGAATGCACGCTAACGATGATGCTACGACGATTATCAATGAGAATATTCCGGCATTGTCAGCCGACTTAAAGTTCTCAGCCGTTGCTGTGCCTAACCCCCATTTAATTGCTTTTGTGGACCATGCTACGTTAGTTGGTCCTGAATTGGGCCGTATCGGCAAGTGGATGAATGATGGTCAAAATCAAATTTTTCCAGATGGAGTCAACGTCAGTTTTGTTGAAATCTTAGGGCCAAATTCAATCTTTGTGCGGACGTTTGAACGTGGGGTTGGCTTTACCAATGCTTGTGGAACCGCCATGTCGGCTTCTTCATTGATGTACGTTTTATTACACCAAGAAAGTACGGATTTTAATCAAGAAATCCACGTCACTAATCCTGGTGGGATGGTCAAGACGGTCGTTCATCAAGGCGCTGATGAAGAATACTGGATGGAACTGATTGGCAACGCGACGTTTGTCCGGATTGTGACCTTGCCACTAGAAGATGCACTTCAGGGCGATTATAGTCCCGCCACGGCGACGGAAACTGGTGAACAAACTGCGTACGAGGACTTTGTTGCTAATTTAGCAAAGGTTTAGTAAAAAAAGACAACCGCTGCTTGATTCAAAGTGTGATTGGGATGGGTTAATGGGCAATGCTGATTGTCCGTTAACCCATTTTTTTGCGAGGTTCGTTAAAATTATCGTAATCAGTCAGTTGAAAATTGCAATCAGTCGTAAAAATCGGTATCCTTATTGAGAGAGCAGACACTGAAAGGGGTTCTTGATCAATGACATTTGAGGAACGGGTTCAAAGTCGCAAGTTGGTCTATCAAGGTGGCTTAGTACAAGTCGAACGTCAAGAAGTGACCTTGCCGGATCAAACGACCGCAACGCGTGAAATTGTACGGCACCAACCAGCTGTTGCAATGTTGATGATAACCGCGCAACGAAAAATGATTGTTGAACAGCAGTGGCGGGCAGCAACCGGGGGTCTGACCATTGAAATTCCGGCTGGCAAAGTTGAAGCTGATGAAACGATAGATCAGGCCGCGGTTCGGGAATTGAATGAAGAGACGCGGTTAACGGCTCAGCATTTAGAAGCCGTCGCCCAATTTTATACGTCGCCGGGCTTTACGGATGAATTAATGAAATTGTACGTTGCCACTGGACTAGCAAAGGTGACAACGGCGCTACCGCAAGACCCTGATGAACAAATTGGCCTCATTAAGCTAGATTTACCAACGGCGATACACCAGGTCCAGACTGGTCAGATTCAGGATGCTAAAACTGTGATGGCGATTTGGTACTGGCAAAGTCACCCTGAGTTAGGAGTTGAGGGATAGTGGCAGATGATGATCGGGTCACCAGACAGCAATACCGCCAACAACGTAGCTGGCCTACTGGTGACGAGACTCAGGAGCAACAACCGGAACCGGAAGAAACGAGTGCTTCTAGACAGGCGTATGCTGCTGAGAACAACCGGGCCGTTGAGGAAGCTAAGACCAAACGGTTGGCCCGCAAATTAAATTGGGTCATTGCCGGGTTGGTCGTTGGTATTATTATTGTTTTTTTAATCTTATTTTTAACACCATAGAAAGTAGGCGCTAGGGTCACATGAAATTTGGAATTATTTGTGCGATGGAAGAAGAACTTAAAACGTTACGGGACGCATTGCAAGATGAAAGAATCGTTAATATTAAGGACATCACGTTTTATGATGGAACGATTGACCAACAGGAAGTCGTGTTAGTTCAATCGGGTATTGGTAAAGTTCAGGCTGGTATGACGACGGCTTTAATGATTACTAACTTTGACGTGGACGTGGTCATCAATTCCGGTTCCGCTGGTGGTATCGGGGCTGGGTTGCATGTTGGCGATGTTGTTGTAGCTAAGGCAACTGCTTATCACGATGTTGATGCGACGGCTTTTGACTACGAATATGGTCAATTACCACAACAGCCGCTATACTACGAAACAGATGCCAATTGGGTAAAGCAAATCATGGCGGCAGCCAAGGCAACTGGTTTGAATGCCAAGACTGGACTGATTGTTTCGGGTGACCAATTTATCGCGGGTAAGGCGGCTACCGATAAGATTTTAGCACACTTTCCAGAAGCCCTATCCAGTGAAATGGAAGGCGCCGCAATTGGTCAAGCTTGTCACCAGTTCAAGACGCCATACGTAGTGATTCGCGCGATGTCCGATGTCGGTGATGAAAATGCCGGTGTTAGTTTTGACGAATTTATCCTGGAAGCGGGCAAGCAGTCCGCAGCGATGTTACTTGCATTATTTGCGGCACAAAATTAGTCAGATGTATCGCAGCGATGCTAATAACTAAGAATTATTTAGAAGGAAGTATGATGTAATGAAGCAAGTGTACCTAGACAATGCGGCAACGACCCCAATGGCAGCGTCCGTTATTCAGACGATGACTGATCAAATGACGAATACGTTTGGCAATGCCTCAAGCACCCACGCATTCGGTCGGGCCGCCCGTGAAGTTTTAGACGATAGTCGGCACGTGATTGCCCAAAGCATTAACGCAGCTGACGATGACATTATCTTTACCAGTGGTGGTACGGAAAGTGATAATACGGCGGTGATGCAGACCGCGTGGACGCGCCAACAGTTAGGCAAGCATATTATTACGACGGCAATCGAACACCAAGCGATTCTTAAATCGACTGCTTTTTTGGCAGAACACGGGTTTGAGATTACTTATTTACCCGTGAATGAACAGGGGCAAATTAGTCTGGATGATTTGAAGGCGGCACTACGTCCTGATACGATTCTCGTCTCAATCATGACCGGGAATAATGAAGTTGGTTCACAGATGCCAATCCATGAAATTGGTGAATTGTTGAAGGATCACCAGGCATGGTTCCATACCGATGCAGTGCAGGCCTACGGGTTGTTGGATATTGATGTGCAACGGGATCATATTGATATGTTGTCCACCTCAGCACATAAAATCAATGGGCCTAAATTCTTGGGCTTCTTGTACAAACGCAATGGCATTAACTTTCCCAGCTTCGTTAAGGGTGGCGAGCAGGAAGATAAGCGCCGTGCCGGTACTGAAAATATTCCGGCAATCGCGGGCTTCGCCACGGCTGTGCAAGAACTGACTACCGCTGAGAAGGCCCACCGGCAGGCTAAGTATCGTGAGTTCAAGCAATACATCGTTGACCAGTTAACGGCTAACGGCGTTGATTTTGAAGTCAACGGCTCCCTCGGTGAGCATAACTTGCAACACGTTTTGAACTTATGGATCAAAGGGGTATCGACCTATACAATGCAAACTAACCTGGACTTAGGTGGTGTCGCAGTTTCTGGGGGCTCCGCATGTACGGCGGGGAGCCTGGAACCATCACACGTTTTAATTGCAATGTATGGTGAAGACTCACCCCGGATCAGCGAGTCGATTCGGTTGAGCTTTGGTCGCTATACCACTAAGACTGATCTGGATCAGTTTGTAACGGTGCTGACGAAGACGACGCAGCGCTTATTAAAAAAGCAGGGGGGCGTGACGATGGCATACACAACAACGGTTAAACTAGATGGGGATACTAAGACGTATACGCTGAGTCCAACGGTCAAGAAATACACGTTGATGGATTTGGGTTTTGTGAAGGGTCGCTCGGGCGCGTTTAGTTTTGAACGTTCCTTGGATCCCACTTCACCCTATCAGGCGGCTTTCAAGCTGAAGATGACAGTCAATGCGGATTTGACTGGGTTTAAGATGACGACGGTAACGGGCAATGGTGTCCAACGGGCAAATATTTTCAAAAATGACGCCCATCCGGAAGCTGTTGAACAATTACGGTATATTTTAGCTAACTTTATTGAACGGGATGTCCTCACGACGGACTAATCAGGGAACGCCTGGCTTGCAGCCGGCGTTTTCTTTGTTATAATGGAACTTACTGGACTTGTACGACCTTCAAATCGTGGATTCTCCAGAATCTTTTGGAAATGATGGTGAAAAGTATGACTGATCACAGTAACACGCGTGTCGTTGTCGGCATGAGTGGTGGTGTTGATTCATCCGTCGTGGCTTTACTCTTGAAGCAGCAAGGTTATGACGTGGTGGGCGTGTTTATGAAGAATTGGGACGATACGGACGAAAATGGCGTCTGTACCGCGACCGAAGATTATAAAGACGTTGCCAAAGTGGCAGATAAAATTGGGATTCCTTATTACTCGATTAACTTCGAGAAGGAATATTGGGACCGGGTCTTCACGTACTTCTTAGACGAATACAAGAAGGGCCGCACACCGAACCCCGATGTTATCTGCAACAAAGAAATTAAGTTTAAGGCGTTTTTAGATTACGCGATGGATTTAGGGGCGGATTACATTGCCACTGGTCACTACGCACGGTTACAACATGATGAAGATGGCACGATGCACCTTTTACGGGGCGTTGATAGTAACAAGGACCAAACTTATTTCTTAAGTCAATTAGATTCAAAAACCTTACAAAAGGTCATGTTTCCACTTGGTGAGATGGTTAAGCCGGATGTGCGCAAGTTAGCTTTAAATGCCGGTTTAGCAACGGCCAAGAAGAAGGATTCCGTTGGGATTTGTTTCATCGGCGAAAAGAACTTCAAGGAATTCTTGGGCCATTACTTACCTGCAACACCTGGTAAGATGATGACGTTTGACGGCGAAGTTAAGGGCGAGCATGCTGGCTTGATGTATTATACGATTGGTCAGCGCCGTGGTCTTGGCATTGGTGGCGATGGTGAGGATAACGAGCCATGGTTCGTGATTGGTAAGGACCTCAAGAAAAATATTCTGTATGTCGGCAAGGGGTACCATAACCCACACTTATATGCCACGTACTTAAAGGCTTCTGATCTTCACTTTGTAACTAACGAGGATTTAGGTAATGATTTCCATGTAACAGCGAAGTTCCGTTACCGTCAGAAGGATTCCGGCGTGACTGTTCATTTTAATGATGACCACACTGAAGTCACGGTAACCTTTGATGATCCGGTTCGGGCGATTACGCCAGGACAAGCGGTGGTTTTTTACAATGGTGAGGAGTGTTTAGGCTCTGGTATGATTGATGCTGCTTATAATGATGAGCGTGTCTTGCAGTATGTTTAATAGTTAATCGATGGTCCGCTAATCAAGTTTATCTTGATTGGCGGTTTTTTAATGTTGAAATAGCAAACAAATAGCTAATCGTTGATTATTCAGCTATTTGCTTAAATGTAGTTAGACTATCGATTGTTAGCTCATTGGTCATCAGTTATATATTGAAATATGTTAATTAGTTAGATTGATGGGTGGCGGCACATACATGTCTTATTCCAACTAAGCATCATTTGGCGTAGCAAGCACAGTTTTCAGCGGCACCGAACACATTTCGGTGAACCACTTGAATTAAATAGTTGGCATGCTACCGTCCTGAGTGGAATGAAGTCCGTATAAGTGCTTAAATCTGACTTGCTTTTCTTGATAGGGTTGATTAAGCTAAATGGAGTATGATCAACGCGAATCGGAGGTTAACATTGATTGTGACGGTTAAGTTGTTGTAGGATGGAAGGATTATGAAAAAATTAGCACATTTTAAACTTTTTGATACGCTATCTAAGAAAATGGTAGCTGGTTTTATTATTTTAATTTTAATTGGTACTGGGTTGCTGAGCTTGCCATGGGCGACCCCTGCGAATGTCCAGACCTCGTTGATTGATATTTTATTTACGGCAGCGTCAGCCACCTGTATTACTGGGCTGACAGTGGTCAATACCGCTGCTCATTGGACGACATTTGGGCAACTAGTTATTTTGGGCCTTTCCGAAGTGGGGGCTTTAGGGTATATGACGTTTGCGGTGCTACTATTTAATATTATGCGGCGTCAGATTGGGCTTTCAACACAGTTAATGGTCAAAGCTTCATTGAACTTAGAACGGTTGAGTGATACTAAGAGTGTGATGAAGTACGTGGTCGGACTCTCATTGCTCTTCCAATTAGGGGGCTTAGGCTTATTGGCGCTTGATTTCGTGCCACGCTTTGGATGGCAACATGGACTGTATGTCTCTTTATATCATGCGGTCATGTCATTTTGTAATGCCGGTTTTGACGTCTTTGGCGATAGTCTCCAAGGCTTCCGTAATGATCCTTACGTGTTGATCGTAACGATGATTTTGATTATTGCCGGGGGACTCGGATTTTTGGTCTGGCGCGACTTATTGTTGTACCACACGCGCAAACGGTTGACCTTAAATTCAAAATTAACATTACTGACGACCCTTAGCCTATTTGTAATTGGCTTTATCTTGCTGCTTGTTACTGAACGAGATTTGAAGTTACTGCCAATGGGGATGTCGTGGGTTAATCGTACGATCAATACGCTGTTTTTAAGTGTTACACCGAGAACCGCGGGATTGATTACCATGCCGACACAGGGGCTACAAGCGGGGAGTTTATTTGTAATCATGATTTTGATGTTTGTCGGCGGTACGCCAGGTTCAACGGCCGGCGGGATCAAAACAACAACATTTGGCGTGCTAATGTTTCAAAGTATTGCACAATTACGCGGTCGGCAAGATGTTGAATTCAGTCATCGACGCTTTAGTCAAGAAAATATTAGTCGTGCACTGATGTTGATTTTTCTGGCTAGTATTGTGTTAACGGTGGCAACTTTGATCTTGACACAAACGGAAAAAATTCCCAAGGGTTTCGGTTTGGAATACGTCTTATTTGAGGTGCTATCGGCTTTTGGGACGGTCGGACTTAGTTTGGGATTAACGCCGCATCTGAGTTTGATTGGCAAGATTATCATCATGATGCTGATGTTTATTGGTCGGGTCGGTATCTTCACCTCGCTATACGCGTTATCTAAACGTCAGGCGAAGGTCAACTTGATTCGTTATCCGGCAGAAAATATTTTGATTGGCTAGGAGGCAACTTATGAAGAAGAGTTTTGCGGTATTTGGCCTTGGACGATTTGGCGAAAGTGTTGTTCGGACATTGGCAGCTGCACATCAAGATGTCTTGGCTGTTGATATCAAAGAGGAACCGGTCAATGAATTGATGGAAGTTGCGACGCAAACGATGATTGCAGATACCCGGGATGAAGAGGTTTTGCATGATTTAAACGTTGATACATTTGATTACGTGATTATTGGCATTGGCAATAATATGGAAGCTAGCATCCTTACAACTATGTTAAGCAAGGAGCAGGGGGCTAAAAAAGTTATTGCTAAGGCTGAAACCAGTGATCAGGGCCGGGTGCTTGAGCGAGTGGGTGCGGATCAAGTTATTTTTCCGGAACGTGATATGGGGCAAGGAATCGTACGTAAATTACTTTCAAATCATATTTTGAGTTTCATTGATCTGAGCGATGAGTATACCTTAGCAGCCATTGAAATTACTGACCCGAATTTTGTTAATCAAAATTTGATTGATTTGAATATTCGCCAGCGTTTCGGGTTGACGGTAATTGCAATCAAACATGGAAAAGACATCAATGTTTCACCCAAGCCAACCGATATGATGGCCTTGCACGATGTTGTAACGGTCGTCGGGCCGATTAAGAGCGTCAATGCGCTCGATGAGGCGTTAAAAAAATAAGTGAATTAATTCAAGTAAGCGTCAGGCTAAAATAGCCCTGACGCTTTTTATTAGCATGTAAGTCTTGTTAAGTGGTATTAAGCCACTCGCTGTCAGGATCAGCAATTAATACGGAAAGTTAATGAATCAAAATAAAACACACGGTTTCGACATATGTACATGCTAAACTAATGTTGGCGTCAGGGGAAGAGGACGGTGAAAGCGGAATCATAAAGTAATTAGTAAACTAATATGACAACTGAGGTTTGAGAAGGAGGAAGTAACATGCGAGTTTTTAAATTAATGACGGGATTGAGTGGTGGTGTTACGGTACTATCACTTATGTTAATGCCAATTGCAGCTTTAGCGGCCGGGCCTGGGACAGCGGAAGGTAACTTAACGACAGTTTCATCTGGCTATGTGGCCGATAGTACAGGCAATGCAGAAGCTTTATCTAATGCGCAATTTACAGTTATGCCCGGCGAGTTAACGTTAGATGCTGTGCCAAACATTGCACTGGGTTCAACTAATGTTAAAGATATTACTTCGGCAGGTGCATCTTTAAATGCAACGAGTGCCAACACATCTGGTGGCAATGGTTATGATGGCAATGGTAGTGGCAATCTGAGTGTGAGTGATTATCGTGGTAACCATGCTGGTTGGACATTAACGGTTGGCATGGGCCCGTTTAGTTCGGGGCCAGCGACAATCGACTCGGCGACGTTGAATTTAAATATGAGTAAGGGAACGGTTGATAACAGTAGTACAGCAGCGCCTACAGCACTATCCCTAAATCAGAGTGAGGTCACAAACGGCTGGGTTGCAAGTCCCCAAACGTTATGGAATGCAGCTGCAAATACTGGTGAAGGTTCGAATACGGCGACGACCGCGACGAGTAGTTCGTTGCAAGTTGGTAAACAGGCCAACATCTCTGCTGGAACCTATACGGCGACGCTTTACTGGACGTTACAAAATACACCAGCCGCACCTAAAGCGGCATCATAGGATTTGATTAAATATGATTTGTGAGTCGTTAATTAGATATTAAGTGGCGTGGGGGTGTTTAGAATGCGATGGAAACAAATCGGTCAGTGGTGGGTATTAGTGCTGGCATTGCTGTTAGGAGGACTTTTAGGTGCACTTCCTAGTCAAGCAGCAGCGAGTACACCGGCATCGGGTTTTATTTTGACACCCCTGCTGCCCAAGGATCAATTAGATAAGCAGGCGGGGTACTTTAATCTAAAGGTGACTCCTGGAGCGACCCAAGTGTTTAGAGTATCGGTCAGCAATCCTGGCAAATCGGCCATTACGCTTCAAGTGACGCCGGTTAACGCAACGACTTCGGACGCGGGCAATGTGGCCTATGTACCTTCTGATCGGCATGATCCGTCGGCAACGACGACATTTACTGATATGACGACGGGCGGCGTAACCGTCAAGCTAGCTGCTCATCAGGCTAAGACCGTTACGTTTAAAACAACGATTCCTAAGGCCGGTTTTAAAGGAGAAGTCTTGGGTGGGCTTTTTGCCACCAATCCAACGGCGAATACGGTGCGGCCAACGACTAGTCAAGGTTTCATGCTGAAGAATCGTTATGCGGAAGTAACAGCAGTTGCGTTGTGGTGTCAACCGCAAGTGACGATTCCAGTAAAATTAGCGCTTGATCAAGTTAGAGTGACACCAACTAATGGGCAACCAATGCTTTTTGCCAAACTCCGTAATCTGACGCCAACACTTTTTGGTCAACTTAATATTCAGGCTCGGGTTATTCAACGCGCAACCGGAAAAATCATTACAACTCAGCAGCTGAAATCAGGCTCAATGGCGCCGAACAGTTGGTTTAATTATCAGGTGGCGCTGGGGACTCAAAACTTAGCCGCGGGAAAGTATCAGCTGAAATTACAGTTGACAAGTGGTCGCCGAGTGTGGAATTTTACTCGTGACTTTACCTTAACTGCACAGCGGGCCGAACAACATAATCGCCATTTGGTTGGTCCGCGGAAAATCAATTGGTGGTTGTGGGGCACAGTTGCTTTGACGATCCTCTTGGTGCTTTTAATAGCAGCTTACTGGGTCGGGCAGCGACGTTCGCGTAAGGAGTGAGAGATGATGAAAAAGTTAATCAAGACTTGCTTCTTAGTGTTAATGAGTATGTTTATCAGTATGGACGTTGTTACGCTTGCGTTTGCTGCTAAGACACCACCGCAATCACCGAGTACACCACCAAGTTCGATCATCGGCTTAAATTTGTCAGGTGGTTTTTCACAACAACCCATCGATACGAATGTGATTGGGGGAAGTTCGGTAACGCTGTCGGTACGCGCGCAACGGAGTGCACTTGAAGCAACTACCAGTCTGCTGAGCAGCCGTAAATATGTTTGGTGGCAGTCGACGGATGGTGGTCAAACCTACCAAAATGTTGGCACGAATAGTCGAACCTATACGTACAATGCCCCACAAGTCACAGCAACAACGTCGGTGTATTTTCAGGTTCAATATGATTTCTCGGGAGTTGGCGCCTTTCCAGATTACTGGTCAAAAATTGCTAAAGTCACTGTAACGCCGGAGCGGGTCGTGACGACTGGAATTAAGGTCACCAGTGATGACGAGTGGTTGAATAACGCACAGTCAACGATGGTGCACGCGGCCTTGACACCAGAAGATGCAACGGATCCGGTGACCTGGACAAGTAGTGATCCAGCCCTAGCGGATGTGGATGAATATGGTAATGTAACCGCGGCTGATGCGGCTACTGACAATTCAGGGAAAGCTGATGATCACGGAACGGTGACGATTACTGGAACATCCAACGGTCTAAGTGATAGTGTCAAACTGTTGATTGGTGCGCTTCAGGACGTGACGGTCATGGAAGGGACACCCGCAACCTTTACTTTACCGACATTGCCAGATGGTGTTACCGTAAATAACTGGTATCGTGTCAAGGACGGTAAAGCAACCGCATTGAACGTGACCGATACTAGTTATACGGTAACCGTGCCTACTAATGCAGATGACGATGGGACCGCCTACTATGTTAGTCTAAGTTATCCGGTAAACGGCAAACCGCAGACTGTAACAACAAATGCGGCGTTATTAACGGTTAAAAGTGGCGGGCGGCTATCACTGACTGCCGTTCCTAATTTTAACTTTGGGACAGTCACACTTGGAACACTTGCACAAGGAGCCACCTTGGCAACCAGTACGATACCAGCGGCGGCCGGAACGGGATATGATGGTAACAATGATTACCGGTTGTCAGTCGCTGATGAACGAACAGTTGGGGCTGATTGGCAGTTACTTGCTAGTTTAAGCCCGTTCACGTCCGGAACAGCGACACTCAAAACAGCCCAGTTAGTGCTGAAGGATACGACTGGGATGGTGGAGCGAACGTTACCTGCAGATGGTGCGACCCAAACAGTATATACGCAGACTGGACATCAAGGACAGACGTTTGATGTAACGCCAAGCTCCTTATACTTACCAGCAATGCCATTGGCAGCTGCTGGTGAGTATCAAAGTACGATAACGTGGACTTTGGCAATTGTCCCGGTTCCTTGATGAAGGTGGTGGTAAGTAGTGTTCAAGCGCTACTGGCCACCATTTTTTTGGTTGCGCCTAAAATTGAAGGTCGCAGGACAACTGTTGGTATCGACATGGGAAGTACCGATTAAGGATGGCTAAATGGCAGTCAATATCATTAGTTTACATAACTATATTTTTGCTAAGCAATTGCAATTTTATGCGCTGAGATTAATAACCAGCAAGCGGCATTGCGGTAAAACAGTTAAGGATCATTTAGATTATTAATGTTTTCGGTTAAAACATTTTAAAATTGATTGATAAAATTCGTGAACAGATTTTGAAAATCAACCTGAAAACTGTCATAATATATAGCGTAATACGCGTTGGACTAGTCATGGCTTGACATTAATCATGATTAAAACATGTTAATCCATAAGGTCAAAAACAACGAGCTTAGCTCTGTGTGATAGTGTGCTTCTAGCCCTGTTTACCAATCGATGGAGTGCGATGGATACAGACTTGAGTCTTAAATACTGTTCTTTCAATAACCAAGCATAACCCCGTTGCTAGGATTTCATCGCTAAACATTGTCAGAAATATCTTCCAGTTGGGCTAGCTGTTGAATGGCAAATAGTGGTGTGTTCAACTGTAGGTAGGTAAGTCGTTGTTTTCAGACAGTCGTGATTTTAAGAGTCACCTGTCAGACTGACAATAATTATAATAGCTCAGTTGCCGTTCAATCACGAGGACAGTGCTACTGAGCTAGTTAAGATTATTGTTAATCAGCATCGCTATCAGTTTGACACTAAATTTAGTATTTAGAATGATAAATAAGGAAGTAAGCAATTGACAAAATTATTATTTATTCGTCATGGAAAAACGGAATGGAACCTGGAGGGGCGTTATCAAGGCTCTCAAGGGGATTCACCATTGTTACCGACAAGTTATCAAGAAATCCATGAATTAGCAGCAGCTTTACAAGACATTCATTTTAGTCACATCTACGTCAGTCCGCTAAAGCGGGCACGTGACACGGCAATGACCTTACGCCATGATTTAACGCAAACTGACTTACCACTGACCGTACTAAGTCGATTGCGGGAATTTAACTTAGGAAAAATGGAAGGAATGGCCTTTACCGATGTTCAGGCTAAATACCCAACTGAATTTGACGCCTTTCGAAATCATCCTGATCAATATGATCCCACGGCGATTCAGGGAGAAAGCTTTCAACAATTATTGAAGCGAATGACTCCGGCCATCAAACAAATTGTTCAGGCTAATCCACGGCGTGATGATAATGTCCTAATTGTTAGTCATGGTGCCGCCCTAAATGCACTGGTCAATTCGTTATTAGGGGCAACGTTAGCAACTTTGCGCCAACGTGGGGGACTATCAAATACGTCCACCACAATTTTGGAGACTCGGGATCGTGGGCAGCAGTTCAAATTATTAGATTGGAACGATACATCGTATTTGTCGCGTCGTCCTGATGCAACTGATACGATTTAATATAAAAGAAAGAAGTGGCATGAATGGCAAAAGCATCACGTCCTGACAAGGCTGAACAGCAAGCATTAGTTCACCAACTTATCGGTGAAATTGACGCACAACCGGAAGATTATCATGCTTATTATGAGTTAGTTGTTTTGTTAACGGTCGGTCAAGATTTTGAACAAGCAGAAGCATTAGCGATGAAGGCGTTAGGTAAGTTTGACCAACAGCAGCCAGCCACGGACTTATTACGCTATGCCTTAGGGAATGTGTATTATCAAGCGCAAACTTATGATAAGGCACTTCCGTATTATCAGCAAATTACGGATCATAAATTGAAGAATGATGCCTATATGATGATGGCACAGTCTTTAATGGCAAAGCACGATTACCAACATGCCTTAGTCTGGGCAATCACAGTACAAGAAGCCCGTCCAGATCAGGTTGACGCTAATTTGCTAGTTGCAGATATATTACTTGCATTAGGCAATAATCAACAAGCATCGGATTATTATCAACGTGCATATGCCTTAGATTCACACTCTGGCCGAGCCGCGTTTAACATTGGGCTGACGGCGATGGTTTTGGGTCAACCGTATGCAACTTGGTTTGAACGGGCTAAAAAATTAGATCGCACATATTTTAAAGCCCATCAGCAACAGTTAACGGATATTGAAAAAATGTTAGCTGCCCAAGCAGATGATCAACACAATTAATTGAGGAGGATTTCCGTGGCGGACGAACAAGCAAATTTATTTTCCAACGATGTTGGTCGGGGACCGGTCACACATTTTATTGTCGGTAAAGTCGCTGCCGTCTTTTTTAGTAGTGCTGATAGTTTTTATAAGGTCTTATTAGTTAAAGTGACCGAACAGAATATTGATTGGTCGGAAGATGAAATCGTTGTTACCGGAAATTTTGCTGATATCCAAGAAGAAACGACCTATCGTTTTACGGGCAAACCGGTCACACATCCTAAATATGGGATGCAGTTTCAAGCCGATAATTATCAAAATGAGACACCGACAACGCGTACCGGTTTGATTGCGTACTTATCAGGTAGTGACTTTCCTGGGTTAGGTAAGCGGACAGCTGAACGGATTGTAGATACCTTAGGTGAAGATGCCATTGATCAAATATTAGCAGATCCGAAGGTTTTGAAGCCCATTGGTCTGCGCGCCAGTGTTCAAGCGACATTGATCGATACGTTAACGGTCAATAATGGTCTAGAACAGACGATAATTGGCCTCAATGCGTATGGATTTGGGAGCCGGTTAGCTGCAGCTATTTATGCCCGTTATCAGGGGGAGACTTTAGCTAAAATTCAAGAGAATCCTTACTGTTTAGTGGAGGATATCAAGGGCGTTGGGTTCAAGAAGGCCGATCAAATTGCAGCCCAACTAAAGATTGATCCCCAAGCGGACAATCGGCTAAAAGCGGCACTCTTAACTGAAATTAACGAACTATGTGTAGAAAATGGTGACACCTATACGACGGCGCAACCTTTATTGAATCAAACAATGCAGTTGCTTGAGAATGCACGTAATGTTCAAATCGATCCGTCAAAGCTTGCTGACCAATTGGTTGTACTTGCCAAAGAAAACAAAATTGTGGGCGATGAAAATCGAATTTATTTGCGCGGATTATATGAAGCTGAGTGGCGGGTCGCTGAGCACTTACAGCGATTACTGGCAGCTGATCATGATGAACAATTAACGGCTCACTCAGTTGAACGCGCAATCGAGCATGTCGGTCGGGCTAGCAATATTACTTATGATGATTCGCAGACAGAAGCTTTAAAAGCGGCAATTACGGCACCGGTTTTTCTACTAACGGGGGGACCTGGGACTGGTAAGACAACAATTATTCGTGGACTAGTGGCACTCTACGCGGAATTACACGATGTATCATTAGATATTAATCAATATAAAGATAAGCCTTTTCCAATCTTGCTAGCCGCGCCAACTGGTCGAGCTGCCAAACGGATGGCTGAGACAACGGGATTGCCAGCTAGCACGATTCACCGATTATTAGGGCTAACTGGTCGTGAAGATGGCCCCGAAGAGCCTAGTAAAGAACTCGACGGAGGTCTGTTGATCATTGACGAAATGTCAATGGTCGATACGGTACTTTTTCAGCAGCTATTGACGGCAATTCCGAGCCACATGCAAGTTATTTTGGTTGGTGATAAAGATCAACTGCCGTCAGTTGGGGCTGGGCAAGTCTTTCACGACTTGTTACAATTTGGTGAACTACCACAAATCGAGTTAACAACAATTTATCGTCAAGGCAATGATTCCAGTATTATTCCCTTAGCCCATGCGATCAAGGATGGCCGCTTGCCCAATGATTTCGTGATTAATCAGCCAGATCGTTCGTTTATTGCTTGTAATGCTTATCAAGTCAATCACATTGTCGAACAAGTGGTGGCGCGGGCACAAGCTAAGGGGTTTAGTGCGGAAGATGTCCAGATTTTAGCACCAATGTATCGTGGTATGGCCGGTATTGATCAGCTTAACACCACGGTTCAAAAAATATTCAATCCGCTGAAATCGGCACGTCAAAAACATCTCACTTATAATGGTCAGGATTTTCGAGTTGGTGATAAGGTCTTACATCTTGTTAACTCACCAGAAGACAATGTCTTTAATGGCGATATTGGAAAAATTGTAGGAATTGATCTGGCTAATGATTCCCATAATGAGTCCAAAAAAGATCAAATCACAATTGCGTTTGACCAGAATGAAGTGATTTATCAGCGCAACGATTGGAACCGACTAACCTTAGCATATAGTATGTCGATTCATAAGTCGCAAGGGAGTCAGTTCAAGATGGTGATTCTGCCGTTAGTGCCGCAATTTTCGCGCATGTTACAGCGCAATCTATTATATACAGCTGTTACTCGGGCCGAAAAGATGCTAATCTTACTAGGTGATGTTCAATCGTTTGAGCGAAGTGTTACCAATGAATCAGTTAATCGGCAAACAACGTTGACCAAACGGTTGCAGCAAGTCTTTGGCGGTGACTCAGCGTTGGCAGCGGCTGAACCGGTAGCGATTGGTGAACAGTCAGTTGGATCGATTGACGTCGACGAGAAGGGGTCAGTTGCGAAGAGTGAAACGGGTTCAGATGAAACAACTGACACGTTGGCGACGAATGCTGAGTCGCCAGGACCAACTATTTTGACGCCCGCGTTAGTCAGTGGTGGTCAAATCGATCCAATGATTGGCATGAATGGAATTACTCCTGCAAATTTCATGCCGCAAGTAACTAATTAATCACTAATTGTTAATACCAACTAGGATTGATGCAAGCGGGTCACTGTCAGCTGAGGTCATTTGTAATAAAATTCAGTTGCAGGCGGTTTTTTGACCGCGGTAACTGCTATAATCAAGGTAGCAAATCATCAAACAACTTTTATGGAGGACGTTATGTCAACAGATCAATCTTATGCCAAACTGAAACTGTTTGCCCTGAATTCGAACCTGCCGTTAGCCGAGAAAATCGCACAGCGGGTTGGAATTCCGCTCGGTAAAAGTTCTGTAAAGCGGTTTAGTGATGGTGAAATTCAGATCAACATCGAAGAAAGTATTCGCGGGGCAGAAGTTTTTGTCATTCAATCAATCTCAGAACCTGTCAATGATACGATTTTAGAATTATTGATTATGATCGATGCATTGAGACGGGCCAGTGCTAGTCAAATTAATGTGGTCATTCCATATTATGGGTATTCAAGACAAGATCGCAAAGCCCGCTCACGCGAACCAATCACAGCTAAGCTAATTGCAACTTTATTGGAGAAGGATCGGGCTAGTCGAGTCTTAACGGTTGATTTGCACGCCGCTCAGATTCAAGGGTTCTTCGACATTCCGGTGGATCATTTGTTTGCTGCTCCACTGCTTGCTAGTTATTTTAAGGATCGCGGCATTACTGACAATCTTGTGGTGGTCTCACCGGACCATGCAGGTGTTTCGCGAGCACGTAAGATGGCGGAACTATTAGGTGCACCGATTGCAATCATTGATAATCGTCATCCAGATGATGATAATATTGTTCCTAGCAGTATTATTGGCGATGTGAAGGGCCGCGTCGCTATCGTCATTGATGATATGATTGATACTGGCACGCGATTTGACGTTTCCGCAGATGCTTTAGCGCAGGCCGGCGCAGCGACCGTCTATGGTTGTGCAACCCACGCGATTTTTTCACAGGATGCGGTTGCCAAATTACAGGCTTCTAAATTGGAAAAGGTTATTGTGACTGATACGATTCAAATTCCAGCTGATAAAGAATTTGATAAGTTAGTTCAATTATCGGTTGGCCCATTGTTGGGTGATGCAATTAAACTAGTACATGAACAGCAACCGGTTGATCGATTATTCGATTCACGCATTTAAATGCCTATTTTTTAGCACATTAACTAAGCGGTTAGTTAATGTGCTTTTTAGTTGGTTCGTTGACTGACATAACCGACTATAAATGTGCAATTGGTTATTTGAAGTAATCAAATGATAACGTTATGTTTATGTTGATAAATGTTGATATGTCGGCAAATAGCGTTGCTTTGGTATTGGCAAGCGTTTTTCAAAATAACCGCACAGTTTTGTAAAAAAACGAGCGATTCTAGTTTGTATTTTGATAAATTGTGCTACAATAAAATTATGATTTGTAAAAGCAAATTAAGAATTTCTTAATCTTACGTCAAAAGACGGATTTGTTACTATCGATTTTAATAACTAAGGAGTGAATTAAATGTCACAAGCACATACAACGGGCAAGGTCCTAGCCAGTACGGTTGGTGCCGTTGGGTTATTGCTTGCTACAGGTCAAGCTGCCAATGCTGCCTCAATCACTGTAAAAGCAAATGATACAGTTTGGGGCCTCGCTCAACAACACGGAGTTTCCGTAAAGAGTATTGAAAAACTTAACCAGATTAAAGCATCTGATAAAAATGTCGATTTGATCTATGTTGGTCAAAACTTACAAATTAGTGAGTCAACGACTAAGACGACCACGACTAAGTCAGCAACTAAGAAAGCCGCTGTTAAGGGTACATATACCGTTAAAGCGGGTGATACACTTTGGGCGCTTGCTGATCAGTACAACACTTCTGTGCATGCTCTCCAAACATTAAATGGCCTGTCTGGCGATTTGATTGTGGTGGGTCAAAACATTCAAGTGCCGGGAGCAACAACCAAAGCTACCGCTAAGACGAGTCAAGCAGCAACTACGCCAACAAACGCTGTGTCAGCAACGAGTGCTACTGCGAAGACAGCTACGGTGGCCAGTGCTAGCTCAGTTTCAAGCGCTAGTGATACTAGTCGTACCAGTGCAGCAAGTCAGGATGCTGTCAGTGCCGATACAGCCAGTACTACTAGTTCAACCACGTCAACGGCTTCAGCAGCTTCATCTACAGCGACTGCAACTGTAAAAGTCTCGGCAACAAGTGCGAGTGTCTCGATGCCAACGAGTACGACAACAAGTGCGGCCTCATCAACACGTACGACTAGTTCATCGACTGCTAATAGTCAAGCTACTAGTGCGGCAACAAGTTCTTCCGTAACGAGTAGTGTAACATCAGCTGCCAGCTCAACAGCAACTAGTCAAAGTGACACGACGACTACTAGTGCAAGTAATACAGCTACCACAAGTAGTGCAAGTCAGAGCAGCACCACTCCTACTAGCAGCGCTAGTCAGAGTAGTTCAGCGGCGACTAGTTCTTCCAGTACGACGAGTCAGAGTAATGCTTCTGCAGCCACTAGTAGTGCTAGCAGCTCCGCAAGCAATGCGGCCACGACTAACAATAGCAGTACGACGACTAGTTCGACCAGTGATTTAGCTACTGGTTCAGTAACTGGATTAGCCTTAAAGCTAGCCAGTGCTAACATCCCTTACGTTTGGGGTGGCGCTAGTCTTTCAGGAATGGATTGTTCAGGTTTAGTTTCCTATGTTTACCAACATGCTGCTGGTATTACGTTGCCACATAGCACGGTTGCGCAGGAAGCTTACGTGACGACGCATTCGGTTGCGGACGCTCAGCCTGGGGACATTCTGTTCTGGGGTAACCGTGGGGGGACTTATCACGATGCCATTTATATTGGTAATAATCAATATGTAGCAGCCCCAACTGAAGGTGAAAACGTTCAAGTACAAACAATCAGTTCATACTTTATGCCAAGTTTTGCTGGTACGATTAAGTAAGTTAATATGCTAGTGAAAATCTCAACACTGAATTATTCAGTGTTGAGGTTTTTTATTTGTTTTTTGAATTTTATGATTTAAATTTACTAATATTTGTGGTATATTATGTTTGTCGTTTTTCGATGTGAAAAATTGGACCTATCTATTGTGATAAGGAAGTGCTATCAATGAGTAATCGTTTTGAGATCCTGGAAGAGTATCAAGAGGCTAATACAGAGCTTGACCATTTAAGAGCGCTGGCCGTTCGACAACAGGATCACTCACGGGTTGTGACTATTTATCCACATTTGAAGGAGCGGGTTGGTCATCTATCCCGTAAATGTGAACAACTTGATATGCTTCTGGAAGCAATCAACGCTTCTGAAGACTAAAATTAGTGAGGACTGGTCAACCATTGGAGATGGTTGCCAGTCTTTTTATATTAGTGAATACTCCTTACGCATTGTTCTAGTTATTGTGTAGTATGAATGATGATTAAAACGGGTCAATTAGTTGGATTATGACTTATCAGTGTATGTACATCTTATTCCGACCTCTGGGGCTAGGTGACCATTGTAGGGCACTTCAATATCGATTTGAATTCACATAGTAGGCTTCTGCGTGAATTCAAATATGAGTCTTTTTTTCTAGCCTGAGAACCACCCGGACAAGTTGCCCAACCCCTCCAGTCTCGCCCGTGTGGGGTCATCAGTTGAAGCTGAGCATTGCCACACCATCGATGAATGTGGTCTTGATATTACCATGGGCGTAGCAAGCACAGGTTTGAGTGGCACCGAACGTGTTTCGGAAAGCCGCTCAAATAGTTGGTGAACACTCATGCTACTTGGTGAAAGCAGTCATTTAAAATTTGAATGATGAGTCCTGTAGCAGAAGCAATCACAACTGAATGAGACCGTTTTAACGATTCAGTATAGTATAGATTAGAGTAAAAATTATCGGCGTTTCAAAGAAAATGAGGTTTGACACTGTTAATGATAGAAATTAAATAGTCGTTGTAAGAATTTAACTGTGAATTCTTACAACGACTATTGATTTTTAGATTCATTTTATCGTTTAGGTCAACATGTAGGCTAATTCAGCAAGCAATAAAGCATTTTAATGATGGTTATGAATGCTAGTATCAATCCAAAACGGGTAGGGCCGAGTTGAAAAGTATAGGTCGTAGTTACGATTACCGATACTTTGACCATCCATTTGCCCGATTTCAACTGAATTAACCAGTAAATGCAAGTTAGCATTGCGGTAATGGTGAACGAAGCGGGAGTTAAGGTGGTGACCCCCGAGTAGTAGTAGGATGAACAACCAGACTATAATCCACCAATGAGGCTCCTCGACCACGATCAATTCAAGTTGGTCGTCATGTAGATTCGCCTGTGGCAAAATTTTAACACCACCGCCAAAATAAGGGATGTTTGAAACCGTACATAGAAACGCATGCTTATAGTAATCGCGTTTACGATCAACATGCACAGTCAGTGGAAAGCCTTCCTGTTGCGAATATGCAGCTAACATATTGCTTAGATAGGACCAACGCCCTA
The DNA here is from genome assembly GCF_032681335.1 of Lactiplantibacillus sp. DA1. Classification (NCBI taxonomy): domain Bacteria; kingdom Bacillati; phylum Bacillota; class Bacilli; order Lactobacillales; family Lactobacillaceae; genus Lactiplantibacillus; species Lactiplantibacillus sp. DA1. The sequence goes on along the minus strand of NZ_JAWHTQ010000002.1, from coordinate 443,267 downwards.
ATCGCCCTTTTTGTTTACTGCGATTTGTGTCATCGACAATTTGAGCATCAAATCCAAGGCCAACATTGTTGATGAAGTAACGGTGCTCGTTCTTTAAAGTCTCGTGGAAATAACCAACGTTTAACGTGCGGGGACGCATGTTATTAAGTACTTGTGCTAATGCGATTGCTGGATCAGTTGCCATGCCTAATCCACGTGCGAAGTCGTTACCAGAACCACCAGGAATATAGGCAAGGGGAATGGGCTCAGTTTGAGGCACCTGCATGATGCCATTTAAAGCTTCGTTGAGGGTGCCATCACCCCCAACGACTAAAATAACCGAGGTCACATTTGGTCGATGCTGAATAGTTTTGACATACTCAGCCGCGAGCCGAATGGTGTGACCAGCGTATTCAGAAACTCGGTATTCAAAATGAATCTGACGTTGCTCCAGTATTGGCTTGATGGTTTCCCAAACAAGCTTACCGTGACCAGAACCAGCAAGTTCATTAATAATAATGTAGTATTCAGCAATCAAAATTACACCTCATATCAGTCTTACACCATAAAAAGCCGGAACGGGATCGTTCCGGCAAGTAGTTAGTTCATAATCAACATTGGCAAGATCATTGGGTGCCGCTCAGTTTTATCAAACAAGAAACTTTGCAGGTCATCAATAATTGCGTTGCGGATGGTTGCTTCGGTCGCTTTATCTGACTTCATCTTACGGCGAATCGTACGGAAGACATGGCGCCGAGCTTCGTTGATTAAATCACCAGATTCGCGCATATAAACGAAGCCACGTGATAGAATATCTGGACCAGCTTGGATCTCTTTCTTCTTTAAGTTGATTGTAGCCACGACAACTACGAGGCCTTCTTCAGAAAGGACTTGGCGGTCACGTAGTACAACGTTACCAATATCGCCGATACCAGAACCATCAACGTAAACATCACCGGCACCAAAATGTCCAGCGACCCGTGCAGAGTCCTTGGTAAAGGCCAAGACATCACCATTTTCAAGGATAAAGCTATGGTCCAGGGGAACACCACACTGTTCAGCCAGTTCCGTATGAATCTTTAGCATTCGATATTCGCCATGAATGGGCATAAAGAACTTCGGCTTCATCAGGCGGAGCATCAATTTTTGTTCTTCTTGACCACCATGCCCAGAGGTATGAATGTTATTAACTTTACCATGAATAACGTTTGCACCGGCTTCTTCCAGTTCATTAATGACATGGTTGACACTTAACGTATTACCGGGAATTGGTGAACTGGAGAAGATAACTGTATCACCAGGTTCAATTGAAATCTGACGATGGGTCCCGTTCGCAATTCGTGATAGGGCAGCCATGGGTTCACCTTGAGAACCAGTACATAAAATCATCACTTTATTCGCTGGCAATGATCGTAAATCATTGGCATCCACAATGGCTTCGTCGGGAATGTTCAAGTAGCCTAATTCGCGACCGTTTACGATTGCGGCTTCCATACTACGACCAAATACGGCAATTTTACGATGGTGCTCAAGTGCCACTTGGGCGGCTTCTTGAATTCGTGAAATATTGGATGCGAAGGTGGCAAAAATGATTCGACCTTCAACCTGTTCGAAAATATGGCGAATGGATTGTGCAACCCAGCGTTCGGACTTGGTCCAGATAGGCCGTTCGGCATTAGTACTGTCTGACATTAATGCCAAGACGCCACGTTCACCGAGGTGGGCCATTTTTTGAAGGTTCGGTGGCTGGTTAGTAATTGGTGTCAGGTCGAACTTATAGTCCCCAGTCTCCACGATCGTGCCAGGTGGTGTTTGGACCGCAATGCCCAGTGTATCAGGGATTGAGTGCGTTGTTCTAAAGAACGAGACCCGGGTTTTACGGAACTTGAGCACCGTATCTTCGTTGATTTCATGTAATTCAGTTGTTTTTAATAACCCGTGTTCCTCTAACTTACCCTTAATTAAGGCTAAGGCTAGGGGGCCGGCATAGATTGGCACGTTGATCTGTTTTAATAGGAAAGGAATCCCACCGATATGATCTTCATGACCGTGCGTAATCACTAAAGCTTTTATTTTTTGCTGATTTGCAACTAGATAAGAATAATCTGGAATAACGTAATCAATTCCGAGAAGTTCGTCTTCAGGGAACTTGATTCCGGCATCAATCAGAATAATCTCATCTTGAAATTGGATACCATAAGTATTTTTCCCAATTTCTCCTAAACCGCCGACTGCAAAAACAGCGGTTTCGTTATTTTTGACGTTTAACCGTTTCATTTATTGAACTCCGTTAGGTGATACTCTGGATTTTTTTGTTCGTAATCCAAGAAGCTACCTTCTAACGGTTCGATAAATTCGATATTGTGATCTGTATTATCTTCCACTAAGGTTCGAGCCTGTACTTCAGTATCTGCTTCGAGATACAAAGATTGGGTCGTTTCCCGTTGTGGGTTCCGTTCTTTGGTTTCTTGGTAATATACTTTGTAAATCATGCGTAAAACTCCTTAATATAAACAAGATTTATTTAGATTCGAAGTGATCTAAATAGATAGCAAAAATAAAAGTTTGATCCGTACACCAGGTTGTGTAAACACAACAATTATCTTACATTTTAGCATAATTTGAGATGGGTGTATACAATGTTAACTTTCTTCAAAAACGAAGCGGTTAAAAGATTTTTTTTTGATGAAACATGCTATGCTAAATATAAGTAAAGAACAAAAAATTCCTAAAATTGTGAACCATTATACAAAAAAAGAATTGGAGGGTTGACGATGCAAACTTGGGTAACGATTATTGGGGGTGTCTTAATTGCGCTGATCGTTTATGAACTGTTACGACGACAAGTCTTAAAACGAGCTGCGTTGAAGATTCGTCGGGCAGGTCAGCGTACTGTTGATAATGCCATGACAGCATCATTTAAAGTGCTTGCCAATGCGATGACAATCCAAGAAGTTGCGGGCGCGATCCATTCGGTACCGGTTGCTGATGTGTGGGGGCGTGGTGTGATGGCCTTTGAGTATGTACTGGATGCACCTGGCATGATTGCAGCTGATTTGCCGGAGGTTCGGCGATTGTTTAATAACCAGTTGCAAGAATATACGATGCACAATCAAATTGTGGCTTTTCATGATGCTGGTCCAGCATTGCGGGTGACGGACACGTGGTTACGTGGTGGTCAGCTACATTTAGATGTTGCCTACTTAATGAATGAAGCCACTCTAGAATATTTAAAAGATCTTCGCCGGTTGAATCCGAGTGTCTCAAAAAAGCAGCCCTGAATAATCCAGAACTGCTTTTTTTGAACGATTTAAGAAATCAGAACTAAATCATCATCAGCGGCAAATGGATTATCGCCATTGATATGATCGTAGAACAAAATTCCATGTAGGTGGTCGATTTCATGCTGACAAACGATTGCTGGATAGTTTTTTAGACGAATTTTTTTCTGCTCACCAGCCACATTATAGTAGCGCAAAGTAATGCGATCGTGACGAATCACGTAGCCGGCAATATCACGGTCGACTGATAGACAGCCTTCGCCTTCAGTCAACGCACCGGGCTGCACGGAATGACTGACGATGACGGGGTTAATGATGACGTCCTTAAAAACCGGTTCATCATCTTCATTTTCACTTGGAACAAGGACCGCGGCCATTTGTTCAGAAACGTCAACTTGCGGTGCGGCTAAACCAACACCGGCACGTAGACCATATTTTTTAGCCAATTCAGGATCTTGGCTATTTTCTAAGTATTCCATCATATCGTTAGCCAGTTTTTGATCAGCTTCGCTTAACGGAAATTTAACTTGTTTTGCCTCCGCACGTAATGTGTGATTACCTTCGCGGATGATGTCGCGCATTTTAATCAATTCCAATTACCTCCAAAATTAAGATCGCGCAATTTACACTTATTATTAGTGTAGCATAAGCCTGAATTAAAAAGTAGCGCTCGGTATGAAAAAGATGAAAACAAAAAATATTGGCAAATTAAATAGTTCACAATCAGTTTAATGAAAAATGCTGACTCTACGGTATTTGGAAGGGCTTGCAAAAGATGAAATGCAATGGTAAATTAGACTTGTAATTATGAAAACGATTATGAACGTGGTGGTAAGCCACAACGTTTGTACGTTCATGAAAGGGATGTGTCATTTATGGACAACGAAAAACCAATTGTTGATTTTGGTGCGATCCGGGATGCACTTGGGAAAGATTTTGAACCCGTGCAAGTATTGGATGGTCAAGCTAAAGTAATCAAACCAGAAATTGTCTCTAAATATTCAAACGAACAACTAGTTGAATTCTTTAAACTAATGTTATGGGAGCGAACGTTACATCAACGTTCCAACGCATTAACACGACAAGGTCGGCTAGGATTCTACGCGCCAACTGAGGGTCAGGAAGCCAGTGAAATGGGTAGTAACGCGGCGATGAAGAAAACTGACGTTTTAATGCCTGCTTATCGTGATATTCCACAGTTAATCCAACATGGATTACCGGTTTACAAAGCCTTCTTATGGTCACGTGGCCACGTGTTAGGCAATGAATATCCAGAGGACTTCCACGCAATGCCACCGCAAATTATTATCGGCGCGCAATACGTACAAGCCGCTGGCGTGGCACTTGGAATCAAGAAGAATGGAACCGAGGATAAGGTTGCTTACACTTATACTGGTGATGGCGGGACTTCGCAAGGTGACTTCTATGAGGGGATGAACTTTGCCGGGGCCTTTGAAGCGCCCGCAGTATTTATTGTTCAAAACAATGGTTATGCTATCTCGGTGCCACGGCGCAAGCAAACGGCCGCTAAGACATTAGCTCAAAAAGCCGTTGCAGCTGGAATTCCAAGTGTACAAGTAGACGGGATGGACTTCCTAGCGGTTTATGAGGTGACTAAGGCTGCTCGTGAGTACGCTGCTGCTGGTAATGGCCCAGTCATGATTGAAACGTTGACTTATCGGTTCGGACCACATACGAATGCTGGGGATGATCCTAAGCGTTACCGGACTAAGGACGAAGAACAACCATGGTTCGATAATGACCCATTAATTCGTTATCGTAAATATTTGACTGATCAAGGTGTCTGGTCAGAAGACCAAGAAAATGAATATGTTGAACAAGTTAAAGAAGACATCAAGGTCGCTGTTAAACAAGCGGATGATGCACCAAAGCAGAAAATGACCGAATTCTTGGGGAATGTCTTTGAAGAACAACCACAAAACATTCAACAACAGATTACGGAATTCCAAGCAAAGGAGTCGAAGTAACATGTCAAAGAAAACGTATATTCAAGCGATTACCGATGCACTTCGATTAGAACTCGGGTCGGATGAAAAGACCTTAGTTTTTGGTGAAGATGTTGGTAAAAACGGTGGGGTTTTCCGGGCCACCGATGGTCTGCAAGCCGAATTTGGCGAAGACCGGGTTTTCGATACTCCTTTAGCAGAATCTGGTATCGGTGGTTTGTCAATTGGTTTGGCTTTGGAAGGCTTCCGGCCAATTCCTGAAATTCAATTTTTAGGGTTCATTTTTGAAACTTTGGATTCGATTGCGGGACAGATGTCACGTGAACGCTTCCGGACAGGTGGCACACGTCACATGCCAATCACGATTCGGTCACCATATGGTGGTGGGACGCACACGCCAGAAATGCATGCGGATTCATTAGAAGGCTATCTGGCTCAGATTCCTGGACTGCGGGTTGTAACACCGTCTAATCCATATGATGCTAAGGGCTTGTTAATTTCCTCAATTCGGAATAATGATCCCGTTTTCTTCCTTGAAAACTTGAAGCTATATCGGTCAATGAAGGCAGATATTCCAGATGAAGCCTATACCGTTCCGTTAGATAAAGCAAACGTGATTCGTGAGGGAACCGACATTACTTTAATTGCTTACAGTGCTCAAGTCAATCAGTCACTTAAGGTGGCAGAAAAACTTGAAAAGGAAGGCATTTCAGTCGAAGTGGTTGACTTACGGACATTATCGCCTTTAGATGAAGAAACAATTCTTAAATCTGTTCAGAAGACTGGTCGCGCGGTTGCGATTCAAGAAGCACAACGTCAAGCTGGTATTGCAGCGAACGTGGCCTCGTTGATTGCTGAAAAAGGTGCACTCTACTTAAGTGCACCAGTTGGTCGGGTTTATGCACCGGATACGGTTTATCCATTCGGGTTAGCAGAAGATGACTGGTTACCAGCAGAAGATGAAATTGAAGCAAAGACCCGCGAAATCTTGAACTATTAAGTTGGTCGTGGCATCGAAAAACAGTCACCTGAGACTGTCATGAAAGGAAGTTATCCAATGGCTTACGAGTTTAAATTACCAGAGCTTGGTGAAGGTCTTGAAGAAGGCGAAATTGCATCATGGCTCGTAAAACCTGGTGATGAAGTCAAAGAAGACGATTCTCTAGTTGAAATTCAAAATGATAAATCGGTTGAAGAATTACCATCGCCAGTGAGTGGTAAAATTATTGATATTTTAGTTCCTGAAGGCGAAACTGCCAAAATTGGCGATGTTATCGTTACAATTGATGATGGCTCGAATGATGCGGCACCAGCTACTAAGGCTGAAATGCCGGGGACCACAGCAACCGAAGCGCCAGCTACTGAAACGAAGTCAGACCCGTCAGCAGCACCAGCACAACCAACTGGAACACCGGCAGCTGATAATCCCAACAAACGGGTCTTAGCAATGCCATCTGTTCGGCAGTATGCGCGTGATAAGGATGTTGATATTACTTTAGTCACACCAACTGGAACGCATGGTCAGATTACGAAGCAAGATATTGATAATTATACTGGTGCCCCAACTGCTACGGGTGTTAAGCCAGTGGCAGCTACAGTCGAGGCGGCTCCCGCTGCAGCAACAACGCCGGCGCCTGCTCCAGTTAAACTATATGTTTCTGACACGCCAGAATTAGAGTCACGCGAAAAGATGACGCCAATTCGAAAAGCAATCTCTAAAGCAATGGTTAATAGTAAGCATACGGCTCCACACGTTACGCTGTTTGATGAAGTTGAAGTGAGCGCTTTAATGGCGCACCGGAAGAAGTATAAGCAAGTCGCGTTAGATCGTGACATTCATTTGACCTTCCTACCATACATTGTCAAGGCATTAGTTGCGGTATTACAACAGTTCCCAGAACTAAATGCGTCTATTGACGATGCCAATAAAGAGATTGTTTACAAACACTACTTTAATATAGGCATTGCGACGGATACTGATCGTGGATTGTTAGTACCAAATATTAAACATGCCGAGGGTAAGGGTTTGTTTGCGATTGCCAAAGAAATTACTGATAATACGCAAAAAGCATACGATGGCAAACTAAAGGCTAATGAGATGAGTGGTGGCTCGATTACGATTAGTAACATTGGCTCAATTGGTGGCGGTTGGTTTACGCCAGTTATTAATCAGCCTGAAGTTGCAATTTTAGGAGTTGGCCGCATCGGTAAAGAACCATATGTCAATGACGATGACGAAATTGTGGTTGGTAAGATGCAAAAATTATCCCTAAGTTTTGACCACCGTTTGATTGATGGTGCGACGGCCCAGCGGGCAATGAATTTATTGAAACAGTTATTACATGATCCAGAATTACTTTTGATGGAAGGATGAGGTCGGAATGGTTGTAGGAGATTTTGCTGAAGAACGCGATACAATGATTATCGGCGCGGGTCCTGGGGGCTACGTCGCTGCGATTCGAGCCGCGGAACTCGGCCAAAAAGTCACCGTGGTAGAGAAGGAATATATCGGTGGTGTCTGCCTTAACGTTGGCTGTATTCCATCAAAGGCACTGATCAGTGCTGGTCATCGACTTCAAGAAGCTAAGAATAGTAAGATTTTTGGTATTAAGAATATTCAAGATCCAGTATTAGACTTCAAAGTAACTCAAGACTGGAAAGATCATCAGGTTGTTGACCGCTTAACTGGTGGGGTTGAGATGTTGCTCAAGAAGCACAAGGTGGAAGTCGTTCGTGGTGAAGCTTACATGCATGACAATCATACCTTACGCGTGATGAACGGCGACCATACTGGTCAAACTTATAAATTTAAACATTTGATCATTGCCACGGGGTCCCGGCCGGTTGAAATTCCTGGCTTCAAGTTTACGGGCCGTGTCGTTGATTCCACGGGTGGATTAAACTTACCTGAAGTGCCAAAAGAATTAGTCGTTATCGGTGGCGGTTATATCGGCTCTGAACTAGCTGGTGCCTATGCTAATCTTGGTGCTCACGTTACGATCCTTGAAGGAACACCACAGATTTTGCCTAACTTTGAGAAAGACATGGTGAAGCTTGTACTAAATGACTTCAAGAAGAAAGGGGTCAACGTCATTACAAATGCGATGGCGAAAAACTCTGAACAAAATGATAGTGGCGTTACGGTGACTTATGCTGTTGATGGCAAAGAAACCGAAATTCATGCTGATTATGTCATGGTAACTGTCGGTCGCCGGCCCAATACGGATGACATGGGCTTGGAATACACTGATGTTAAGTTGACTAAACGCGGTCTGATTGAAGTTGATGAGCAGGGACGGACGGCTGCTGAGGATATCTTTGCGATTGGTGATATTGTTGCTGGTGCGGCATTAGCCCACAAGGCGTTTGCGGAAGCTAAAGTTGCAGCTGGTGCTATTAGCGGTAAGAAGACCGCTAATGATTACGTCTCAATACCAGCGGTTTGCTTTACTGATCCGGAATTAGCAACGGTTGGTATGACTAAAGCCGATGCTGAAAAGGCTGGTCTGAAAGTTCAGGCCTCTAAGTTCCCGTTTGCGGGTAATGGCCGAGCTATTTCATTGAACTCAATGGACGGATTTTTCCGGTTAATCAGTACTAAAGATGAAGGCACAATCGTTGGGGCACAGATTGCTGGTCCCGGTGCAAGTGACCTTATTTCCGAATTAAGCGTTGCGGTTAATGGTGGCATGAATGTCGAAGACCTCGCGTTAACGATTCATCCTCATCCGACCTTAGGCGAAGTGGTTCAAGAAGCAGCGGATGAAGCGATGGGTTATCCAACACACATCTAATGTGGATAATGAATTAATAAAAGTTTGAGGTGTAGGCCTCAAACTTTTGTTTTACATAGAATTGGGCTGGGCGGTTGTGACAATTGTGTTTGTAGCTTTTTGGGAGCTTTAGTTCAGGATGAATGACCGCTAACTTGGCTCCTTAAGTTGTAAAGTCGAAGGTAGTCAGATTTAAACGCCTAAAAAAACGCCTTATTTGGCTGGGAAATGCTACAGGCTTTTTAAGCCTTTTTGATGCTCGATAAATACGAATACTTATGGAAAATGACCAATCGCGTGTGTAGCACCAAAAATGTGTTGAACTAATGAGCATGACATGAAGTGCTAACAACAGTTGATTTTATGATAAATTATGGCGAGATGTTAATTCATCTGGTCTAGGGACAGCTAATAAATTAGCCGGGCCTAAATGTTACAAAAAGGTAAGCTTTTTGTTAACATTTACTTGAATTCGTTGACAGCTCAGGTACAATTATTAGCGAAGGTTGGAGGGATTGAAATGATTAATACAGTAATTATTCGGGGATTATTCGAGTTCGTACAACAATTAATATTAGTCGCAATTGCCAAAGATTTGCCAGTGAAATTAGTGGTCGCAACGGGGACTGATGAGGCACCGCGCTACCAAGCATTGGTAACGGCGAGCTTAACGTGTCGGCAATTTACATTAGCAGCGCAAGTTAAGCCAGATTATTCGCAAGCGGATAGCTTGGTTATTGGGAATTTAGTGCCATTGGCGATAGATCGAGATGCCAACGGTGATTTAAAGGCGACCTTACCATTATTTCGTGCGTTTGTTAACGATGCGATGGGGGCTGGCTTTAATGGCAAAATCATCTTAGCTGGTAGTAACGATGCAGTTTTGAGTGTATTAGCAGCACGCTTTAGTGGGATCGACCATTCCAAAGTGGTAGGATTGGGAACTTTGCCGCAAAGTCGCTTACTAGAGCAATTATTACGTCAGCAGTTAAGTGTTGGCCCCACTGATGTTCGCGCGTTCGTGGTAGGAACTGCTGCGGCTCACTTGATTTCTTGGAGCCGGTCATATATTGGTCCTGCACCTGTCATGACGTATTTGGCCAATCAGGACATCAGCTTCGGTATGGATGAAATGAGTGCGGCCACTGAGCAAATTGATGATCCGACAATTGTTACTAATCAGACCCTGAGTGTGTTAGCATTAGTACAAGTGCTTAACGCATTTTATGCGCAATCACCGTTCATTGGTACGGTGACAAATATTCAGACGTCGGTCGATGAAAATCAGCTAGTTGGGTTATCGTCACCGGTGTTAATTAGTGCTAATGGTATTAAACGGATGGCTGATATGGTGCTGTCCGATGAAGAACAAAAAGAATATGCTGAGATTGCCGGCCAGGTTCGCGAAGAACTTGATCGGGTCGCAGCAGGGGAGCTGGACGAAGATGCCTAAGCATAATGATAGTTATCAGTACCCACTGGATGAGACTTGGACAACAGCCGAGATTATTAAGGTTACGACTTTTTACCAAGCTGTGGAAGCTGCCAATGAAAGCTCAATTATGACGGCTGAGCTATTGGGGGCTTATCGTGAGTTTAAGACGGTCGTTCCGGCTAAGTCAGAAGAAAAACGATTATCTCGTGAATATGAAGCTGTATCGGGCTATCGGATCTATCAAACGATGCAAGCAGCACGGGCGACAAACAAGCAACGATTTCAATACCGAGACTAGGTGAATAATGTGCAAACGAATGTTGTGAAACAGTTAAATCAAGCGATGCAGACGGTGATGAAGACAGCCCGAGTACAGGTGCTTGCCAAGATGGGAACGCATCTAACCGTGGCCGAAAAGACAAGTCGCCGTGATCTAGTTACGAATGTGGATCATAGTAATGAGGACTTTTTGGTGCATCAGATTCGTGAATTAGATCCGGCTGCGCATATTTTAGCCGAAGAGGGAACTGGCGATCAGGTTGATACGATGACTGGACATGTTTGGATTGTTGACCCAATCGATGGCACCATGAACTTTGTTCACCAACGGAACCATTTTGCGATGATGGTGGGGTTGTATGTCGATGGTAAACCAACGCTGGGGTATATCTATAATGTGATGGCGAATAAGCTGTATGCTGGTGGCCCTCAGATTGGGGTCACGCTTAACAATGAGCCATTAGCTGCACCGGCTAATCTTGCTTTAAGTGCGGGCCTATTCGGTGCGAGTGCACCGTTGTTGATTCAAAATCGATTTAACATGCAGACGGTCGTGGCGCAATCACTTGGACCTAGGATCATGGGAAGCGCTGGCATTCAAATTAGTCAGGTGTTGGCTGGGGAGCTGGTAGGCTACTTATCATATTTGCGGCCGTGGGATTTTGCAGCTGGTCGAGTTCTTGCTGAAAGCCTTGGCTTGGTGGTGACTAGAGTTGACGGCACCCCCGTTGATATGTTATCATCGGGTGCTGTACTGATAGCGACAAAGCGCGCACAACGCTCGATTTTGGCAATCGTCTAGTAAAGTAGTGGGACTGTGACCCATATGTCACAGTTTTTTTATGTCAATGGATGAAAACTGCTGAAAACGTCGTTATGAAGGTTTCAAGTTGAAGCTGAGACTTGATAGTAACGGCGGATTGTATTAATATATGTAAGATTTCTGCTGTCGAAGGATAGTAAGAATTTTGAAGGATGAAAGGAAGATCAATTTTGAAATTTAGAGATGATATCCGCAACATTGCCATTATTGCCCACGTTGACCACGGTAAAACGACGTTGGTTAACGAAATGCTTAAACAATCGGATACCCTTGACGAACACGTCCAGATTGACGATCGGGCGATGGACACTAATGCCATTGAAAAGGAACGCGGTATCACGATCCTTTCGAAAAACACGGCCGTTCGTTACGGCGACAAACAAATCAATATTCTGGATACTCCAGGACATGCTGACTTTGGTGGAGAAGTTGAACGGATTATGCGGATGGTTGACGGGGTGTTACTCGTTGTCGATGCCTTTGAAGGAACGATGCCGCAAACTCGTTTCGTTTTGAAGAAGGCCTTAGAACAACATTTAACACCAATCGTGGTTATCAACAAGATTGACCGTCCTGGTGCTCGTCCTGAAGAAGTGGTTGATGAAGTGTTAGACCTCTTCATTGAATTAGGTGCTGACGAATCACAATTAGATTTCCCAGTCGTTTACGTCTCAGCTTTGAATGGGACTTCTAGTTATGAATCAGACCCTGCTAAGCAAGAACATACGATGCAACCAATCTTTGATACCATTATTAAGACGATTCCATCACCAATTGATAACTCTGACGAACCATTACAATTCCAAGTCGCCTTATTAGACTACAACGACTATGTTGGCCGAGTTGGTATTGGGCGGGTCTTCCGTGGGACAATCAAGGTCGGTGACAGTGTTTCGGTCATGAAGCTTGATGGTAGTAAGAAGAACTTCCGGGTGACTAAGTTATTCGGGTTCTTCGGTTTACAACGTTTGGAAATCAACGAAGCCCACGCTGGTGACTTAGTTGCTGTTTCTGGGATGGAAGATATCAACGTTGGGGAAACAGTTGCTGATTCGTCTAACCCTGAAGCCTTACCGATTTTACGAATCGACGAACCAACTTTACAAATGACTTTTGGTACGAACTCCTCACCATTTGCTGGTAAAGAAGGGAAGTTTGTGACGGCGCGTCAACTTGAAATGCGCTTGAAGTCTGAACTTGAAACCGATGTTTCGTTGCGGGTTGAAGATACTGACGAACCAGGTTCATGGGTTGTTTCTGGTCGTGGTGAATTGCATTTGTCAATCTTAATTGAAACGTTACGGCGTGAAGGCTATGAATTACAAGCATCTCGTCCAGAAGTTATCTATCGCGAAATTGATGGCAAGCGTTGCGAACCATTCGAATCTGTTCAGATTGATACTCCTGACGAATATACTGGTTCAATTATTGATACCTTATCTAAACGTAAGGCTGAAATGAAGAACATGGAAAGCACAGGTAACAACCAAACCCGGTTAACTTTCTTGGCACCTTCACGAGGTTTGATTGGTTATTCAACGGAATTTCTTTCATTAACTCGCGGATATGGGATTATGAATCATACCTTCTCTGAATACCTACCAGTTATTCCTAACTGGAACCCAGGTCGTCGGAATGGCGCCTTAGTTTCGATTAACCAAGGTAAGACAACGACTTACGCTACGATGGGGATTGAAGACCGGGGAACGATTTTTGTTGACCCAGGTACCGAAGTCTATGAAGGTATGATTGTTGGCCAAAACAGCCGTGAAAACGACATTTCGGTTAATATTACTAAGGGTAAGAACATGACCAACGTGCGTTCTTCTAATAAGGATTTGACTGCGACAATCAAGACACCAACTCATTTGACGTTGGAAGAATCTCTTGAATTCTTGAACAGTGATGAATTTTGTGAAATTACACCAGATCACGTTCGTTTACGGAAACGTATCTTGAACACTAATTCACGTGAAAAAGAAGCTAAAAAGCGTAAAATGAACAAATAACACACGTTAATTCGTGCCGGCACGTCCTAATTGAGGGACGTGCTTTTTTTTTTACAAACCATGGACTAAAAACGGCTAAAATTAGTCAGACTGGTCCGTGGCGATAATCATTAGTGCTGTTAATGGTCATTGAGTTCATTTAAATGGAAATATTGATTGATTAATTGATGCGAGGAGTATACTATTGATTTATAGGGTAAAAAAGGTCCATTGGTCTTAATGACCCATGAAAACGATGTTGAGTTTTGGAGGTGTGTCCATCGTGAAAAAAATTAATAAGTTGACGATCTTAGGCATGCTTGCCTTTAGTATGACCGGTGCCATGGTAATGACGAATTCAGTGACTGCTGATGCCAGCACCAACGTCACAATTGATGGTAAAATGAATGATTGGAAAAGTGCGACGTTAACAGAAGGCTATAATGGTTATACGGCGCTAGCGGGTGATGGTCAGTACGTCAATGTTTACGTCAAGATGAAGAACGGCCAAGTTCCAGGCTATGGGGACTATAATTTTACTATTGATGGTAAAACTTATTATGTCTGGTCGAATAACATTTCGAGCAGTGTTAGTTCGGGAAGTGTCAAATCATTTACGCTAACTGGTGGTAAATGGAACGAAGGCACCCAGTACGGGACGGTCGGAACTGGTTATGTGACGAATGATGGTTCGCATAACTATGCTGAATTCAAAGTTGATCTGACTAAACTAGGATTGACGGCAAGTGCAAGTGGAAAGCAAATCTCAATGGCTAATCCGAACATTGGGAGTGATAGTGCAACGACCACTGCCGGTACGATTACTACAACTGCGACCAGTTCGGCTAGCTCAAGTAGTGCAACAAATTCAAGCAGTAGTACTGATTCAAGTAGTGCCACAAACTCGACGAGCAGTAGTACGAGCAGTTCGGCAGGGGTAATCACAGATAAGGATGACACGGCTTCTAAGGCGTCATCAACGACAGATAATAATGCTAGTAATGATAATGACAATCTAAATATTAAGATTGACGGTAACTTTAATGATTGGAAGAACGTGACTTTGACGGACGGTTATAACGGATATACCGCCATGGTCAGTGATGGTAAGTACGTTTATATTTATGTCAAAATGAAGTATGGCCAAGTTCCAAGTTATGGTGACTATAATTTTGATATTGGTGGTCAAAAATATTATGTCTGGTCTGGTGATATGCCAAGTTCGCAAAGTGACGGGGCCGTCAAAGCCGTGTCTTTTACTGGTGGTGATTGGAACGAAGGCCATCAGTATGGGACTGTTGGCAATGGATATGTTTCACAATCCGGTTCACACTCGATTGCAGAATTTAGAGTTGATCTGAGTAAATTTAAGATTTCAACCATGACTGGTCAAACCATTACGATGTACAATCCAAATATTGGCAATGATAAGGTGACGGTCGCTGGTGGTTCAACGGGGCCGTACTTGATTTCAGGTGTGGGTGTCGTTATTGTGGCGTGGGGCTATTTTAAATTCCGCAAGCGGCGACAATTAGAATCAGTTGTCTTACCAAAAGTTAAAAAGTAACTATTGGAATTTATGGAATTAGTTTTGACTGACAATCATTTTATAACCACCGACTTAGTCCGTATTGGGGACGGTCGGTCAGCTAATTAATAGGACTGGTGGACGATGAATGTAAAAATCCTACTAGGGATCGTAATATGGTTATACGGACTGTCAGTGCTCAAACGAGCTCGGCTATCAGCTTTCTACTTTATTGTGGGAAGTGCCGGGCTCTTTTTTATCTTAACAGCAATTAGTCGTCCGTATTGGGTGTGGTTTTTTACCCACGCTGTCATTCACGGAGTCGCGCTATTTAGTGATATAACTAATTGGTGTACCATTATGTTCAAAATGGGACTAGTTTATATTACTAATAGTGGTAATCCGGTGATTATGTCAATTGATTATGAATGTTCAGGGATTATTGAAACTTGTGCGTTTATTTCATTAGTGGCATTCTACCCGGCTTATCAGCGCCGTGAAAAAGTATTCTATGGTGTTTTTGGCTTAGTCTTTATTTATCTGATCAATGTGTTACGGTTAGTTACCGTGATTGTGATTGTTCACTTTGGCGGTGGTCAGACCTTCTTTTTGGCTCATTCAGTCATTGGACGCTTATTATTTTACGTCCTTGTTATTGTTTTATATTACAATGTTTTCACATATTCACAGTTGGCCCGAGGAATTTATCAGCAGTTTATGGATTGGAGGGAGCGAATTCTGTGATGTACTGGATAAACTTAGCGCTGACCAGAATGGGATTTTGGATTACGTGGGCTTTAGTGCCAATTGTGGTTGAAATTATTCCGGCGATTGTGTCGACCATTAAGTTAATACGACTCCATCGCAAGATGACTAAGCTTAAAGCACCTGCTAAATGGCCGTGGGTAACCATCATCGTACCGGTTTATAATTCCGAGGATACGTTATTTGACTGTATCCGTTCAATCGATAATCAAACCTATGATAAAAAGGCGATGCAGATCATTCTTGCTAATAATCAGAGTACTGATGATAGCTTTGGGGCGTACGCTCGCGCCCAAAATGCCTTTCCAAATTTATTTTTACGGTATGTTAATACTGATAAAGGTAAAGCGCGAGCACTTAATGCGGCAATTTATGAGAGTATTGGCAGTTATGTCATTAATATCGATAGTGATGGGTTATTGGAATCCAACGCGGTCAAAAATATGGTGCTACGATTCGAAAGTGATGAACACATTGCGGCTATGACTGGGGCAGTGCTACCACAACGGGATTTAGTTAAACAAGTTCATGGCTGGTGGCATCGTTTGTTAGCCAAAAATGAATACTACGAATATGCCCAAGCCTTTCTATCTGGCCGAACGATCGAATCGTTTCGTGACCAATTATTTACTATGTCAGGGGCCTTCTCAGCGTTTCGGCGGGAAGTGCTTATGGAAACCTTTTTGTACGACACTGACACCATTGGTGAGGATACGGACATGACTTTTCAGATTCGGACGCGACTTGGCAAAAAGGTTGTGATTTGTGCGGATGCGATTTTTTACGTAGCACCAATTTCGGGTTTTTCAGAGTTGTATACGCAACGGCAGCGGTGGCAGCGTGGTGAACTAGAAGTGGCGCAACATTACATGGCACAAACAGCTAGTATCAAAGGCTTTTTCAAAGATTTCTTGGTGCGCCGGATCATGATCGACCATACGTTTACATTTCCACGAATGATTTGGACTTTTGCAACGATCGTTCTAATTGCTTTTGGTTATTCAACCGTGGTGGTCGGGCTATCCTATCTCTTGATCTATGCGCTGTATGCCATGGTTGGTGTGATCAATTTTATCAGTGTCGGTATTTTATTGAAGCCGTATCCAGAAGAACGGCGTTTTTACGTCCATTTGTGGTGGCTAACATTGACTTTGCCACTTTATATGTTTTTGACGTCATGGATCCGATTAGTGGGTGTCATTAATGCGATGACTAGCCAGGCGACTTGGAAAATGCAAGGATTTACTGAAGAATGGCAACGATTATTAGTCGTCTTGCGTGATGATGTCCAGACGGTTCGTAATCACTATCGCCGGCGCCGGAAAGGAAAATAAGTTGAGATTAACATCAAAGTGGTGAAGAACTGCGTTGACGTGTTTTCAACGAAAGTAATATTAATGATGAGACATTATTTCTATCAGTTTAGTCAATCAATAATTACCGTTATTTGGTGGTTATTGTTTGGATTGATGTTTTTTTTTGCAATCACATCGCCAAATATTATTTTAGGCGATAACAAGACGTTTGGAACAAGTACAACCTTGCTATCGACCAGCATAGTCATTGTTATGACCGCTATTTTAATTATGATCTATGCGCATCCTCAATTTCGGCATGGCTTGTATCATGTTTTGATTACCAATCAACTTAGGACAGCGGGATTCCTGTTGGGCCTAGTTGTGATTGGTCAAATCGTGTTTGTGGCATTCGTTCACCCGCCCGCTGGTTTTGATGCGGGAATGTTGCACTATGCGGCAACGAATGCCCATCATGTTCAAGAAGTAGAAGTGACGGCGTATTATAGTCTGAACCAAAATAATCTGCCGGTAATGCTGTTTATGCATTGGTTAGTAAAATTAACTGGGCAGACTTCGTGGCTGTTTTTCGATTACGTGACGCTATTTTTTGTGGATCTATCCGCATGTTTTAATTTATTAAGTGTCTTTGTTGTTCGTCGCCAGTCACTTGGGATTGCGTTATATATTCATGCGGCCTGGTTAGCGGTGTTCCCCAGTATTATTATGCCCTATACTGATTCTTGGGGACTACCATTAGTTTCGTTATTTTTACTCTGTTATTTTGTGATGCGGCGTATTGATCTACCGCCATTATTGCGAATTAGTGCCGCAGTTGTTTTTGGGATTAGTGTCATGATCACATACTTTGTTAAGCCTTCGTCAATTATTCCGGTCATTGCAATCGTTATTATTGAGAGTTTAATCAGAATGAGTAGTCGACGGTCATTACATTCTAAAACAATTTTTATTACCGTTGCTATGCTGATTCTAATGGTTGGGAGTGCGGGTTTTACTTATCGTTATGTCAATAATGTAGTACAAAACCAGGACTATATTCAGATTGATAAGACGCGTTCGATTCCAGCCGTTCATTTTATGGCAATGGGTGTTTATGGCGATGGTGGTTATAACGCTAAGCAAGCATTACGGATGGCAGCGTTACCGACTAAACAACAGAAGACGGCTTATTCTATAAAAATGCTTAAACGACGATTGCATCAATTAAGGCCAGTGGGCTATTTGAAGTTCCTGGTGAAGAAGCAGCGTAATAATACAGCTGATGGGACGTTTGGTTGGTTAAAAGAGGGTGGCTTTTTCCATGATAATCAGCAGCCAAATAATCATGGCTTTAGTAACAAACTCAAAAATTTTGTTTATTTATATGGTCGGCACATTGCTGACTTTCGTTTCATCGCACAACTGTGGTGGATTACGTTACTGACGATTATTATGCTAGGATTTGGAACTAAGTCGTGGGTGATCCAAGTATTACGTTTGTCAATGGTTGGTGGCTTTATCTTTCTATTATTATTTGAAGGTGGTCGGAGCCGTTATTTAATTCAATATTTGCCATGTATACTACTATTAGGGGCGTTCTCTTTTGATGGTGCCATTGCGAATGTGCAACGAGTAGTTAAATGGTATCAGGATAAATTAAAATTGGCTACTGCAGCGGATAAAGACGGGTGATTACCGTTAGACTGGATCAATAGATACCATAGTTATGCGCTGTACCGGCTAAGTTGCTTTTGGCAACAATCACTATATCGTGTGTTGATCTATAAGATTAAAGGCGGTTAGCTTTGAATGTTTGGCAGTCGAAAAGGTCTTCGAAGCGTATTTGTTAGTAATGTGTTTAATTAAAACTGTTTTCAGCGGATTAGCTGAAAACAGTTTTTGATAACAAAGAATTAATTTATAGGTGTTAAAGCATGTGATTGGTATAAGTTGGTATTTGAGCCGCTTGCAAGGAATGTGAACATTATTGAGGGGATATAATTCTACTGGTTTACGATCGCTTAAAAGCGACTATAGATTAAAAATAAGGACCGTACCGAGTAGAACCGTTATCAAATCAGTCGTCATAACATGATTAAAAATCAACAAATAAATATGTGAAAATGCTGTGTTAAATTCGACTTATGCTATAATTGTTGCAAGCAAGTGGTTCGGGTTGTTGTGGGGAATAACACTGAACTGAGATACTAATTAGGGTGGGATTTAAGCTCATGTGGAAAAAGTTACACTATATGGACTATGTGCTGTTTATCCCGTATTTAATTCTTAGCGGGATCGGCGTTGTCATGGTCTATTCATCGAGTTCATACGTAGCCGCACAAAATGGCTTGACACCCACCGGTTATTTAATTAAACAGCTGATTTGGGTCGTTGTAGGGCTAGTCATCGCCTTGGTTTGTATGAACTTGAAAATTGACTACTTTAAGCAGACTAAGTTACTCGGTATCTTAGGGTTTGTAATGTTGTTTGTATTGGTGATTCTTCGGCTAGTTGGTAAATCAATTAATGGGGCGGCAGGCTGGATTATTTTGGGACCTGTCTCGATTCAACCGGCTGAATTTTGTAAGTTTTATTTAATCATTTACTTGGCATCGATTATTGCCCAACGTGAGTCGCACTTTGGGGTTGCTCGGATGCGTGAATTGGGTGCTCAGTTTGTGATGTTGTTTGCAATGATTTTATTGATTTTCGTCCAGCCTGATCTTGGTGGTGCGACGATTAATTTAGCGATTGCGGCAGTTATTTTATTTGCAAGTGGGATCTCATATTTTGTGGGTGTTGGGGTCTTCGCAGGGGCAGTAGGGGCATTTGAATGGATCATGGTACCGCTAGTAAGTCGCTTACCCCAAAGTGCTTTTGCAAACTCCTATCAGTTACGGCGTTTTCTTGGCTTCCTTAATCCGTTTAAAACGGCTTCAGGGGCAGGAACCCAGCTCGTCAATTCTTATTATGCGATTTCAAATGGTGGTTTAACGGGTGTTGGCATCGGAAACAGTTTGCAAAAACGGGGGTACTTACCTGAACCGAACACTGATTTCATTATGTCAATCACGGCGGAAGAACTGGGCTTGATCGGAATTATGTTAGTGATGGGCTTACTATTAGTGATGGTGGTGCGTATCATATACATTGGTGTTCGCGCGACTAATACGTTCAACGCATTGGTATGCTATGGTGTTGCAGCCTACTTGACTATTCAAGCATTTGTCAATGTTGGTGGGATTATCGGCCTGATTCCGATTACGGGGGTCACCTTTCCGTTCATGAGTTACGGCGGTTCCAGTATGATGGTACTGACGCTCTCATTAGGACTGGTCTTAAACATTAGTGCGTTGGAAAAGATGGCCCGACTCAATAGTGTTCGACAGGCAGGCTAAAACGATTTTATTTGGAAATGAGGGATTTTGGTGAAGAAAGTATTAATTGCTAACCGTGGTGAAATTGCAACGCGGGTTATCCGTGCTTGTCATGAATTAGGCTTGCAGACTGTTGCGATTTACGCCAAAGAAGATGAGTTTTCAGTTCACCGTTTCAAAGCTGATGAAGCGTATCTAGTTGGGGAAGGTAAGGCGCCAATTGCGGCTTACCTTGATATTGAGGATATTATTCGCATTGCTAAAGAAAATCAAGTTGATGCGATTCACCCTGGTTATGGCTTTTTATCTGAAAACGCGACTTTTGCACGCCGGATTGCTGAAGAAGGGATGACGTTTGTTGGCCCTAAGCCGGAACATCTCGAGATGTTTGGGGATAAAATCACGGCCAAGCGAGTGGCACGTGATGCTGGCGTTCAGACGATTCCAAGTACTTTGCATCCGGTGACTAGCCTGAATGAGGCCTTGCAGTTTACCCAAAAGTACGGTTATCCAATTATGATCAAAGCTGCTATGGGTGGTGGTGGTCGTGGGATGCGGATCGTGCATGAAGCTTCAGAATTACAAGAAGCTTTTGACCGAGCCCGTTCGGAAGCCATGCAGTCCTTCGGCGACGATGAAATCTACTTAGAAAAGTTCATTGCGAACCCCAAGCACATTGAAGTTCAAATTTTAGCGGATGCGCACGGTAACGTGATGCATCTGTTTGAGCGGGATTGTTCTGTTCAGCGTCGTAATCAAAAAGTGATTGAATTTGCGCCGGCCGTAGCACTTCCGGTTGAATTACGGACTAAGATTTGCAATGCAGCGGTTGATTTGATGAAGAGTGTCCACTATCTAAACGCGGCAACGGTTGAATTCTTGGTTGAAGGGGATCAATTTTATTTCATGGAGGTCAACCCACGAGTTCAAGTGGAGCATACGGTTACGGAAATGATTACTGAAATTGACATCGTGCACGCTCAACTGAAAATTGCGATGGGTGGCGATCTGTTCGAAGACTTGCATTTGCCACACCAAGACGCCTTGACATATAAGGGTGCGGCAATTCAGTGCCGAATCACGACTGAAGATCCGGCTAATGATTTTATGCCGGATACTGGACGGATTGAGACGTACCGGTCACCAGGTGGGAATGGTGTTCGTTTGGATGCCGGTAATACTTATTCGGGGGCCATTGTAACTCCATATTTTGACTCATTGTTAGTCAAGGCCTGTGTGGCGGCCCGTAATTTCAAGGCGGCTGTTCATAAGATGCGACGGGTCTTAGTTGAATTCGACATTCGTGGTGTCAAGACGAACATCCCATTCATGTTGAATGTGATCGACAACCCAACTTTTCGAGCTGGTGAAGCTGGGACACGCTTTATCGATCAAACGCCCACGCTCTTCAAATTCCCTGATGACACGCAACGTGAAGATAAAATGTTGAAGTATATTGGGAACGTGACTGTCAACGGCTTTGCCGATGTTGTTCAGCACGCCAAAAAATACTACCCTGACGTTGAATTCAAAGATGATTTCCAGCCGATCGCACCTGAAATTGTGACGGCCAAAGACATCTTGGACAACCAGGGTGTTCAGGGCTTGCGGCAGTGGTTACTAGCACAAAAGCAAGTGTTATTAACGGATACGACGATGCGTGATGCACATCAAAGCTTGTTTGCAACCCGAATGCGGACGAAGGATATGCTGGCCGTTGCTGCTGCGTCACAAAAGGCATTGCCACAACTGTTTTCATATGAGATGTGGGGCGGAGCAACATTTGATGTAGCCTATCGGTTCTTGAATGAAAATCCGTGGAACCGGTTAAAAGAACTTCGGCAGGCGATGCCCCGGACACTCTTCCAAATGTTATTCCGTGGGTCGAATGCGGTTGGTTATCAAAACTATCCCGATAATGTGATTCGGGAATTCATCTTAGAAGCTGCTAAGAGTGGGATTGATGTCTTCCGTATTTTTGACAGCTTGAATTGGATTCCACAGATGGAAAAGAGTATTCAAGCCGTCAAGGAGACGGGCAAGATTGCTGAAGCGACGATTTGTTATACTGGGGATATTATGGATCCTGATCGACAGAAGTATAATCTCGATTATTACCGGCAGCTGGCTTTAGATTTGCAATCAACTGGTGCTGATATTATTGCTATTAAAGATATGGCGGGGGTATTGAAACCAGAAGCCGCATACGAATTAGTGGCAACGTTGAAAGCAGCGTTGACGGTTCCAGTCCATCTGCATACGCATGATACGACTGGTAATGGTATTTTTACCTATGCGCGGGCCGTGGAAGCTGGTGTTGACGTGGTCGACGTTGCAGCCAGTTCACTGTCAGGAACAACGAGCCAGCCCTCAATGAGTTCGTTATACTACGCGTTAGCGCACAATGATCGTCAACCAGACGTTAATATTAATAATGTCGAAGCTATTAATCGTTACTGGCAAGGTGTCCGACCATATTATCAAGACTTTTCAAATGGGATGACTGGGCCGCAAACGGATATCTATCAGACGCAAATGCCTGGTGGTCAATATTCTAACTTGCAACAACAAGCCAAAGCGGTTGGTCTTGGTGACCGTTGGGAAGAGGTCAAGGCGATGTATGCGACGGTCAATGATATGTTCGGTGATATCATCAAAGTGACCCCGAGTTCGAAGGTTGTGGGTGATATGGCCTTGTTCATGATGGAAAATCAATTGACGCCAGCGGATGTTTATGATCATGGTACTAAGCTTGATTTTCCAGCTTCAGTGATCAACTTCTTTGCTGGTAATATTGGACAACCAGTTGGTGGTTTTCCAAAGAAATTGCAAAAAATTATTTTGAAGGATCATCCAGCGCTGACTGTTCGACCAGGTAGTTTAGCTAAACCGGCTGACTTTGCCGCCGTGAAAGCAGAATTGTCAGCTAAGCTTGGCCATGAAGCCAATCATCAGGAGGTTTTGAGCTACATCCTGTATCCAAAAGTCTTCATGGATTACAATGCCAGTCACAAACGGTATGGCCATGTCTCCTTATTAGACACACCAACCTTCTTCCAAGGAATGCGGCTGGGTGAAACCGTCAATATTGAATTGGCGAAGGGCAAGACCATGATTGTTAAGCTCAACCAAATTAGCGATCCCGATGTTGATGGGGTTCGGACACTTTACTTTAGTATCAATGGTCAGAACCAAGAAATTATGGTCAAGGATAATGCGATTCATCAGTCGGCAACGAGCACACGCAAAGCGGAGCCAACTAACGAGAATGAAATTGGTGCAACGATGAGCGGGTCCGTTCTGAAGTTATTGGTTAAGAAAGGCCAGACCGTTAAGAAGGGCGAACCATTACTCGTGACTGAAGCGATGAAGATGGAGACGACGATTCAAGCACCAGAAGCCGGCGTCATTGAACACATCTATGTCAATGCGGGTGATGTGATTCAGACAGACGATTTATTATTAGAAATTGCACCACAATAACCGTGCTTTAAGTGGATCACTAGTGGCTCCGGCTACTAGTGATTTTTTGATTTAGGTCGTCTAACAGGCTAGCGAAATGCTGAAATTCAACATGGAACTAAAGAACTTAGTTGACGAAATACGGAATCTAGCCTAACATTTAAACAACAACGCTAGTAGAAGGGGGGAGGTTCGATGGATTTTACAGTTAAACCGCGCCGGTCGCTCATCGTCTATATGCATTCGATGAAGCAGGTGCGCCAATTAAAGCGGTTTGGGTTAATTCAATACCAATCACGCAAGGAACATTATGTGGTCTTGTACATGGATGAAAATCAGATTCCAGCGGCAACCACTAAAATCAAAAAATTAAATTTTGTTCGTAAGGTTGAACCGTCATACCGACCGGACGTTGCTATGAACTTTGGTGAACGCGTGGATCAAGGGTTCTTTAAACCGACCACGACCGGAGCACCGGATGACGATGATGAGGATTAAGTTGGTGAAGATGAGATGCGAATTGTAGCAGGAGACTTTGGTGGCCGGCGGTTAAAAGCCGTACCAGGAATGCAAACCCGGCCAACGACAGATAAAGTAAAAGAAGCTGTTTTTAATATTATTGGGCCCTACTTTGATGGCGGACAGTCCCTAGATTTGTTTGCGGGTAGTGGCGGTTTGAGTATTGAAGCCGTTTCACGGGGAGTGGCCCGGGCAGTCTTGATTGATCGGCAGTACCAAGCTATCAAGACAATTAAGGATAATATTGCTGTCACGAAAGCACCCGACCGTTTTGAAGTCATTAAGGGGGATGCTGCACGAGTTTTAGACCGGTTAGCAACTCAACATGAACGCTTTGATTGGGTATTCTTAGATCCGCCGTATGCTAAACAGCAAATTGTTAAGGATATTCAACGTTGTAATACATTGGGATTACTGAATTCGGGTTGTCGAATTGTCTGTGAAACTGATGCCAATGCGAACTTGCCGGTGACATTGTCAGGTTTTGAATTGGTTCGGCAACAAGATTATGGTATTACAGTTATTACCATTTACCAAAAAGTAACGGAGGTTGGGTAAGTTATGGTGACAGCAGTTTTTCCAGGAAGTTTTGATCCGATTACGCGTGGACATTTAGATATGATCCAGCGTGCTAGTCGGTTTGTTGACCACCTGATTGTCGCTGTGATGGTCAATACGAGTAAGCAACCCTTGTTTACGATGGCTGAAAAGGTAGCGATGATCAGTGATGAAGTCGCGGAGCTACCCAATGTTGAAGTGCAAGCAGCGACGGGATTGACCGTTGATTTTATGGTGAGCGTCCACGCCACCGTGTTAGTGCGTGGGTTGCGTAATGAGCAAGATTTTGGTTATGAACGTGACATCGCGTGGATGAATAAGTCGCTAGATGAGACGATCGAAACGATTTGTTTGATTGCTCGACCGCCGTATGCTTACTTTTCGTCTAGTTTAATTAAGGAAGTCGCTAAGATGGGGGCGGATGTTTCGAAGTATGTCCCAACCGCGGTGGCACAAAAACTACATCAACGTTTAGGAAATGATCAAAATGACTAAAGTACGACAGCTGTTAAGCCGGTATTGGGGTTTACTAGTCGTCGTACTGGTGGTTCTGGCCCTTTTTTTGGTACCGTTACCGTACTATATTGAAGGCCCGGGAAGTGCGGATAACTTAAAATCGTTTGTCACCGTTAAACGTCATCCAGATCGTCACCGTGGCAGATTTATGTTGACTTCGGTGGCAGAAGCGCCGGCGACACCTATACTGTGGTTATATGCACAATTGAATCCTCATTATGATGTGGTTAGTGCGCAGGAGATGACGGGCGGTCAGGATGACGCGACCTATAATCGCGTTCAAAAGTTTTATATGCGTAGTGCGATCAATGAGGCGATTGCGACGGCGTATTCGGCCGCCCATAAAGCTTATCATAAGACTTATCAAGGAATTTATGTTTTAACCGTCCAGCCTAATTCGAAGTTTAAGCACCAATTAAAAGTTGGTGATACCATTACAAAAGTTGATGGACACCATTTCAATACGGCGAGTGCTTATCAACACTATATTGGTCGGCAGGGTGTGGGCCACCGGGTAACGATTACGTATCGGCGTAATGGCGATACTAAGCAGGCCACCGCGCCCTTGGTCAAGTTGAGCACCGACCGTGCTGGCATCGGGATTGGGTTGACCGATAATATCAAAGTTACAACGACTATCCCGGTTAAGGTTGATCCCGGCCAAATTGGCGGGCCTTCAGCCGGATTGATGTTTAGCTTGCAAATTTACCAACAATTAACCAATCAGAACTTACGGCATGGACGTAAGATTGCTGGTACCGGAACCATTGATCAAAATGGTCAAGTTGGTGAAATTGGCGGGATTGATAAGAAAGTGATTGCCGCAAAACGCGCGGGCGCAACGATTTTCTTTGCACCGTATGTCAAGCCAACCAAAGCGTTGTTAGCCGTTGAAGAAAAAGGGCAAACTAATTATCAGTTAGCCAAAGCGACCGCTAAAAAGTACGCACCGAACATGAAAGTCATTCCGGTGACGTCTTTTAAACAGGCGGTTCATTATTTGCAGACCCATCCGAATTAAAATTGGGTTCAAGTTAGAAAAAAGTTTGGGATAAAACCCAAACTTTTTTCATGGTCTGAGACGCCTTCTTCGTAACTATGAGTCGAAGGGGTGAAAATAAATGATGACTTGGATCAAATTACTTAAAGCACATTGGCGTATCGTTGGAATTGGTAGTGCGCTTATCATTATTTTGATAACGGGGTGGGCCCTTAGTCAGCTTAGACAACCGCAATCAGCTGTTCCCAATGAGTTCCTGGCTAGTTCAGAATCAGTAGGCGATAGGACAAGTGCGCGTTCAACAACGGCCACTAGTACGTCGGCAACGGGAACAGTACCAGTGAATCCGGCTGGCAGTCAGGCAGGCAATGATTTACCAGGGTATGTGGATGTTAAGGGGGCAGTTAATAAGCCGGGGTTGTATCAAATTACAGCAAGTATGCGGGTGGCAGATGTCATTCAGTTGGCGCAAGGCATGCAGCCACAAGCCGATGCTCAGCAAGTTAACTTGGCTGCTAAAGTCACTGACCAACAAGTTATTTACGTACCAGTTAAGGGTGAACAGCCTTTAACTGTGGTCAAACCACCGGTGACGCCATCATCTAGTTCTAATTTGGAAGTGTCTGGGGGTGCTCATTCGTCGACGGATAAGGTTAATCTTAATACTGCGGATGTGGCTGCTTTACAAAAATTAAGTGGGATTGGGCAAAAGAAAGCGGAAAAAATTATTGATTATCGCCAGCAACATGGTAATTTTAAGACGATCGATGATTTGAAAAATGTTAGTGGCTTTGGTGAAAAAACAGTGGCGAAGTATAAAGACCAACTGACCGTCTAGTTTCAAAGCAAACAATTTGGTATACTACTGTCATTGAAAGTGAGGCATAAAGTAATGAGAGATCAACGAATTCCATGGGATCAATATTTTATGATGCAGGCGGTCTTACTGGCTAGTCGGAGCACGTGTGAACGACTTTCGGTCGGCGCGACGATCGTCCGCGACAAACGAATTATTGCGGGCGGCTACAATGGCTCAGTATCTGGTGACGTGCATTGCATTGATGAAGGCTGCTATTTGGTTGATGGGCACTGTGTGCGGACGATTCATGCGGAAATGAATGCGATTTTGCAATGTGCCAAGTTTGGGGTAGCGACAGCTGGTGCTGAGATCTATGTCACTGACTTTCCTTGTTTGCAATGTACGAAGATGCTGTTACAAGCTGGAATTCAGAAAATTCATTATTTACGTAATTATCATAATGATGCTTATGCGATGTCCTTGATTGAACGGAAACACGTGGCGTTGCAACAAGTTAAGCTTGATCAATCAGACTTAGATAAGTTGAATCTTGATCAAATCTTATTAGACCGTGACTAGTTGCGAGCACTGTTTTTTGCCGCAATTGCGTGCGGTTTACTTAGTAGTTGGTTAGTTGACCAACAATGGCTTGCGGCTGGATTATTATTCATCTGGTTATGGCGAGTCGTGCGATTACGAGATCGTCATTGCTTACTGGTGACGATACTCTGTTTAGTGCCCATGGTCGGTTGGTTGAGTTGGCAAAACCAACGTTTTACAAACTTGGTTCGGCAGCCCAGTCAGATGGTAACGATTAATTTGACGGTTCAACCGGATGCAATTACGCTACGTGGTAGTCAGTATCAGATGGTTGCTACGAGTCCGGTGGGTAAATTATTAGTCAAGGGCCAATTGAAACGAGCGACTGAAAAACAACAATTGAGCCAGATTGCTCGACGAACGATGTGGCGGGTGCAAGGCAAACTTGATGCGATTGCACCACCAACGAATCCAGGTCAGTTTGACGCGCCCAAATATTATCGTAGTCAAGGGATTGCACGCCAACTCACTGTAACGGCTGTCAAGCAAGTTAGGACGGCACCGCGGCGTGGTTGGGGACGACTGCTTGACCAATTACATCGTTGGCGACAAATGTTTTTTCAGACGTGTCAGCGGCTCCCACCGACGCTCAGTCGCTATGCAACCAGCTTATTAGTGGGGATGCGGCCGGCGGATTTTCAGGCGACCATGGGTGCAGTACAACAGCTGGGGTTGTTGCATCTATTTAGTTTGTCGGGGATGCACGTTATTTTATTGGTTGCATTTTTACAATGGCTGTTGCTGCGGTTACATTTAAGTCACCAAGCCATTGACTGCTGGTTGCTAGGGCTTTTACCAGCATACCTTGTGCTGGGTGGTGGTGCCGATAGCTTACAACGAGCAGTGGTGACGGCGGCCTTGCCGATTGTTTGGCAACTGCTGACACGGCAATCGAGTGGTTCGTTGAGTGGTTGGAGTATGGCACTGATAATCGGAATCGTCCATAATCCCTTAGTATTGAGTCAGTTAGGTGGTCAGCTCAGTTATGGTCTGGCGTTATTGCTCATCTTAATGCCGGGCTTGCCCACGTGGCGACTAGCCGTCTGGGTTCAAGTTATTAGTTTACCGGTGTTATTGGTGGCAACTGCCCAGTGGCACCTGTGGTCACTAGTGGTTAACTTAATAGTGGCGCCGATTTTTAGTTGGGTATTGCTACCAGTAACCGTCATTGGAGCTAGCGTGGGCTTAGTATTCCCATTAGTCACCAGTATGTGTGAGTGGGTTTTGGTGAGCTTTCAGAATTGGCTTGATTGGGTCAGTCATTGGCCGGGATTACTGGTCATTGGTCAACCGAATGCGCTGTGGGCGTGGGGGCTCAGTTTGCTGAGTTTATGGCTATTACGAACACCAAAACGTCGGTATTGTTGGGGATTATTATTAGCATATACATGTTTTGGTATCAGTATGCGCTTCCCACTGCATGGCACTGTTCAATTTATCGATGTTGGCCAAGGCGACTCGATTTTGATTCGCCAACCGTTTAATCGTCAGGTCAGTTTGATTGATACCGGTGGACAATTGCATTTTCCACGGCCACGCTGGCAAGATGATGGCCTAACTCCTAAATCACGTGTTGAAACCATTACAGTCAATTATTTACATCGTCTAGGGATCAGACACTTAGATACAGTTTATTTGTCACACAAGGATGTTGATCATATCGGTGATTTGGGCGAGCTATTACGACTGATGCCAGTTAAGCAGGTGGTAGTTCCAGCGGGGATGGCACATTTAGCTAAGTTTCAGAAATTGTTGCTACCAGCTCAAAAGCGGCCGAAAGTGGTTGAGGCCCTCGCTGGCCAAACATTTGCGGATGGTTTAGTGGCTGTCCATCCGTTTAAACCTGGGCGTGCTGAGAATGAAGATTCGTTAGTGCTGACGGGTGTTTATGGACAGCAGCGTTTTATGTTTACCGGTGATCTTGACCGGGCAGGGGAACGGGCAATCGTCGCCCGCTATCCCCAACTGCGCGTGGACGTGCTCAAGTTAGGCCACCATGGTAGTAAAACGGCGTCTGATCCACTGGCATTGCGACAATTGGGCGTCCAACGTGGTGTGTTATCGGTGGGACGCCATAATCGTTATGGTCATCCCAATCAGGAAACCTTGACGACATTAACAGCTCAACATATAGAGACTTATTCAACGGCTTTACAAGGAATGATTACGTATCGCTTTTTTAATCATCGGCCGGGCCGTTGGCAAACATTTTTAAAGGAGGGTGATCGTCATCAACGCACAACAAGCGTTAAAATCGATTCGCAAAGGTGAATTAGCATCGATCTATGTTATTTTGGGAACGGTTGACTACCTAGCCGATCAGCTCAAACAAGCGTTGATGCAACAAATTCCAAGTGAAGAACAAACGATGAACGTCGGCAGTTATGACATGGAAACGACACCGGTAGCCGTTGCTTTGGATGATGCAATGTCAGCGCCGTTTTTTGGTGATCGGCGCTTGGTTTTTATTAATCATCCGTATTTTTTAACGGGTGAGAATAAAAAGACCAAAGTTGATCACGATTTAGAATCGCTACAGCATTATTTTGAACAACCAGAGCCCACGACTATTTTGGTGCTCATGGCACCTTATGAGAAGTTGGATGCGCGCAAAAAACTTGTTAAAACTTTGAAAAAGCAAGCGACAATGATTGAAATCAATCAAGTGTCTGAGGTTGAAACGCAACGTTATGTACAGGCAGCTCTGGACGAAAAGCAGATTCGAATTGATGCTGACGCACTACAAGAATTGGTTAATCGAACGGATGGACAGTTGGGATTGATTATGGGGCAATTGCCTAAGCTAATGATTTATGCGGCGCAGTCCCAACAAATTGATTTGGCGGCGGTTCAATCCTTAGTCACTAAGTCGTTGACACAGAATGTCTTTGATTTGGTCAACGACGTGTTACGATATCGGACACAACCAGCTGTTGAACTGTATCACGAGCTCGTGGCGGCTCAGGAAGCACCGTTAAAAATCAATGCCATTTTATTGGGACAGTTTCGCTTATTATTACAAGTTAAAATTATGGCCCGGGCCGGTTACAGTCAGGGCAGTTTAGCTAGTACACTCAAAGTGCATCCATATCGGGTCAAGTTGGCGATGCAGACGGTCCGCCACTTTGATCAGGCCGCATTACGAGCAGCTTACTTGGGATTATTACAAACAGAAGTACAGATGAAAACGACTCAGCGCGATCCCGAATTGCTTTTTGAATTGTTCATGGTTCAATTTGTTAATGAGCGGCGAGCGATGGCTGGACCCCATGCCTAGATTTGCGAGCGACGGCTGAGTCTTTACTAGTGAGCGCTAATTCTCACACTGGATTGATGAGGCAATGTACTAGGATTTCTGACAGATGCCTGGTTGAAGTTTAATCGTTAAACTTTAGCAAGGTTGTTATCAAGATGGATGTAGGCGATAGCGGTTACCTTAAAAAGATAGACTGCCAAGATTTTTTAAATCTTGGCAGTCTATCTTTTATTTGGCTGAAGGTACAAAAAAACGCCGTCGCAATGCTCGGGCGTAAAATTAGCTTATTTAGCGTAACGTGCGGCCATTCGTGACTTGTCACGGGCAGCTTTGTTGCGCTTGATAAGACCTTTAGAAGCAGCCTTGTCAACTGCGCTAGTTGCTGCTAAGTATAAATCGTCGACGTTGTCGGCACCAGCAGTTTTAGCAGCTTCAAATTTTTTAACAGCAGTCCGCATCGCACTCATTTGGGCGGTGTTACGGACGTTTGCTTTATTGTTTGTTTTCACGCGTTCAATAGCGGATTTGATAATTGGCATCAGATTCACCTCCATCATTTTTTCAACAAATGCTATTATACATAAGCCCTGGCCTGAATGCAACCGTTATGTGTAAAGTAATTTATCTTGATATGTATTCAAACTTGCTTTTTAGTCCTTAGTTTGCTAGACTATATCAAGTGTTCAGCAACCCTTTACTTAGTTTTTCGTGCACCACCAACGATTTACTCAGTTTAGGGCAATTATTTGAAAGGTGGTTGAAACACATGGCAATTTCACGCGAAAAGAAGACGGAGCTTATTAACAAGTATGCTCGTCACGAAGGCGATACTGGTTCTGTTGAAGTCCAAGTTGCAGTTTTAACGGAAGACATCAACGAATTAAACGAACATTTACGGGTTCACAAGAAGGATTTTCATTCACAACGTGGGTTGATGAAGAAAATTGGTCACCGTCGTAACTTGTTAGCTTACCTTCGTAAAGAAGACGTTAACCGTTACCGTGACTTAATCCAAAGTCTTGGTCTTCGTCGTTAATATTAAGATTATGAGAACTGCCTACGGGTGGTTCTTTTTTTGTTCGAAAAATTACAGAAACAATACATAAACTTTATCAATCCCAAACAACCGTTCGGTATACTTTTTCTTATTCAAAAGTGATTGAGGGGATTTCATGGAGGCGACGGTAATGTTGACCCGTAATTTTCGGGTTCTATGGTTTGGCAGTTTGATTACAGATTTGGGTAATGCGATGACGTTACCATTTATTGTGTTATATATTCAGACTTTGGGAGACTACACTACGAATCAGTTGAATTTTTTAGGTGCGGGTGCTTTTGCGATTACTTATGCTTGTAAAGCGCTGGTCGCACCATTGTGGGGGCAGTTAGCTGATCAAAAGGGACGTAAATTGATGTGTCTACGCGCAGCTGGCATGATGACATTGACGATCTTAGGGGTAGGCTTGGCCCCTAACGTAGCGGTGCTGTTAATTTTGCGAGCGGCTCAGGGGGCCTTTTCGGGCTATATCAATAACGCCAATGCGCTGATCTCAGTTACAGCACCGGCTGAACGGCGTGGACAGTGGTTAAGTAGGTTAGTGACGGGCAGTATTAGTGGCACATTGATGGGACCGTTATTAGGCAGTGTTCTTGCTAATACAGTAGGTTACCGGGGAGCTTTTATGGTAACCAGCGGCTTGATGGCCCTAGTATTTGTCATGACATGGTGGGGTGTGCAGGAGACAGTGACGCCCGTTAGTCGGGCGTCACTAATACCATTACGGCCAGTTTTACAACAATTAGGTGGAAACTTTGTCATTGCTTTATTAACATCGTTGTTAGTTGTGCAAGCAACGACAAACGCGGTGACGCCACTGTTAAGTTCATTAGTTGGGGACTTGGCTCCCCAAGCATCGACACAAACAATCGTTTGGATGACCGGGGTAGTAGCTGCTGCACCGGGTATCGCTACCATTCTAATGGCTAATCAGGTTGGCCGTATTTTAGATCGGTTAGGTACGAATCGTTGTCTGCTTATTTTTTTGACGTTAGCAATCGTTGACTTACTATTAACCAGTATGGTTCACCATGTGGCTCAGCTGGTCGTTCTACGGTTACTACTCGGTATTGCGGATGCGGCACTATTACCGGCGCTTCAAGTGATGACCGTTGAACACGTTCCGCACGCTGCTTTTAGTCGTGTTTTCAGTTTGAACCAGTCAGCACAAGCGTGTGGTAACGTCGTCGGCCCAGGCTTGGCCGTACTAGTTGCCAACTGGTGGGGGTATCAACCCATCTTTTTAGTCACTGCTGGCTTACAGCTTATGGCGCTAGGTTTATGGTTGATTTATTTTAGGCATCAACGCGCTCATTAAATTGTCTAAGAATGGTCTAACTATTGCTTTACTTTAAAATGTGGTAAACTGGGGAGAGTTACTTAATCGGAACAGGTACGCTGGTACTTGTAAATTTTAATAGAGGAGTTTTTAGATCATGAACTTTGCAAACGTTGATTTAATGACCGCAATGGTGACCCCTTTCGATGATCACCAACAATTGGATGAAAAGCGGTTAGCGAGTTTGATTGAACATTTATTAGCACATGGTACACAAGGAATTTTGGTGGGTGGCACCACTGGTGAAGCACCGACGTTAACAGAAGATGAAAAGTTAACTTTATTGAAGAAAGCCGCTGACATCGTTGATGGTCGGGTTCCAATCGTTGCTGGAACTGGTTCTAATAGTACTGCTGCCACGATTGCGTTTACCAAGAAGGTTAGTCAGATCAAGGGGATAGAGGCAGCCTTAGTGGTTGTTCCTTATTACAACAAGCCGGACCAAGCTGGGATGATTGCGCACTTTACGGCGGTTGCTGATCAGGGTGGCTTACCGATAATTATCTATAATATTCCAGGCCGGGTCGTTGTGAAAATGGATGTGTCAACGGTATTAACGCTAGCGCAGCATCCGAATATAATTGGCATCAAGCAGTGTGCAACGATGGAAGAATTTGGCGCCATTGTTGAGAATGCACCAGCTGACTTTTTGGTTTACACGGGTGAAGACACACAAAGCTTAGCTGCTAAGGAAATTGGTGGTGCTGGTGTTATTTCAGTGGCTAGTCATATTTATGGTGACGAAATGACGGCGATGTTCAGCGCCATTGATCAAGGCGATATTGCGATGGCGGCAAAGTATCAACGCGATTTAACGCCGAAGATGAGCGCACTATTCAGCGCACCATCACCATCGCCCGTCAAGGCGGCATTGAATCATTTAGGGCAACCTGTTGGTAATCCACGTTTGCCGATTTTGCCGCTAAGTACTGAGCAGACAACACAACTTTTTCAAACATTAAACATTTAGAAGAATCAAGGTGAAATAATTGAGTAGTAA
This sequence comes from Lactiplantibacillus sp. DA1, assembly GCF_032681335.1. Lineage (NCBI taxonomy): Bacteria > Bacillati > Bacillota > Bacilli > Lactobacillales > Lactobacillaceae > Lactiplantibacillus > Lactiplantibacillus sp. DA1. Next base: position 408,671 of record NZ_JAWHTQ010000002.1, on the reverse strand, counting down.
AATTCAAATTACCCCGTTTGGCGGGGTCCGTGAAAACGGTAAAAACATGTATGCTGTCGAAGTCGATGGCGATATTTATATTTTAGATTGTGGACTAAAGTACCCGGAAAACGAATTATTAGGAATTGATATTGTGATTCCAGATTTCAGTTATTTGCGGGAAAATGCTGATCGAATCGTCGGCGTCTTCTTAACTCACGGCCATGCTGACGCTATTGGTGCGTTACCATACTTTTTAAATGAGTTTAACGTGCCCGTATTCGGCTCAGAATTGACGATTGAACTTGCTAAGATTCAATTGCAGAAGGATCCCAAGGCTAAAAAATTTAATGATTTTCACGTGATTAACGAGAAGACTGAAATTGATTTTGGTTCAGTGACGGTTTCATTTTTCCGGACGACACATTCAATTCCTGACTCAATGGGGATCGTGTTACAAACGAATGCTGGTGAAGTCGTCTATACGGGTGACTTTAAGTTTGATCCCACTGCGGCGGGTGACTACCAGACTGACTTTGCACGCTTAGCAGAAATTGGCTCGAAAGGTGTCTTGGCACTGCTTAGCGATTCAGCCAATGCTGAAAACTACGAGCAGCCTGTAAGTGAGCGTGAAATTGCGGCTTGCGTTCTAGAGACTTTTAAGTATCATCCTGGGCGGATTATTGTGGCATCAGTAGCTTCTAATATTTTGCGCATCCAGCAGGTTCTGGATGCCGCCTCGAAATCGGATCGAAAAGTTGCCTTGATGCCTGGTGATGTCGAGAGTATCGTGAAGACGGCTATTGATTTGGGCAAGCTACACATGCCTGAAAATGTTGTTGTTCCGCTTCAGTCAATTGACAAGCTTAAGCCTGAACAAGTGGTTATCTTGCAGACGGGACGAATGGGTGAACCCATCAAAGCGCTACAGCGGATGGCGAATAAGCAGGAGAGCAAGGTCAATATCGAAAAGGGTGACTTGGTCTTTATTACGACGACACCATCGCATTCGATGGAAACCGTGGTCGCGAAGACACGTGATATGATCTATCGCGCTGACGCGGATGTTAAAGCAATTGCGGATGAAATGAATTCGTCGGGCCATGCCGCCAAACGGGACTTACAATTAATGATCAACATGATGAAGCCACAGTACTTTATTCCCATTCAAGGCGAATACCGACTGTTGGATGCACATGCTGACTTTGCCCGCGAAGTTGGGATTCCAGATGACCATGTCTTGATCGCAGCTAAAGGGGACCAATTACTTTATGATGGGGATACCATGCATTTAGCCGGCTCCGTTGAAGTTGGTGATACGATGATTGACGGTATCGGTGTTGGTGATATCGGTAACATTGTCTTACGTGATCGTAAAATCTTGTCAGAAGACGGTATTTTTGTGGCGGTTGTCACGATTGATCGGAAGAAGAAGAAGATTATCGCGACACCCAAGATTACCTCGCGTGGTTTTGTGTATGTCAAGACGAGTAAAGACTTAATGCAGGAAAGCGCTGAGTTAGTTAAAACAACGGTGCAGGAAAATCTGGATAACAAAGAGTTTGATTGGGGCCACCTCAAACAAGCGGTGCGTGAAAAGTTGAACCATTATTTATGGGATCAAACAAAGCGGCATCCAGTTATCTTACCAGTTATTATGGAAGTTAATCAGCACCATCGTCGGACTAAGAAGGCTAAACCAGCCACACCAGCTGAAAGTGACGCCAAAGCTTAATCATAAAAAAGTCGGAAGTTGCTTCCGACTTTTTTAGTAGCAATGAAGAGGGGCGAAATCAAGTGACGGTATCTGAAACACAATTAGCAGCCGAGCAAGCCAGCCAAGCTCAGGAGTGGTCTCAGGCAGCCAGTTTGTGGGAGCAGGTTTATCAAACTCAACAAACGGCATCAATCAATTATCATTTGGTACAAGCATTGGTCGCGGATCAACAATACGTGGCCGCTGCTAGTTATGCTAGTGAATTTGAATCACAGTATTTAGCAACCGATGGGGCTGCGGAACTCTATATAACGGCGCTCATTGCGAATCATGATTTCATTATGGCTCGCATCGTGATCATGGCCCGTAAATCAAGTGGTTGGACAAAAACGATGCTTGCAACCCTAGATGCAGCGGAGACTAATGCTGAACAGACGGTTGCAACGACTTTAACGACAACGATGCGGCATTTCTATCATCTATCCGATCAGCCGACGCGGCAGCATGCCGATAGTTTACAAGCAGCCCATCATTTGACGTACCAACGTTACTTAACGGCCGCTAAATTTCTATTAGTGGATCCATTTTTGCACCCTTTAACGCGGGTTGAGGTTCTTTATACGCTATATAATTTACGCGTGCCAGAAATGGTTAAGATGCAATGGCTACTCAACGATGAAATGCTAACATTGTGCCCAGCGAAACTATCAGCATTTGGTCAGGATGAGGCCAGCATGGCGGTTTATCGAGTTTTGAAAGCGCGCCTCGGCAATCAAGATGTTTTTCTGTATGAAAACTTACGGGAACTTTTACAATTGCAATTAATGTATTTATATCCGCAAGCCCAAGCAGTTATTACTGATCCAGCGGCGTGGATCGATGTTTTAATCTGGCAACAGACGGGACGGGCGGTGACCGTCATGGGAGATAAAATAGAAAAAATGATGAAAATTCAACAAAAAATTCAGCAATTTAGTCTTGATTTGCAGTAGTAAGCGTGTTTAATAAGAATTTCCTAACAAAAAATCAATTTTTTGAATAATATCTGTTTACAAATCAGATTAGGCTATATATAATATTTAAGGATTCTCAGTGATGGGTGCGCGATTTGGCCTTTTCACTAGGATGTAGTATAATACTAACTAAAGAATTGTTGAGACCATTTTGGCCTCGGCACTATTCTTGCGAAAATCACAGGAGGTTTCATTAATGGCAAAAGAACATTATGAAAGAACAAAACCCCATGTAAACATTGGTACTATTGGCCACGTTGACCATGGGAAGACTACTTTGACCGCTGCAATCACTAAGGTATTAGCATCTAAAGGCTTGGCTAAAGAACAAGACTTTGCTTCTATCGATGCTGCTCCGGAAGAACGTGAACGTGGTATTACTATCAACACTGCCCACGTTGAATACGAAACTGAAAAGCGTCATTACGCTCATATCGATGCCCCAGGACATGCTGACTACGTTAAGAACATGATCACTGGTGCCGCTCAAATGGACGGTGCGATCTTAGTTGTTGCCGCAACTGATGGTCCTATGCCACAAACGCGTGAACACATCCTCTTGGCTCGCCAAGTTGGTGTTGACTATATCGTTGTCTTCTTAAACAAGACTGATCTTGTTGACGATGACGAATTAGTTGACTTGGTTGAAATGGAAGTACGTGAATTACTTTCAGAATACGATTTTCCTGGTGACGATATTCCTGTTGTCCGTGGTTCAGCGCTTAAAGCTCTTGAAGGCGACCCAGAACAAGAAAAGGTTATTATGCACTTAATGGATGTTGTTGATGAATACATCCCAACTCCAGTTCGTGATACTGAAAAGCCATTCTTGATGCCTGTTGAAGACGTCTTCTCAATCACTGGTCGTGGGACTGTTGCTTCTGGTCGTATTGACCGTGGGACTGTTAAAGTCGGCGATGAAGTTGAAATCGTTGGTTTACACGAAGATGTTCTGAAGTCAACTGTTACGGGTCTTGAAATGTTCCGTAAGACGCTTGACTTAGGTGAAGCCGGTGACAACGTTGGTGCGTTATTGCGTGGTGTTAACCGTGAACAAGTTGTTCGTGGCCAAGTTTTAGCTAAGCCAGGTTCGATCCAGACGCATAAGAAGTTCAAGGGTGAAGTTTATATCTTGAGCAAAGAAGAAGGTGGCCGTCATACGCCATTCTTCTCAAACTATCGTCCACAATTCTACTTCCACACCACTGATATCACTGGTGTTATTGAATTGCCAGACGGCGTTGAAATGGTTATGCCTGGTGACAACGTAACGTTCACTGTTGAATTGATTCAACCAGCTGCCATCGAAAAGGGTACCAAGTTCACGGTTCGTGAAGGTGGTCATACTGTCGGTGCCGGTGTTGTTTCAGAAATTGATGACTAATCTCTAACTGATTTTCATTGATTGATCTAAGCGACTTGGAAGTCTTCTTCCAAGTCGCTTTTTTTTAAGAAATTAACAATCAATGGCGTGCTTACGCGCTTTTTTAACCAATTCGGTTTACTTTACGGGGACGATAGGTTAAACTTAACAAGTATGCAATTGACTAGAATTGTAGAAATTATAATGTTTCGGAGGGAATACAATGGCTGCAAAGTGGGAAAAGAAAGAAGGCAACCAAGGCGAATTAACATTCGAAATTGGTGCTGACAAAATTAGTGAAGGTATTGATAAGGCCTTCCAACGGACTAAAAAGAACTTAAACGTTCCTGGTTTCCGTAAGGGTAAGGTTCCACGTCAAATCTTCAATCAAATGTACGGTGAAGAAGCCCTTTATCAAGATGCTTTAAACATCGTGCTCCCAGAGGCATATGAAGAAGCAATCAAGGAAACTGAAATTGAACCAGTTGATCAACCTCAAATTGATGTTGACAGCATGGAAAAAGGTAAGCCGTGGGTTTTAAAAGCCGTTGTTACGGTTAAACCAGAAGTTAAGCTTGGTCAATACAAAGAACTTAGTGTTACGCGTCAAAACACGCGGGTCTATGCTAAGGACGTTGACGCTGAATTAGAATCACGGCGTGAAAAACAGGCTGAATTAGTTTTGAAGGAAGACCAACCTGCCGCTAACGGTGACACGGTGGTTATCGACTTTAAAGGATTCGTTGATGGCGAATCCTTTGAAGGCGGCGAATCTGAAAACTATTCACTCGAATTAGGTTCTAACTCATTCATTCCTGGCTTTGAAGACCAATTAGTTGGTGTTAAAGCTGGTGACGAAACTGAAGTTAAGGTGACCTTCCCTAAGGATTACCAAGCCGAAGACTTACAAGATAAAGAAGCTACTTTCAAGGTTACAGTTCACGAAGTTAAGACTAAGGAACTCCCTGAATTGGACGATGAATTTGCCAAGGATGTTGACGAAGACGTTGATACACTTGAAGAGTTAAAAGCTAAGATCAAGGATGAGCTTAAAGAACAAAAGGAATCTGCTGCTCATGATGCCATTGAAGATGAAGCTTTAAATCAAGCTGTCGACAATGCTGAAATTCAAGCAATTCCTGATGCCATGAAGGAAGACGATATTCATCGTCAAATGGACCAATACTTGGCTAATATGCAACAACAAGGGATCGATCCTAAGACTTATTACAAGTTAACCGGGACGACTGAAGACGACTTGCACAAGCAATTTGCTGCTGATGCTGAACGTCGGGTTAAAACTAACTTAGTCTTAGAAGCGGTTGTTGAAGCTGAAAACATCAAACCATCTAAGGATGAAATTGCTGCTGAAGTTAAGGATTTGGCTAGTCAATACAACATGGAAGAAAGCGCTGTTCGTGGTGCTTTAACTGATGACATGTTGTCACATGACATTGCAATTCGCCAAGCCGTTGACTTAATTGCTGATTCCGCTAAGCAAAATGCTAAAGCAGACGACAAAAAAGATGACAGCGACAAGGATTAATTAGTAAGCAAGTTAAAGGTTATGGCAGATTAATTCTGGCATAACCTTTTTTACATAGTGGCAGCTAATCAAAGGATCAATTAACTAAGGACAGACGATTGTCGCCAGTTAGTTTGCTGATTATTCGGTTTCAGCGACACAATTGAACAAATAATTTCGGATTTGGGTTCGTCCATGTTATAGTAATGGACGTAGAAGACAGTGTCTAAGCTGGTTTTAGCTTAGTTTTTCTGTTATGATTAATCCATGTAAATACATCGATGAGGTGAGAATGAATGTTTGAGAATACCGAGACAAACGGCCCTGTGAACTGCTCGTTTTGTGGTAAATCACAAGATCAAGTTAAAAAGATCGTGGCTGGCCCCGGCGTTTATATCTGTAATGAATGTATCGATTTATGTAAAGAAATTATCGATGAAGAGTTTAGTGAAGAACAAACGCATGAATTAACAGATATTCCAACGCCTAAAGAAATTGTAGACGAGCTGGACCAATATGTGATCGGTCAGAATGAAGCGAAGCGGACCCTTTCAGTTGCGGTCTATAACCACTACAAACGGGTTAAGGCTATGGCTGACAGTGATGAAGAGACTGATGATGGTCCGGAATTACAAAAGAGTAACATTAGTTTAGTTGGGCCTACTGGTTCTGGGAAAACCTTCCTGGCACAAAGCTTAGCCCGGATCTTAGACGTCCCATTTGCGATTGCAGATGCGACGACATTAACCGAAGCTGGTTATGTGGGTGAAGACGTTGAAAACATTTTACTGAAGTTATTGCAAAATGCTGATTACGATGTTGAGCGTGCCGAAAAGGGCATTATTTATATTGATGAAATTGATAAGATCGCCAAGAAGAGTGAAAATGTCTCTATTACCCGTGATGTTTCTGGTGAAGGGGTTCAACAAGCACTCTTGAAGATTTTGGAAGGTACGATTGCAAATGTGCCGCCGCAGGGTGGGCGTAAGCATCCGCAACAAGAATTTATCCAAATTGATACCACGAATATTTTGTTTATCGTTGGTGGGGCCTTTGATGGAATTGAAGAAATTGTTAAGCGGCGGTTAGGTGATAAGACGATTGGTTTTGGCACTGATACGGACGGTAAGAATGCGGTCTTGGATGATTCCAAGAGTCTGATGCAACAAGTTGTCCCAGAAGACTTATTACAATTCGGATTAATTCCAGAATTTATTGGTCGGTTGCCAATTTTAACCGCGCTCGAGCGTTTAACTGAAGATGATTTGGTGCGAATCTTGACGGAACCAAAGAACGCGCTTGTTAAGCAATATCAGCGTCTGATTGCTTTAGATGGGGCTGAACTGGATTTTAACGATGACGCGTTACGAGCGATTGCCCAAGAAGCATTAGCCCGCAATACGGGTGCTCGGGGGTTACGTTCAATTATCGAGGACACCATGCGGGATATCATGTATGATATTCCAAGTCGTGAAGACGTTAAGAAAGTGATCATTACCCGCGCGACAGTAGCTGATCATGCCGAACCAGAACTTGTTTTAGCGGATCAAAAGGCTTCCTAAAGTTTTTAAAGAGCCCGTAATAGCATTTTTCATTCAGGACCGCGATGAGCATTCATCCGCGGTCCTGAATGCTGTTTAAATCAAATCTGAGCGTTGTGTCCTAGTGAACGCTAAAATTATGGTAAAATGAATGCAATAATGATTGCAGAAGGAGTTAATTCGATGGAAGTGCATAACGTTGAACTTGTCATGAGCGCAGTGGCACCAAGTCAGTACCCAACTACTGGTTTTCCAGAAATTGGTCTAGCAGGTCGATCAAATGTCGGCAAATCGTCATTGATCAATGTCTTGATCAACCGAAATAGCTATGCGCGGACGTCTAGTCAACCTGGTAAGACACAGACGCTGAATTTTTATAAGGTTGAAGATCAGTTATACTTTGTTGACGTTCCTGGATATGGCTATGCCAAGGTTTCTAAGAAGGAACGCGAGAAGTGGGGGCAAATGATCGAGACGTACCTGACAAGCCGGGACACGTTGCGTGGAGTCGTTATTCTAGTGGATGCACGGCATGCCCCCACTAAGGATGACGTTACTATGTATGAGTGGATGCGGTACTATCAGATGCCTTTGCTGGTTGTCGCTACTAAAAGTGATAAGATTCCGCGTGGCAAATGGAATAAACAGGAAAGCTTAATTAAGAAAACACTCAACTTCCAAGCTGAAGATGATTTTATTGCGTTTTCGGCTAAAACTAAGGAAGGCAAGGATGCCATTTGGCAATGGATTGAAGCACATACTGTGGGAGGCAACTAACTTGGAATTTAATGAATATCAATCATTAGCAAATCGGACGTTATATGGAAATGAACAGGTTTTGACGAATTTATCCTTAGGCTTAGCTTCTGAGACCGGCCAAGTCGTTGATTTGGTTAAAAAATATACATTTCATGGCGAACGATTGAATAAAGATCAGTTAACAAAACAGATGGGCGACGTGTTATGGTACTTATCACAGGTCGCTGAATGGGCTGATATTCCGTTTGAAGAAGTTGCCCAGCAGAATATTACCAAGCTAAACGATAAGTATCCGAATGGTAAACCGGTCAAGTAGCAAAAAACACCCCCGCATTTGTGGGTGTTTTTTTGTCCAAATGAGTCAATTAATTGCATTTACTGATCAAATGGCGTAAATTAATAATTGTAAAAGAGTTGTGCACAACTTAATTATTTTGATACGGAGGATGATTTCAATGAAAATTAATATCAAAGACGATGCTCAAGCCTATTTGGCGGACAAGATTCCTGCAGGCAGCCAAGTTATTTTAACAACCGATGATGGTTCTAACAAATACTCTAGTTTAGGTGGTAGCTGTGCTATTGGTAATAAATTTCAACTAGTCATTCTAAAGGAAGCTGATCCGGATTATACAACCCCGCTTGAAAATAATGCGGGCTATATCATGCACGTGGCTCCTGCCGATGAAGCTTATCTTGGTAATGGGCTAAATATTTCTCGCTGGCACAATGCCTTAGCCTTGAAGGACGATAGTGGGATGCTTGATGGTGCCTTGTCAGTTGTGGATTGGCGTGATGTTTCTCCAGAGACAGAAGCTGAACGTCGTGAAAAGATGCAGACAATTGGCACAAAGATTTGTTAATTTAGCCAGTCAACAAGCCTAAGTTATTATGTGCGTGCTGGGCTGTTTCTATAAAGTAAACTTAAGAACGAAAAAGAGCCTCCAGTTAAGTTGGAGGCTCTTTTTGTGATGCAGTCGTTACTAATTACATTGTTGGTTATTTGTGATCAACTGGTTTATCGGTTGACTTAGGTTGTCGTTGGGCATGTTCATCAATTGTCTCCTGAACGGCTTTGGTGGTTAGCTTATCTTTATCGTCAGGACCGATTGCGAATTTATCGAATAGTTTATCAAGATTATCTTGACGTTGTACTTTTAAAGCCATGTTATCATTCCTTTCGGTTACCGCTAATGATAGCAAATTTTGTGTCATTTGTCAGTTATTCGTCTTTTATACACAATTAAGGGGCAAATACGTGTATAAAAGCGCTAATTATGCATAAAATAAAGAATTTTACAAAAATACTTGCATAAATAATCATAAGCGGTTATACTTTATTCTTGTAAATGACAGACGAGGAGAAAAGCATATGAAAAAAAGATTTGGGTGGTTGTTAGCCATTATTGTGGCCCTGCTCATGACGGTTGTTCCGCTCGGGCAGTCGCATGCACAAGCGGCCGATAATTCGTTAGAACAGATTCAAAAGAAGGGGGTCCTCATTATGGGGACGTCCCCAGATTATCCGCCGTATGAATTTCAAGCGACGGTCAATGGCAAGAGTAAAGTCGTTGGGATGGATGTGCAGATCGGTAAAAAGGTGGCTAAAGATTTAGGGGTTAAGCTGAAGATCAAGTCGATGTCCTTTGATTCATTATTGGTTGCCTTACAGACTGGCAAGATCGATATGATTATTTCTGGGATGAACCCAACGCCATCACGGCGGAAAAATGTTGATTTCACCCACGTTTATTATAAAGGTGGTTATGACATTGTTATCAACAAGACTGATAAAGCCAAATATAAGAATAAGGACTCATTCAAGGGTGGTACATTAGGTGCCCAGACAGGAACTACGCAATATAATGCCATCAAGAGTCAAACTTCGAATACTAAAGCAAAGGGTATGACTTCACAGTCGGACCTGATCTTGGCGTTACAAAGCCATAAAGTTGACGGGGTTGCGATGGAAAAGCCGTCTGCTGAAGCCTATGTTTCAAACAATAAAAATCTAGTCGCAATTCCTAGCGACTTCAATATGAGTTCTGATGCAACGAGTTCAGCAATTGCGTTTCGAAAGGGATCAACTAGCTTAGTTAACAAGGTTAACAAGACGGTTGATCAAATTAAGAAAGAAAATTTAGTTAAAAAGCAATACTTGCCAGCTGCTGGTAAGTATCTGAAGACCAACACGGTTAACACCTCAATGGGACATTACTGGAAAGCTTTTGCAACAGGGATTGAATACACGTTAATCATTACCGTTTGTTCCGTTTTCTTCGGTTTTATCATTGGGATTCTACTAGCCTTAGCTCGGATGACCAAAGGCAACCCACTGAAGACCGCTATTCGTTGGTTAGCAACGGCATATGTTGAATTTATCCGGGGCACGCCAATGATGGTCCAAGTGATGTTCGTCTATTTTGGATTAGGACTCTTCGTTAATTTGCCGGCCCTGACTTCTGGGATCATTGCGATTTCTTTAAACTCTGGTGCTTATGTGGCCGAATACATTCGTGGGGGGATTAATTCTGTGGATATCGGTCAAACGGAGGCTGCTCGGAGTTTAGGAATGTCTAATGGTGAAACGATGCGGTATGTCGTCTTGCCACAAGCGCTCAAAAATATTTGGCCGTCACTAGGCAACGAATTTATTACGTTGATTAAGGATAGTTCGATCGTCTCAATTATTGGGGTAACGGAACTAATCTATCAAAGTAACATTGTTCGTTCTGACACGTATCGTGGTGTCGCACCGATTGTCGTTATTATGGTCCTCTACTTTATCTTGACCTTTACGGCTTCACGTATTTTGAACTACTTCGAAAGGAGAATGCAACATGACTAAACCAGTGATTGAAGTTAAAGACCTTGCGAAGAGCTTCGGTGATAACGTTGTTTTAAAAGATATTACTGAAAAAGTAGAACCCGGACAGGTGATTGTGGTTATTGGACCTTCTGGTGGTGGTAAGAGTACCTTTTTACGGTGCTTGAACTTGTTAGAAACGCCAACTAGTGGGCAAGTGGCGTTTGAGGGTCAAGATTTGACGACACTGGATACTAAGAGTGTTAATGCGTTGCGGGAAAAGATGGGGATGGTTTTTCAAGGCTTCAACCTGTTCCCGAACATGACGGTACTAGAAAACATCAAGTTAGCACCGATGAAAGTCAAACATACGGATGCTGCAACGGCGACTAAGACCGCCCATGAGCTATTACAACGAGTAGGGTTGGATGACCATGCGGACGCTTTTCCAAGTAGTCTATCGGGCGGGCAGGCACAACGTGTGGCCATTGCGCGGGCCTTAGCAATGAATCCTGAAGTGATGTTGTTTGATGAACCAACGTCTGCATTAGATCCCGAAATGGTTGGCGAAGTCTTGAACGTTATGCAAGAGTTGGCCAAGGATGGGATGACGATGGTCGTGGTCACGCATGAAATGGGTTTTGCCAAGTCAGTGGCGGATCGAATTTGGTTCATGGCGGATGGTTATATTCAAGAAAATAACACGCCTGATGAATTTTTCGCAAATCCGCAAACAGAACGGGCCCAAGACTTTCTCTCAAAAATTTTAATGTAAATACTTGAACGTGAACCGGTCGTCAGATTATGCTGAACGGCCGGTTTTTGTTTGGGTCAACGAAGATGATTGGGGGTTATGGCTTGGTAAATAATTGTTACCGGCAGTTGTTTGCATAATTAGCATCATATTTGCAGGCCGATTGGTTGAGCCACATGTTGTCAGGCGGTATACTATTAATGCTAATTTAAACGAAGGGAAGGTGTGACATGGCATCCGCGCATATTGAACATAAATTATCTTTGTTACCTGACTTACCGGGTTGTTATTTGATGAAGAATTTGAATAGTCAGATTATTTACGTTGGTAAGGCCAAAAACTTGAAAAACCGGGTGCGCTCGTATTTTAAAAGTAGCCATACCGGAAAGACAGCACGGTTAGTTTCGGAGATTGCGGACTTTGAATTTATTGTGACTTCAACGGATAAAGAAGCTTTCCTGTTAGAAATTACGTTGATTCAGAAGCACCAACCTTATTTTAATATTAAACTAAAAAAAGGGACAGGTTATCCGTACATCAAGATTACTAATGAACGTGATCCCCAAATTTTAATTGTGAGCGATGTTCGTAAAGATGGTGGGTATTATTTCGGTCCATATCCGAACGTTTACGCTGCTCAAGAGACGGTCAACTTTATTCAGAAAGTTTATCCGTTACGTCGGTGTCATGGATTTCAAAAGCGGCCATGTCTGTATTATCACATGGGCCAATGCCTTGGTGCGTGCTTCAAGACAGTACCAACGGCGGAGTATGACGCGCAGATCAAACGAATCAAAACCTTCTTAAATGGCCATGTTGAAACGGTCAAAAAGCAATTAACGAAACGGATGGACAAAGCCGCCGCTGAATTGGAATTTGAACGGGCCGCTGAATTGCGTGATCAATTGAATTACATTGAGATGACCGTTGAAAAACAAAAGATCATTTCAAATGACAATACGCCACGTGATTTGTTTAATTTTTACTTGGACAAGGGCTGGCTTTCAATTCAAGTCTTCTTTATTCGCCAAGCGCGGCTGATGAAACGCGAGAAAAGGTTGTTTCCAGTTGTGTCGACGGCGCCAGAAGAAATGACGAGTTTTATCCTGCAATTTTACAACCGCAAGAATAATGTGCTGCCACGCGAAGTACTGGTTCCCAATGGACTAGATAAACAGGTCCTAAGTGATATTCTAGGTATTCCCGTGCGGACACCCCAGCGCGGACAGAAGAAGGATTTGCTAGATATGGCCCAAAAGAATGCGCGTATTGTTTTGGAAGAAAAGTTCCGGTTGTTGGAGTTGGACGAGCGTAAGACGACTGGTGCGATGCAGGAAATTACTGATGCTTTAGGCATTCCGGCCGGACATAAAATTGAAGCTTTTGACCACTCCCATATTCAGGGGGCGGACTTAGTTTCCGCGATGGTCGTCTTCACAGACGGGCAACCGAATAAGAAATTATACCGAAAGTATAAGTTACGGACGGTTGATCATGCGGATGAAGCAGCTTCGACCCGTGAAGTGATTCGACGGCGTTATACCCGGTTGTTGAAGGAGCATACAGCGTTACCGGACCTAATTTTGATGGATGGTGGCGAAATTCAACTCGAAGCAGCAAAGGACGTCTTAGAGAACGAATTAGGAATTGCAACACCGGTTGCGGCGATGGTTAAGAACGATCATCATAAGACGGCGGACTTACTCGCATCGGCTGGTGACCAGCATCTGCATCTTGATCCTAAGAGTCAGGGCTTTTACTTACTACAACGGATTCAGGATGAAGTGCACCGCTTCGCTATTACTTTCCACCGTCAAGTGCATACTAAGCATTCGTTGAGTTCACGGTTAGATGAAATTCCCGGTGTGGGGCCTAAGACACGGAACAAGTTATTGCGTAAATTCGGTTCCATGAGTAAGATTGCCGGCGCCTCAGTTGAGGAGATTCAGGCATTAGGGATTGCCAAAAACGTCGCACAGACTGTGAAATTCTCATTAGCCGGTGGTGGCTTGACGCCGAAGCATTATCAAAAAGGGGCCACATAACAACTGAAAATTGAAATGATAGTGTTGTAATTAAAGCCATCTAGTTAGCAATTTAACTAGATGGCTTTTTAGCGTAGCTTATTGTTTGATATTAAGTGGCAAAAGATGCCATGACGTAGACAGATGTGTATCGATAGATGCGTATTTATAAGTGATGATTACCAGAGAATACAAGTAAATTGTAATGCAAAATATCATACTATTTATATTTTTTTGAATAGTAACTATCAATAAATATAACATTTTAGTAGATTATGTCAATTTAAAACGAGCTCTTTAATAATATTTAGTTGTATTTATATGAATTTCATGAAAATTCATGAAAGTTGTTGCGTACGTTGTGAATGTTTTTTTACAATGAATGACATTCATTTAGTGAAAATCAACTGTCAGAAAATGGAGCGTGTTATATGGAACAAGTACTAACTTTTGAATTTGTAATGAAATTGATTCGTGAGTATGGTCGTGCCATCGTGAGTTTGTCAATGATAGGAGGGCTAGTTGCGATGAGCGTGACTTTGTGGATCGCACAGCCACAGTATCAAGCGAGTGTTCAGGTTTTGGTGAATCGAAAACATACCAGTGCAGGGGATGATCTGACTGGTCAGCAGGCCGATGTCCAAATGATTACTACGTATAAAGAGCTAATTACGAATCCAGTCATTTTGAAACCGGTGAGGCAGTCCTTACTTGGAAAAGGCGAATTACAACGATCACTCAGTACATTGAAACAGGCCGTTACCGTGACTAGTACGGCGAATTCACAGGTTTTCTCAATCGTTGTCCATGATCATAATGCTCAAGCTAGTGCGGTAATTGCTAATCAAATTGCTGCAACGTTCCAAAAACAAGTTCAACATATTATTAAGGTTAATAATGTAACCATTGTTGCACCTGCTGAGGTACCACAAGCTCCAGTGTCACCCAAAAAATTGGCTAATATTTTAATAGGGATTGTTGGAGGGGGATTGGTCGGGTTAATGTTTGCTAGTGTTCGAATATTGACGAATCGGCGTGTCCAAACACTTGAATTTTTAACTGAAGAATTACAGCTAACTAGTTTGGGCTTAATTAACCATCAATTACAGCAGCAAACACAAACTGTACAACTGAAGGTAGACAAATCACTGGGTGACTCGCAGATTAGCAAGCGGGTTTGAGCGAAAGGAAATAGTAGTGATGTTAAAGAGAAAATTGAAGTACGCCCAAACGGCTGTGCAACTAAGTACTATTACCGCACCAATGTCAGTCGTTACTGAGCAGATCAAGATGATTCGAACGAACCTTAACTTTGCTACAATGGGCCGACCATTGCGGACACTAATGGTGACATCAGCAGTCCAGGGTGAAGGAAAATCAACTGTGAGTGGGAATCTAGCTGTTGAATACGCCAAAAAAGGCTTGCAAGTTTTATTGGTGGATGCAGATTTGCGCCGTCCAACTGTCCATCAAACGTTTGGTCTTAGTAATCAGCGGGGGTTAAGTTCATGGTTGAGTCAACAACTTAATGATGTGAACGAGGCTATTTATCAAGCAGGTGAGCACTTGTTTGTGATGCCGAGTGGTCCCAAACCACCGAATCCTGCCGAGCTACTCGGAAGTGAACAAATGGCCGAGTTTTTGACAGCCACAACTCACAAGTTAGATTTAGTAATAATTGATGCGCCGCCAGTACTGTCGGTGACGGATGCGCGTCTTTTGGCTCACCAGATGGACGGAACTGTACTAGTGGTTCGGCAGAATTATGTTGAAAAAATTGCGGTGCGGCAGGCGGTAGATGCGTTGAAGAAAGCACAAGCGCGACTTTTAGGCGCTATATTGAATGATGTGAATATTAAGATGCCTGGGTATAGTGATGGCTATTATGGTAATGATGCCCACTGATTATATTGATTTACATTGTCACTTGCTACCAGGATTAGATGATGGACCAAAGACGCTCACGGAAGCTGTTCTGATGGCTCGTCAAGCTGTGGCAGATGGCATTCGTTATGTATTGGCAACACCCCACCATCTGGATCGACGTTATCATAATGAAGGTCCCAACATTGAACGGGCAGTTGTTGAATTGCAAGCAGAGTTGGAACGTCAGGCGATTCCGCTTACGATTTTTGCTGGGCAAGAGGTTCATTTAGGTGATGATCTAGTGGATGGAAATCAAAAGTTGTTAGGGATTGATAAAAACAAGCATTATTTGCTACTAGAATTACCGCATGAGACTGTTCCAGATTATTTGGAACAGGTTGTGTTTGAATTATTGAATCAAGGGACAATTCCGGTGATTGCCCATCCGGAACGGAATGCTCAAATTATGGCTCAACCTACCCGGCTGTATGAGCTGGTGAGACAAGGGTGTTTAGCTCAAGCTACGGCTGGGAGTTTAACAGGAAATTTTGGTCGCCAGATTAAAAGTACAGCCTTGGAATTAATTAGATGTGGACTCATTCAAGTGATTGCGACGGATGCACATTTGATGCCGAAGCGAGAGTTTTTAATGAATGCGGGTTATCAAGTGCTAGCACGGTTGAATAGTTATTATCCTGAATTTTTTGCAACAAATGCTAAGATGCTGTTAAATGGTGAACCACTTGTAGCACCGCGTATTACAGTTCCACGAAGAAAAATCAAGTGTTCCCTATGGTAAACCTGATAATAATTAAAGGTGTTGATATAAATGGATAGTTTTAGTAATAAATTAGTTATTATTGATCAAACGAAATTACAGCGGCGTTACGGTTATCGAATAATTAAGCGTTGTTTGGATCTTGTGTTAAGTATTTGTGGTTTGATGATGCTTTTGCCATTATTTATGATCGTTGCACTGGCAATTAAATTGGATGATCCGCAAGGGCGAATTTTATATACTCAAATTCGGATTGGCCGCCATCGACAACCGTTTAAAATTTATAAATTCAGGTCAATGGTTACTGATGCTGAACAACTTTTAGCCGCTTTGCATCAGCACAACGAAATCGAAGGTGCAATGTTTAAGATGAAGACTGACCCACGGGTAACACGGACCGGGCGCTTCATTCGTAAATATAGTATTGATGAACTTCCCCAATTATGGAACGTTGTCATCGGTGATATGAGTTTAGTTGGGCCCCGACCGCCGATTGCAACTGAGGTGGTAGCATATACGGAGTATGACCAACAGCGATTGTGTGTCAAACCTGGCTGTACTGGGCTATGGCAAGCCACAGTTCGTAACAGTGTTGGTTTCCATGAAATGGTTTATCTAGATTTAATATACATTCAAAAAAGTAGCATCAGTTATGACCTTTGGATACTTATGAAGACTGTAAAAATGGTTGTGAAACCGACAGGCGCCTATTAATCATGAGTGACAAATTTCAAAGAGTGTGACTGATATGACGAAGAGTAAGTTAAAACCGATAAAAGTTGGCATTGTCGTGGGTAAGATGGTTGGTGGTGGTGTTGAAGCGATGTTATTAAATTTTTTGGAATGTTGTGACTTAGACAAGTTTGCAGTAGATTTCATTATTGATGCTGATTCAACGAGTGTACCGGTTCAAGTCATTCGACAATTGGGTGGACAAATTCATTACGTCCCACCTTATCAAGATGTTATTTGTTATCAAACTGTTTTGATCAGGCTGTTCAAGCGAGAACGTTACCAGATTGTTCATGCGAATATTAGTGCATTGAACGTTTTTCCAATGTTTGCTGCCTTTGTGAGTCGGGTTCCAGTGCGGATTGCACATAACCATAATTTAATTGCAGCTAATGATGGTTTTAAGAAAAACACTTTAAAGCGGGTACTAGCTCCCTGGAATACATTGTTTCCAACTATTTACGTTGCACCTACCGTGCAATCGGGGCGGTGGATTTTTAAGCGGCACCCGTTTGAGGTCGTTAAGAATGGTATCGACTCACAACGTTTCAAGTTCTCAGAGGTAATTAGGCGGGATATTCGAACTACTTTACAAATAAAAGATTCTCAAATCTTGATTGGGAGCTTTACTCGGTTTGTCAATTGCAAACGATTGTTTTTTGCACTGGACGTGATTGAAAAGCTAGTCTTAAAGAATCCTAATTTTCGTTTTCTGCTAATCGGTGATGGCCCATTGAAAAACAAATTAAAGACCCATGTTGCCGCCAATCCAATCTTACAGACTGCTGTAACTATCCTAAGTAGTCAACATCAGATTGAAAAGTATTATTCAGCGCTGGATTGTTATCTTTTTCCTTCGTCTGTTGAAGCTTTTGGGATGACAGCGGTGGAAGCTCAGGTTAATGGATTACAAACATTTGTTTCAGCTGGAATTCCTACTGAAGCACGGATCTCGACGACCCTTTTTAAGGTTGTCGCGGATTATCAAGTGGAACATTGGTGTGAGCAAATTATGGCGAATACTAAGGTAATGAATAATCGGGGACTTTTGAGTAATCAAATGGTGGCGCATAATCACTTGTCGTCACAACAGATGGCAGGGCAGCTTGAACATATTTATCAACAAGCAATTAAGAGACGGCTTTAACTAAGTATTTATGTGGTATGGGGGAGTACGATGGTTAAAATATCAGTAGTATTAGCAACTAAGAACGGGCAGTCACATTTAGATCAAGCCATTCTTTCAATCTTGAACCAGACTGAATCGGATTTTGAATTGATTATTTGTAATGATCATTCTACGGATGCGACTCAAAAGATCATTCAAAAATATGTCACCCAAGATTCACGGGTTAAAAGTTTTGAAAGCGAGTTTCCAACAGGATTCACTAACGCGCTCAATTACGGTTTTTCACATTGTTCTGGCATCTATATTGCACGAATGGATGACGATGATATTGCGCATGCTAATCGCCTGGAGGTACAAGCAAGCTATCTTGATCAATATCCTGGTGTTGCAATTGTGGGGAGTAATATCAACTTTTTTGATGATCGGGGAATCTATGGTCAAACCAAAATGATGGGAATCCCAACTAAAACCGATATTTGGCGAGGCAAACTTTTTGCACATCCAACGGTAATGCTTCGTAAGTGTGATATTACAAGAGTAGGAATGTATAGTACAGCTGAAAATGTTGTTCGAATCGAGGATTATGATTACTGGTGTCGATTTTATTCCTACGGGTTGGTTGGAATTAATTTGACGGATGTTTTACTGGACTATCGAGAGGATAATCAATCTTTTAAAAAACGTAACATCAAGCGGCGTGTTCGTCTGGTTATAAGAATGTACAAGTGGCGATGGCGATTAGGGGTTTCACATTGGTATCGTGTTTTTATGTTATATGAACTATGTAAGATTTTAATTCCGCAAAAAATGATTCAGCGATATCATCGACACCATTTTAGATTGGAATGATGGTGAATACTTGTTATGATATTTTATTTTACATTATTGATGATATACGTCGTGATTGGGGTGGTCGTGCAATTACAATTTAATGACCGACTTCGAAATAAGCTTCAGACAATTTTATTTATTGTGATTTTTGGTAGCGTGTCTGCGACGCGTGCCATGAATGTTGGTACAGATACAAAGCTATATCGGAATTTGTTTGAGAATCATAGACCATTCACATGGCAGAGCCTTAGCAGCAGTAAATATCCGCTATATGATTTGTATAGTGACTGTTTATATCTGTTCAGTCATGATGCTCAACTTATCATTGCAGTAACGGCGTTGCTAACCATTTTTGGTGTGGCAATAACGATCAATTATTATGTACATAATGTTTTGTTAGCAAATGTTTTGTACATCACAATGTACTTTTATTTCACAAGTATGAATATTGGACGACAATTTTTAGCTATCAGTATTTTGTTAGTTGCTACTATTCTATTGCGTCAAGGGCATCAATGGTGGTTTTGGTGTCTTGGAATTTGTGCTGTCCTAATACACGCTACGGCTTTAATTGGTGTGTTATTTTGGCCCATGTCTCAGCTGAAATGGACCAAGCTGAAATTAGTATTGTCTGGTTTAGCTAGTGTGGTTATCGTAAGCTTGTATTCCTATCTAACGAGAGGCTTCACTCAGATTTTTTCGGCTTATTCAATGTACCAAAATGATCCTGCTGTGACTGGTACGGAGACATTGCTGTCCCAGAGTCATGGAGGCACCTTATTTGTAATGTTGTTTTATGCGGGGGTTATTGTCATTGGTAGAATGGGACAGGTGCCGTTTACTGAAGATATTCGGGAAAAACAATTTGGTTTCTTGACGTTGATAATGGCGTTGGTCGTTGTCCTCGGTGTTGGCTTTTCACATAATATTTTAATGACACGGGTGCTGACTTACTTTACGATTTATGCCACCTTTTATATTCCAGAAGTAATTGATCGGTACTGCCTGAATTATCATGGAACGTTGTACGAGAAAATGGTGGTACGAATGGTAGCAATTGGGGGGACGGTAATGGTTACATTGGTCCCCCTCGGTGTTCAGTTGAGTAAAAACTTATCGATGGTTATTCCATATACGAGTGTATTATTTGAGTGATGTTAAAGCGTGGAAAGTAGTAGTTACTCGATAAAAGCTAAATAGTGAATGCCTGCAGATGAAAATACAACGTTAAAAGCTGTAAAACGTGTGATGATACACAGAAAATCGAGAATAATTAGCATGGTTATTTCTAAGACTAGTATTTGATTAACAGAAATATTTTAGCCTGAAGAATATTAAATGAAATCTAAGAAAAGGAGCAAATAATGGCAATTCCGGAAATTATTCATTATTGTTGGTTTGGTGGCAGTGATGAACCAATTGGCTTTCAGAAAAATCTGAAGAGTTGGAAAAAGTATGCACCTGAATATCGGATTCAGCGTTGGGATGAATCTAATTTTGACGTTGAGCAGTACGCCTATACGCGTATTCAGTATCAACGGGGACGTTTGGACTTGGTTAGTGACTTCGTCCGTTTATTGAAGATAGAATCCCATGGTGGTTTCTATCTTGATGTGGATGTTGAACTAGTCGCGCCATTAACATCACTAATTACTAATCAGTGTTTTTGGGGACTGGAAGATTTTGATTCGATTGCGAGTGGGTTGATCTTTGGAGCGGAACCACAACATGTGGACGTTCAGGCACTGCTAGCAATTTATCAGAAAAATACATGGAATACGAATTTTTTACACCAAAATTGTGTGACGATTACAACCAATTATTTTAGAAGTTTGGGTTTCAAATACTTTGATCGGCTTCAAATAGTTAGTGCCAGTCGGATTTACCCAACGAGATATTTTTGCCCAATAAAGTATGGCAATCAGCATGGTAAATTATCGGCGGCGACTATTAGTATTCATCACTACGCGGAACTGAGTCGCCGTACGCGACGGCATATTAGAATTGGACGCTTAATCAGAAGAATTATTGGGCGTAATCTATTTTATCGCTGTATCAAGATTAAGTAGTAGGTAGCTGATTCGAGACTAGGGCCGATAGAAAGGAAGTTGAATGTTAATTAGACGAAATCCCATATTACTGATACGAACATTACCCTTGAGGGTCAAAGTATTGATTGCTTTTTTCATTTGTTCATTTTTGCAAAAAGGAATTTCAATTTTGACAACTCCGATTTTTACGCGGCTGCTTTCAGCTCAGGAGTACGGTCGTTTTAACGTCTTTAGTGCTTGGGTTGGAATAATAACGATCATTGTAACACTCAATTTATTTTATGGTGTTTACACGCAAGGACTGGTTAAATATGAGCAGGAACGCTCAATATTTTCATCCAGTCTACAAGGATTGACCTTGTGTTTGGTGCTTGGGTGGACGATTATCTATGGTTGGCGTTGGCAATTTTGGAATCACTTGTTTAATCTGAGTACAGTTCAAATGTTACTTATGTTAGTGATGATTTGGACGACGGCTGTTTTTAGTTTCTGGTCGGCAGAGCAACGGGTTCGATTAAAATATAAGCGTCTAGTAGTTACGATTTTGGTTTCGTTTGGGAAACCAATTGTGGGAGTTCTATTTGTAACTGGTATGAATGATAAAGTAACTGCCCGAATCTTAGGCTTAGTATTAGTTGAATTGATTGGGTACACTGGCCTGTTCGTGAGACAGATGTATCAGGGACGACAGTTTTTTTCGAAACGATTCTGGTGGCGTGCCATGGTTTTCAACATACCATTATTGCCACATTTCTTGTCACAATTGGTTTTGAGTGGCGCAGACCGGATTATGATTGAGCGAATGGTGGATGCGAAGAGTGCTGGAATTTATAGTTTAGCTTACTCGATTGCACAGATCATGCTCATGGTCAATATCGCCTTTCAGCAGACAATTAATCCCTGGATCTATGAGAAAATCAAGACTCAATCAATTGAGAATATCGCAGTAGTCGGGTATATTGCGATGCTAGCAATTGCCAGCGTGAATATTGTGCTGATAGCTATCGCTCCTGAAATTGTTAGTCTATTTGCACCACCAGCATATCGCGATGCAATTTGGATTATTCCGCCCGTGGCGTTGAGTAGCTTGTTTATTTTTGCATATGATCTGTTTGCGATGTTTGAGTTGTACTATGAGCGCACAATATTTATTACGATTGCTAGTGTGTGTGCAGCCATACTAAATATCAGTCTTAATTTGTTATTGATACCATTATTTGGTTACTACGTTGCTGGCTATACGACGTTAATATGCTACATTTTGTACGCAATTGGTCATTATCTGATGATGCAACATGTTTGTCGTCAAACGCTGAAGACAACCTTGTACAACACTCGCGTATTAGTGATGATTGCCGGTGGATTTATCATAATCGGCATACTGTTGCTGAGTACTTATTCATTTCCATTAGTACGGTATCCCTTAATGGTTGGCCTAGTTGTGCTGATGATCTACAGCCGTCAAAGCCTAATCAGGTCTGCCAAATTATTACGCTTAGTAAGACTAAACCATTAAAGTTGAGGGGACCACTATACTGATTATTATTGCCGAACTTTTCCCGACCACGTTACATTGCCATGTAACTTTTGAGTTGCCAGCACGAATCCGCGCAGACTTGTATCTGATGGCATTTGTTTCCAGGCCTGAATAGTGGCACTATTTGTGACTGATGTGCCCCGGAACAGCGCGATGTTGGCAGCGGCCATGCCACGCGCTAATTGGTTAACTTTGGCGGTTGATAGCTTAGTCTCGTCGCGATCTTCATATAGTTGGCTCAGTGCTGCATTATAGCCGGCCGCATATAACACATTATGGTCATATTTTTGATAAGTCCGCGTGGCTTTAACACCTTGTCGTTGCTTGATGTAGGCACTCACGTTTAATGGGGTTGCGCGGTAGGTAGCAGTACCGTTAGCTTGATTGATCTTCAGCGTGCCATAATAGTGCGATCCTAAAATTAAGGCACCACTAGCAATATCGGTTAACGATCGTCCAACAACTTTGGTCGATTTGATACTTTGCGCATGAATGTGGCCGCTGAGTGTTAGTTTAATACCAGCGTTTGTCAGTGCTTTGCGAACATCTTCAGCGTAGCCAATTGTATAGTCTTGATGAATAACAGTATGGTCCATCGTATTGTGATGTAACACGGGAATGAGTGTTGCATGGGCCTGTTTAGCTTGTTTGCCGACTTTGGCGATCCATTGTAAGGTGCCGTCTGTTAAACCGCCACCGACCGTTGAGTTGCCTTGTTGATAATTACTTTTATAGATGGCTGAGTTTAACATCAGAAACCAAGTGTGTTTACTTGGTTTGACTAAGTACCCGAGTGAATTAGGATCATGTTCACTAGCTTGACCGTAACCAGCTTGCCGGTAAATTTTTTTAAATTGGGTCGGGCTGGTCGCCTCGGTACTATATTGATGGTTTCCTTTGAAACGGCGGGCAATTGGGTTATTCAAATCGTGGTTACCAGGGACGACATAAACTCGGATGTGATGGTCAGTCAGTCGGCGGAGCTGCTTAGCAACGTACTCGTGGCTGGCTTTTTCGCCGTTATTGGTGATGTCACCACTGACGAGAACAACATCGGGTTTAGTAGCCAGGGCCTTAGCGATAAATGCGCGAAAAATTGTGGCACTGTATTTTAAATCAGCCCCCGCATCGTTGCCAGCATATTGGCTGAAAGCCTTACCACTATCATGTAAGCTCGGCGCAATGACATGGTCATCACTGATAACCATGGCCGTTAAAGTGTTATGCGTGACGGGCGGCAGGGTGGTGGCCGTAGTTTTTTGGCAGCTAGATAAGAGGATGCCACCGAGCAGCAACATTCCGATGCCTAAGATAGATTTCCATAATTTCATCAAATTCGTCTCGATTCTAAACAACATATTAATTTTATTATACCCGTTTTTTAGCAGGATTAGACAGAGATTTCGTTAATTTGGCTAACAAAAAAGACGATCATAATGATCGTCTTTTTTAGCATAGCATTATTTAGTTGTTTTAGCTGGTTTCCAAATACCAAGGACAACCCCAGCGATAACGGCACCGATAATGGTAGCGCCGATGTAACCCCAGATGTTCGTGGCAAGTAATGAAACCCAGAGACCACCATGAGGAGCAGGGACGGCAACGCCCCAAAGTTGGGTTAAACCACCGGCGATGGCGGCACCAATCACGCTTGAACCGATCACATGCAATGGATCAGCCGTGGCGAATGGAATGGCACCTTCAGTAATAAAGGAAATACCAAGTAACCAGTTGGAGATACCAGCTTTACGTTCGTCATCCGTAAACTTCTTTGGCCAGAAGGCAGTTGCAATCGCAGTTGCCAATGGTGGAACCATCCCGCCAGCCATAACAGCAGCCATCAAGTTCCCATGTCCAGTTGCAGTAAAGGCACCCGTAGCGAAGACGTAAGCAGCCTTGTTGAAAGGACCACCCATATCGATGGACATCATACCACCAAGTACGAGTCCTAAGAGAACGGCATTACCAGTACCCATTGAGTTTAAGAAATGGGTAATCCAAGCGTTGATAACTGAGAAGATTGGGTTAACAACGAAGAACATTAGCGCAGCAATAATCAATAATCCGAGAATTGGGAAAATTAACATTGGTTTCATTCCGTCTAGGGATTGTGGCATGTTCTTGGTCCACTTCTTCATCCAAACGGTAATGTAACCGGCTAAGAAACCAGCGGCTAAACCGCCTAAGAATCCAGCGGGACTCTTAGCATTGGCAGTAATGGAAGCTGTGTAAACACCACCGTAAGCGCCAGTGTAAACCGTGGCCATGAACCCACCAACGAACCCGGGCATCAAAGCAGGGCGGTCACCAATTGATTCGGCGATGTAACCAGCTAGGACGGGTACCATGAAAGCGAAGGCCATGTTACCAGCTTGGTTGAAGAAAGTAAAGGCCAGGCTCTTACTACCGGCAAATTGTTCAATAATGAAGGAGAGGGCCATTAAGATCCCACCACCGACAACGAATGGCAACATGTGGGAGATTCCGTTCATTAAGTCTTTGTAAACTTCACCCCAAACACTACCATTAGCGCTGCCGCCTTCATCGTCATCAGCAGTGCCACCATCAGCATCGTGATAAACAGGTGCTTTACCGCTCAAGGCTTCTTGAACTAATTGATCGGCCTTGTTGATCCCGTCAGTAACGGGGCGGTTAACCAGGTGCTTACCATCGAAGCGGGCCATCTTGACCTTTTTATCAGCAGCAATCACAACACCATCGGCACGGGCAATTTCATCGGCGGTCAATAAATGCTTAACGCCTTCAGAACCATTCGTTTCGATTTTGATGTCGACCCCAGCGGCTTCCCCAGCCTTGATCAAAGCGGCTTCCGCCATGTAAGTATGGGCGATCCCATTGGGACAAGCGGTAACCCCAACTAGGTAAGGACGTTTTGTGTCCGTTGTTGAACTGGCGGCAGCGGCTTCTTTTTCAGCCTTGGCAGCAGCGTCTTTGGCTTCTTTTTCTTCCTTAGCGGCTTGCGCATCACCGAAGAGCTGTTGGACTTCTTCTGGTGATTGTGCATTTTTAAGTTTAGCGACCAACTCAGGATCGATCAATAAACTTGAAAGCGCAGCGAGAGCGGCTAAATGGGTGTTGTTGGCACCTTCAGGGGCAGCAATCATAAAGAAGAGGTGTACTGGTTGACCATCTAAGGCATTAAAGTCAACGCCAGCTTTGCTCTTAGCAAACATAACGGTTGCTCGGTTAACTGCCTTGTCTTTGGCATGTGGCATGGCAATCCCATCACCAATTCCAGTCGTTGATTCAGCTTCCCGTTTGATGATGTCCTGCTTGTAGAGCGCTTCGTCATTGATGACACCTTGTTCGGCATATTTATGAACCAATTCATCAATCGCTTCGTCTTTGGTCGTGGCTTGCATGTCCATGATCATGACATCTTTTAGTAATAAATCGCGGATATCCATGTTAAGGTAACAGTCCTTTCTTTAGTGAGCGAGTTTTTCAATTTTAATGAGTGGCAAGATTTCGTCGATCTTGGCGCGGGTCGCAATGTCTTCCGAAAAGGCGGTTGCGGATCCGCAGGCGAGACCGTAACGGAAACTTTCAACGGCGTCGTGTGTTTTGGCAAATGTGCCGACAAAACCACCAATCATTGAATCACCGGCACCGACTGAGTTGATTACTTGGCCCTTAGGTGCGGGACTAAAGTAGACCGCATCTTTGGTGATTAGGAGGCCACCATCGCCAGCCATTGAAATCAGCACGTGTTGTGCGCCTTCAGCTAGCATCCGTTGACCCGCCGTGATAATATCGGCTTGGCCATTAAACGTTGTGTGATAGTAATCAGCCAGTTCATGGTTATTCGGTTTAACCACAAGTGGGTGACTTGGCAAGGTCTTCTTCAAGGCTTCACCGGTCGTGTCGATGACAAAGTTCGCACCGGCAGCTTCAACCTTTTGAATGATATCGTAGTAGAAGCTATCAGGTAAGCTAGGTGCCAGACTACCAGACATGACGACCACGTCATCTGGTGTTAGATCGGCTAATTCGGTATAGAAGTTGTCGATTTCATTCGCCGTGATGTCGGGACCCGCACCATTTAATTCGGTTTCCTCTTCAGCGTGAATTTTCACGTTGATCCGGGTATCATCGGCAATTGGGGTGAAGTGGCAATCTAGGCCCTTGGCTTTTAAAGCATCACTAATAAACGTGCCGGTAAACCCACCGATAAAGCCGAGAGCTCTGTTGGGTTGGTGTAGGTCGTTTAAAATCTGTGAAACGTTGATACCTTTACCGCCGGGTAGTTTCGCCGTATGTGCTAACCGGTTAACACTGCCGAGGGTCATTTGGGGTAGTTGCACCACGTAGTCAATTGATGGATTGACAGTAATGGTATAAATCATGATTGAACCTCCTGAATCGTAGTTAATGGTTGATATTGTTCGGCAACGCTTGGTGTGAGTTGGTCGGTGATGATGGTCGCACTGGATAAATCACCAACGCGCGCAAAGGAAACGTGATCGAACTTAGTGTTGTCAGCTAAGATAAAGCTTTCTTCACTTTGTAAAATTGCGGTTTTTTTGACGACCGCTTCATCAGGGTCGGGTGTTGTGAGCCCGAATTTGGGATGGACACCGTTGATGCCAAGAAAAACTTTGTTGAACCGATATTCCTCTAGCGACTTAACGGCTTCGGGACCAATCACGGCTTTGGTGGTGCCTTTCAAATTGCCACCAAGCAAGTAGGTCTGGATGCCCATGTCCGCTAAGGCGGAAGCATGGACGACCCCGTTAGTGACAACACGCAAGTTATAACTGGGATTTAAATGGTGGATCATCGCCAGTGTTGAAGTACCAGCATCCAAATAAATCACGTCATCGACTTGAATATTTGCAACCGCTTGCTGTGCGATATGGTCCTTGGCATTAACATTGCGGGAAACTTTATCGTTCATCGCGGGTTCTTCTTGAAGCGAGTTCATGTATTTTGCGCCACCATGGACGCGTAACAATTCACCCTGTTCTTCCAATTGTTGGAGATCACGGCGGGCCGTGGACTCGGAACAGCGGGTTTCAGAACAGATGTCCTTGATTTTAATAATGCCCTTGAAACGGATCGTATTTAAAATGTATTGTTGACGCTCTTCTGTAAGCACTTTCAAATCCCTCCGCATAATAATATACCTGTTTAAACGTCAAAATGCAACAAAAACCTCCAAAAACTGTCAAAATAAATCAAAAGCCGTCATTAAATGGTCATCACAGATTGTTTTAAATTGATTATCTTGATTAGGCGTAGAACTTTTGACGAAGTGGCCGAAGATTTGTATACTAGGTCAGGTATCTAATTTCGCACGATCGGATTTCGTAGATAATAATATAGAAGAAACAGGAGAACAAAACATGTTTGTTGATCAAGTAAAAGTAGATGTAAAGGCCGGTAACGGTGGTAACGGCATGGTTGCTTTCCGCCGTGAAAAGTTTGTACCCAATGGTGGCCCGGCCGGTGGTGATGGTGGCCGCGGTGGGAGCGTGGTCTTACAAGCCGATGAAGGGCTACGGACGTTGATGGATTTTCGGTACACGCGGAAATTCAAGGCTGCCGCTGGTGGTAACGGGATGATCAAGCAGATGACTGGTCGTTCTGCTAAGGATACAGTCATTAAGGTGCCGCTTGGGACCACGGTGACAGATGCTGAGACTGGTGAGTTGATTGGTGATATCGTCAGTAAAGATCAACAATTAGTTGTTGCCAAAGGAGGCCGGGGTGGCCGGGGCAATATTCATTTTGCTAGTCCCAAAAATCCGGCGCCAGAAATTGCTGAAAACGGTGAACCTGGGGATGAATTGACAATTCGGATGGAATTGAAAGTTTTGGCTGATGTTGGCTTAGTCGGTTTTCCTTCAGTTGGTAAGTCGACACTGCTTTCAGTTGTCACAAGTGCTAAGCCGAAGATTGCGGCCTACCATTTTACGACCTTAGTGCCTAATCTCGGAATGGTTCGCTTGGATGACGGCCGCGATTTTGTCATGGCTGATTTGCCTGGCTTGATTGAAGGTGCGGCTAACGGAGTCGGCTTAGGGATTCAGTTCCTGCGGCATATCGAACGGACTCGCGTTATTTTACATCTCATTGATATGAGTGGTGTGGAAGAAAATGATCCGTTTGAAGACTATCATAAAATCAATCATGAGTTGACGAGTTATGATCCTGATCTCTTAAAACGGCCACAAATTGTGGTGGCGACTAAGATGGATATGCCGGATGCTGAAGCTAATCTGGAAGCCTTTAAGGCGAAGTTAGCGACGGATGACATGTTACCCAACACACCGGCTGTCTATCCAGTATCATCGATCACGCAACAGGGACTGAAAGCCTTGTTAGCCAAGACGGCTGACTTATTAGATACAACACCACAATTCCCAATCAAGGGTGTTGACGATTTGAAACACCGTGATTATACGACTGAAACGAATGCGGACTTTAACGTTGATAACCCAGAACCAGGTTTGTTTGTCCTGTCTGGTGAAAAGTTGGAACGACTATTTAAGATGACCAACTTAGACCATGAAGAAAGTCTAATGCGGTTTGCACGGCAATTGCGTGGTATGGGCGTTGATGACGCTTTACGGGCAGCTGGTGCTAAGAATGATGATACGATTCAAATCTTAGATTACTCGTTCCAATTCATGGATTAGGTGTGCTTGAATCGATGGCTAGGTGACGATGCTTGGCACGTCGGTCAGATTAGTTTCTGGCGGCCAGGCTAGCGATAAAACGACGATGGAACAAAAAGCAGCGTGGTTAGGATCTTAACTAACCACGCTGCTTTTTTGAATCTGGGTCCGCGTTCTCAGCCGAACAATAGTCGTTGCTGGCTAAGGCGATAGCCGAATAAACGGAGTGGTTGGGACGCGGTCTTAATGTAGAGTTGAGTCTGCCCGCTGATTTGGCGAGTCCGGGCGTTAAATTGGTCTAGTGTCAGCGGGATTCCGGACTGTGCGGCTACTAAGACTAATTGTTGGTCAATGAGTGTGACACTTTGAATGGGGTGAGTTTGATTGGTTACGGGTTCCCAATATAGGGGTAGCGTTTGTTGTAAATCAGCGGTTGACAAGTTAAAGTCGATAAGTCGCATTGTGGTCACCTCGTATTGAGATACTTTTGTAGCAAGTATACGATAGTGGGTTAGGTTAAGCAATATTGACGGTAATTCATAGTTAGCCGATGACGTTTTTGATGAAAACGGTCACAACTAGTCATGATGGTCAATTTGATGTGAAAATGGGTTGCTGGATGCTGGCAGCTTCAGGTGTGAACAGTTAGTGGCCACCGCGCTATCAGCAGTCGAAATCTTAAAAACCCAGTGCGATAATTTTGGCGTGACATGTTAAAATAAATTGAAGTCATTTTTAAAATGACAATCGGTGGGTGCAATTGTGTTCACCGGTCATGACTTTGCAGTGCTAACAATTGTGTATTACCGTTAGATTCGGTAAAATAGTTAGCAGACTGTATAGATAGGACGAACAAAAATATGCAATTAGAATTTTTAGGTACCGGTGCCGGTTCACCGGGTAAATTTCGAAACGTCACCAGCACAGCATTGCGGTTATTAGATGAACGGAATGAAGTCTGGTTGTTCGATGTCGGCGAAGGGACGCAACATCAGATTTTACGCACGACGTTAAAGCCCCGCAAAATTGCCAAAATATTTATTACCCATCTACACGGTGATCATATCTTTGGCTTGCCAGGATTATTGAGTTCACGGTCGTTTCAGGGTGGTGACGAGCCATTGACGGTATACGGGCCAGTTGGTGTGCGCGACTTCGTTCAAACGGCGTTGCGGGTCTCTGGTACCCATTTGTCATATCCATTGAAGTTTCATGAAATCACGAAGGCTGAGACGGTCTTTGAAGATGCCACGTTCAAAGTAAGTTGTGAGCCTCTGGATCATCGGATCGCTTGTTTCGGTTACCGGGTGGAAGAAGCTGATCACCCAGGTGAATTACAAGCAGAGCGACTCAAAGCCCTGAACATTCCGAGTGGTCCCGTCTATGGTCAATTAAAAGCCGGCAAAACGGTGACGTTGCCTGATGGTCGGACAATCAATGGACAAGATTACATTGCTGCGCCACAAAAAGGGCGGACAGTAACGATTCTTGGTGATACCCGTCGTACACCGCATGCAGTCAGTTTAGCGCAGAATGCGGATGCCTTAGTTCATGAGAGCACGTTCGGAAAAGATGAAGGTAAGTTGGCACATAACTATTACCATTCAACGAGTACCCAAGCAGCTCAGGTGGCCCAGCAAGCCGGTGTTAAGCAGTTGTTATTAACACATATTTCAGCCCGGTATACTGGTAAGTTAAGCAAGGAACTGCAAAAACAAGCGCAGAAAGTCTTCAGTCACTCAAAAGTCGTTCGCGACTTTGATGTAATTGATATTCCATTACCTGAGAAAGGTTAGGTCAAGTAAATGACAAACTTAGTGGGTAAAACTGTTTTGGTCACTGGCGCGTCTAGTGGACTGGGCGAACAATTAGCCCTAGCCGTGGCGAGTCAGGGAGCCAATGTCGTCTTAGCAGCCCGCCGACGTGAACGGCTAACACAAGTGGCTGATCAATGTCGTCTGTTATCACAAGGGCAGGCCGTGGCGATTACTTGTGACGTTGGCCACGTGGCGGACGTTGATCACGTCTTTACAACCATCGATGAGCTATTTGGTCAATTGGATGTGGTCATTAATGCCGCTGGTTTTGGTGATATGACGACGGTGACCGCGATGGATGCAGCGGTGATGGCGAAAATGTTGCGTGTCAATACGTTGGGAACCATGTATGTTAGCCAACTGGCTGCGCAGCGAATGGTCAAACAGCGGACTGGTGAAATTGTTAATATCGCCTCGATGGCTGGTAAAATTGCAACACCGAAGTCGGCCGTTTATGCAGCTAGTAAGGCGGCTGTTATTGCTTATGACAATGCACTACGTCTGGAGTTAAAGGATGCCCATGTTAACGTGTTGACGGTTAATCCGGGCCCCATTAAAACGGACTTTTTTAAGATTGCGGATCCAACCGGCCATTACTTAGAGCGTGTTGAGCAGCTGGCATTGAATCCCGTTAAGTTTGCCGAGTTGATTGTGAGCAAGCTGGGACATCAACGGCGTGAATTGAATCGGCCCTGGGTGATGTCGGCGGCTAATTTAGGTTATCAGCTGGCACCCAAGCTCGGGGATTGGCTGACGGGGACGGTTTTTAATTTTAAATAGGGGATGAGCTTAATGAAGAATCAATGGCGGTTAGTGAGTGCACTAGTCATTGCGTTAGTCGTGATTATTTTTGCAATTTTAAACGTGGAACCAGTGCGAATTAATTTTGGTGTTACAGCGGTTCATTGGCCACTGATTTTGGTTATTGTGGTGACGTTGATCCTAGGCGTTATTACCGCAGTACTGATGGCAACGGTCAATGAATCTAAGGAACGGACCGCCCATAGTGAAGCATTGGCAGCGGCCCAGGCCAAGATTGACAAGTTGACTGCCGAAAATAAGCAATTAACGTTGCGTTTGAATAATCAAGGTAAACAAAAACGGGCAGTGGCAGCACAACCAACCACGCCAACCGATAAGTAGTTGAAAGGAAGGATGCCATGTTAGCGGCAAAGAAAAAGTGGGTCCCACGCTTGGCGGCAACCATCGATGAAGCGGCCGTCACCGCGTTAGCTGAGGCGGCTAACGTGACCCCCTTAGTTGCCCGTCTGTTAATGATGCGGGAAATTAATACGGCCAAAGAAGCCGCATTATTCCTGCACGCGGATCAACAACCATTGTTAGATCCAATGACGATGCACGATATGGAAAAAGCTGTTGAGCGCATCCAGGAGGCGGTTATTGCTGGGGATCAAATCACCATTTATGGAGATTATGATGCGGATGGTTTAACGAGTACGTCAATTATGTATGAAACGCTGGACCAAATTGGTGCTAACGTCAATTACTATATTCCAGATCGTTTCGAAGATGGTTATGGTCCCAATCAGGCTGCTTTTGATCGCCTAATTGATGCTGGTACCCAATTGTTTGTGACGGTGGACAACGGTGTCGCGGGAAATGCAGTCATCAATCAAGTGCAGGAACAGGGCATTGATGTCGTGGTGACCGATCATCATGAATTACCAACTGAATTGCCGCACGCTTACGCCATTGTTCATCCACGACATCCGGAGGGCAGTTATCCATTTGGTGGTCTTTCCGGTGCCGGTGTGGCGTTTAAAGTGGCGACGGCGCTACTTGAAGAGGTTCCGGAAGAACTATTAGACCTTGCCGCCATTGGAACAGTAGCCGATCTGGTAAGTTTAACAGCTGAGAACCGGACTTTGGTGACACTCGGTTTGAAAGTCTTACAACAGACGACGCGACCGGGTTTAGCAGCGTTGATTCAAGAAGCTGGGTTAGTTCCTGATAAATTGAATGAGACTAGCATTGGTTTTGGAATTGCGCCGCGATTAAACGCGCTGGGTCGGTTGCAGTCGGCTCAAAGTGGTGTTGAATTATTAACGACTTTGGATGATGAACGGGCCACGGCATTGGCTAAACAGGTCAATCAATTGAATGAAAAACGGCAAGGCCTGGTTAAAACAATTAGTGCTAGTGCCATTGAACAGGCACAAACGGCTGATAATCAGGCCCGTCAAACCTTAGTGATTACCGGCCATGGTTGGCATGAAGGGGTTTTAGGTATTGTCGCAAGCCACGTGGTTGAAACGACTGGTAAGCCAACATTAGTGCTAAATGAAGATGACGAAGGTCGTCTCAAGGGTAGTGGCCGGAGTGTTGACGCATATAATTTGTTCGCTGCGATTGATCCTGTCCGGGAGGCGTTAGTTGCATTTGGTGGTCATCACATGGCGGTTGGCTTGACCGTGATGGCCGATCAACTGGCGACCCTTAAAGCGGCGATGGAAGAAGCAGCGGTCAATCAGCAACTGGCAGCTAACGCGCAGATCAGTTTGCCAATTGATGGCACGTTACCATTAGCTGAGGCGACCTTGGCAACGTTAGCGGATATTCAAACGTTAGCGCCATTTGGGACGGATAATCCGGCGCCAGTGTTTGAATTAACCCCAAACACGATTCCACAGGCGCGAGCGATTGGTAGTGATCAACAGCATTTAAAATTACAACTTGGCGATGGGACGGTTAATGTTGACGCGATTGGTTTTTCAATGGGGGCAGCGTTACCTGCCGTTCAAGCGAGTCCCACGGATGTCACGCTAGTTGGTGAGCTGAGTGAAAATACTTGGAATGGGCAGACAAAGCCGCAAATTATGATTAAAGATATCGCAGTGACTGGTACCCAAGTGATTGATGCGCGGACGCAACATTTGTCAGCCCATTTATTTCAAGCACCGGGTGTCTATCTTTTCTTCCATCAGCGATTATTGAAAAAAGTTCAACAATACTTAGGATCACAATCCCAAGCTGTGTGGGTCGGTGATACGACGGTAGAGCTGGCAACGATCACGGCCAGTCATGCCGTCTTTATTGTGGATTGTCCTGATACGCTTGCTGACATGACGCAACTCTTAACCACAATTGCGCTTGATCAGGTGACCCTCTATTTGTACCGCCAAGAATCGGTTTATATGACTGGAATGCCAAATCGTGAACAGTTTGCGAAGCTGTTCCAGTTTACCGCCACCCATCATGATGTTGACATTCATCATCAGTTGACCTTAGTTGCTAAACATCTGCATATTGAACGAAATTTGCTTATTTTTATGATTCAGGTGTTTTTTGAGGTCGGATTTGTTAAAATAAATGATGGTGTCATGAATGGCGTTTCGAATCCAGCGAAAGCGGATTTACATCACGCCCCTAGTTATCAGCTACGCGAGCAACAAATCGTTGCTGAAGAAACGCTTTTATATAGTAAATCTGCAGCGCTCCAAGTATGGGTGAAGAACCAGGCTGCGGTTAAGAATTGAAGGAGCTGTTAAGAACAAATGGCATTAGATTTAAAAAAGTATGTGGCTAGTATTCCGGATTATCCCGAACCCGGAATCATTTTTCGTGATATCTCACCTTTGATGGCTGACGGGGAAGCATACCGTGAAGCGACTGATCAAATCGTACAATTTGCACGTGATAAACATGTTGATATGATTGTTGGCCCTGAAGCGCGCGGTTTTATCGTGGGTTGCCCAGTAGCTTATGAGTTAGGGGTTGGGTTTGCACCGGCTCGTAAGAAGGGTAAGTTGCCACGGGAGACCGTGAAAGCAACTTATGATTTGGAATACGGGCAGTCAGCGCTTTACTTGCATAAAGATGCAATTAAGCCTGGTCAAAATGTGCTTGTCACTGACGATTTGTTAGCGACTGGTGGCACCATCTCAGCAACGATTCAAATGGTTGAAGAATTAGGCGGAAACGTGGTTGGAACGGCTTTCTTAGTCGAACTCAAGGATTTACATGGCCGCGATAAGATTAAAGATTATGATATGTTGAGCTTGATGCAGTTTTAAGATCAATATCAAAAGCTCCGAATGACGATTTATCAGTCATTCGGAGCTTTTTTTATTTGGCTGAGGTCTGCTCTCGGCAGATCAACCAATGAACAAGAGTGATTTAAATTCGCCAAATGGTTGTGAGACTCACGTTATTCCCACTTCTCAATCAGGAGTTTAACCTGGTGTTTGTCCTTCGACTGAGGATCGGGATCATTCTTCTCAGCGTTGCTTAACAAGTTAATCAAATCTAAACGTAATTGATGTTCACCGGCGGCTGAAAGGTTTAAAATCGCGTTGCTAAAAAAAACGTTTGCTTCGTCGGGATGCTTGTGGGTCATTTGTTCTTGATAGGCCTCAGTAAAGTCATGGTTCAGTAACATGATCCACTGTAAAAGTTGCTGGACATGTGCCTGACTCCAAGTGCCAGAAATATCAGTCAAGTCAGCATTGAGACTGTCAAGAGCTGCTTGATGTTGAGGCGTCTCATGAGAAAGGTGGGCGCTGGAATAATAGTTTTCAGTTAAGTTTTTAACCTGAACTTGATTAACAATGGTTAATAAGTCAGCATCTTGCATTTTGTTGATTGTATAGTACAACTGATTGTTAGGAATTTTAGTCTGGGCTGAAATTTGTTTTGTTGTTAGACCAGTTTCTGATTTGGTGGCCTTTAAAATAGCGGCCACTTTTGGATCGGCCATTAGTTTCGCGAACTGTGCCAATGTGTTTTTGGGCATCTTTTTTCACCTCAATACTAGCTTAAACATTTGACAAATAGAAATCAAACGGTTAAATTTAATTTACCAATTAAATTTATTTTAATGATAAATAATATTAAATTGGAAGTGACGTAATGAAAAATCTAGGTCGTAATCGTGCATTTGTCACGTTAACAGTAGCTGATCTTTTTGAGACAATTGGTACCAGTTTATTTAACATTATTTTATTAACGTATGCGCGAACGTTTGCACAAGCAAGCTTGATGGTTTCGGTAGTCTCGGTGGCTACCGTATTGCCCGGAATTTTCGGTATTATTACCGGGCGATTCGCAGACTCGCAAACCAATAAGCGGGGGTGGTTAGCAGGTTTGAAATTTGTTCAAGCGGCATTATATCTCGTGTTAGCGCAACTTATTACTGAAAAACAGGTCGGGTTGCTGTTGATTATTATTGCCATCAATTTGTGTTCAGATGTGTTGGGGATGTTGAGCGGCAGTCTCCGAATGCCATTATTACAAGCTAAAGTCGCGTCTGAGTTACAAGAAGAGGCCTTAGGGATCAACCAAGGTATTGGAGTGTTAATGCAGACGATGGGCCAAGCGCTGGGTGTCAGTCTATTGGCCGCAACGGGCGATTATCGTCTCGCGGGATATTTGAATGCAATCACGTTCTTGATTGCCGGTCTTGTGCTACTGTCTGGGTATGAAACGCTAAAATTACCTTCTGCAACTGTCACCGTGACGTCGACATTCCGTCAACTGCTACGACAAGTGCGACAAGCAATGGAAGCGGGGGTGCACATGAACGTCTTGGCGCTATTGGGGAGCGTCTTGTTCTTGAATGCGGTGGGTGCAAGCGTCGATGCACTATTGAATTTATACCTGATTCACCGGGCGACGCAGTTACCACTTTCATTCGGAGTCGCAATTCTTGTGATGAATACTGCTGACGTATTTGGATCGGTTGCAGGGAATTTGTTACATACAGGCTACTTTCAGAGGTGGACGTTTCGTGGCGTCATGTTAACTACCGTCGTGGCGTTTGAGGGTTTATTTATTAATCTGTTGATTTGGCAAAACTATTGGGTAGTGGTTACGATTATGATGATTGGGGGATTTTGTATGGGACAAGCAAATCCTAAATTGATGGCGAGTTTATTGAAAGTGGCCGATCATAGTATCGTTGGGAGCTTAGGCGGCATCATAAATTCATTGGCGACGATTTCGATTCCAATCGGCAGTGTTGGATTGGTCTTGTTGGATAATATCGTGAGCCCAGAAGCGGCTTATTTGACGGCCATGGGGTTACTGTTAGTTTGTGGTGGCTGTCTGTTCATTCGCCGGTGACAAAAATTATAATTGTGTTATACAAACAATTGTCACCATACTAAAAACCGCTTGCCCAGATTACCGGCAGGCGGTTTCGTTAGTCTCAAATCAGGTTAAGCATTGTCAGTGGCCAAGTCTTCGGTGATAAAACGAACTGCGGTACCATATGCGGCAACCGATTGCATATCCTGACTAATGGAGCCGGTGTCGAACCGCATCATCACAACGGCATCCGCACCCATGGCACTGGCATTATCGCGCAACCGATTGACCGCGACATCGCGCGACTCTTCGAGCATCTTGGTGTAATCCTTGATTTCGCCGCCAACTAGGCCCTTTAAGCCCGCCCCAATGTTACGGACTAGATTTTTAGATTGAGTGGTTAGCCCAAAGACTTCACCGATAACTGCATATGGGTGCCCCGGAATATTTTCAGTGGTCGTGACCAGTAATTGTGTCATTGACTGAACCTCCTTTTAAAGATATTGTAATCATAGCATAATTCGTATTGAAATAGGCCAGCGGAGACTTTGATGAGTGGTTTGGTTTACAGGAAATGAAGGAGGCAAAATATGACAGCTTTAGAAAGCAGTTGGTTTGAAGAAGCACAGCAATCCATGCACGGCTGGGACTTTAGTCATCTGGCAGGTCGGTGGCAAACTGCGGACTTGCCGTGGGATTACGCTGCCCTAGTTCGTGAGCGTCTAAGTACCGATGATCGGTGGTTGGATATTGATACGGGCGGTGGTGAATTGATGGGGCGTTTTAATCATCAGCCAGCACTGACTGCGGTGACCGAGGGGTGGCAACCAAATGTTGAGTTGTTGAAGCAAACGGTGGCTAAAAAGGGAATTACATTATATCCAGATGCCGCCGAACAGTTGACGGCCGTGCCAAATTCAACATTTGATATTGTGACGAATAGTCATGGTGCGATGCCGGTGAAGCGAATTGCGGAAGTTTTAAAGCCGGGAGGCCGATTTGTGACTCAGCAAGTTGGTGCGACCAATAATTATGCGTTGTCACGATTCTTTGACGAGCACTATGAACCAGCATATCCTGACAATCAGTTGTTGACAGTGGTGGCTCAAATGCAGGCTGCGGGATTTGAAATTTTACGGGCTGAGCAAGCCTACGTGGCGCTGAGTTTTACGGATGTTGGTGCAATTGTCTATTATGCTACGGTGATTCCATGGGAGTTTCCACATTTTGACGTGGTACGAATGCTCCCCAAATTGCATCAGTTACAATCCTTGCTGGCCATTAATGGTCGCATCACGACATTTGAAGATCGATTTATGATTATCGCTCGTAAACTGGCTCGTTGTGATTGAGGTTGCGAGGGGGCTCATTAATTGGATTGTCACTTAACAAACGTAAGCGCTTACGAATTGTAGCTTAAACGTCGGATTTGAGTATTCAGAGCTTGTACTTAACTACGCACTGCCTATAATAGGCGTTATTCCAATCGGTTATTTCATTGGAATAACGAGTTAGGGGGGAGCGTCATGCGGATACGTCGACCGGTTCGGTTTTATCGCTCATTTTGGTTTTGGTTAAGCGTGATTTTTCTATGGGTCTCAACTGCCGGTTTTCCGAAGACTTTAGTGACAGTGGGGGATGTACTGTGCTATGGCATTTTATTTTTACTATCATGCGTGGGTATTCTTGGTTCGTTCTTTGTTTTTGGTCAAGCCGTGCGTGAGCAGAAGTAATTGGGTATCCGTTGGCAAGGGCTGACGAATATTTTTTGTGGATTAGTGGGGAATAGTATTACTTGATTGGTGTTGTTGATCATTATGATTATTTCAAGTGCGATGTTTAATACAGGCATTGATGTGAATAAATTTGAATTGGCATTCAACAATTAAAGAAGCAGCTTTAGAATATGTTACTAAACCAATAGTATAGAAACCCTCTGGGTGGTTCAAGAAAGCGTTGATATTGAGTGCTAAAATTTTGGAGCAGGTAGGAGTAGCTCAATTCTAAAACCTATTTTGTAATAGTAGTATCAATACCATTTCCAAACAGTATAGTAGGTAGCAAAACATGTTGATAATGACTTGTTTGATTTGAATTATATAAAAAACAAGAATCCCGACAAATCAATGTTTGTCGAGATTCTTGTTTTTACTGGCTGGTCTCTACTGCTTTAAATAAGGAGAGTACAGATTTTCGGTGGTCGACGTAAATTGATAATGATGGATAAATATTATGATGGAGATGCTGGTTACCTATATACGACCGTTTGCCTTACATCTCGGAGCCTAGTTCTTGATTATGATGGCGCAGACAGCAATACGCATACTGTTTATTCTAAAATTAATTATTGTCCGATATGCGGGCGGAAACTAGGTGATTAATTGATGGATCAAAAATTAGTTAGAGAGATTACCAAGCTAGTGACTGATTTGGTACGTGATGAACGTAAGCGGCAGTTTAAGAACGAACAGACGTGGCGCGTTAAGAACACTCGATTATTACTCAAGAACTACGACATTTTGAAAGAGCATTCGCGGGATATTGACACGGACATCGACCGTTATCTAAAGGATGTCTTCAATGCGGATGACTTAAAGCTGCGCAGTGTCATGGGCTATAAAGCACGTACAAATAAGATGATGGAGTATACAGATTTAATGTTACAAGCCTACAAAAACTACGCTAAGAAGCGCGACTTGCCAGTTCAACGACGGTACTTTGTGATTCAGAATATGTACATCAATCCTCAAAAATGGACGTTTATGAAAATTGCTGACTATTTTGATGTTTCGGAGAAGACTGTTAGGCGCGATCAGAAAGAGGCTATTCAAGAATTTTCGATATTCTTGTTTGGGATTGTGAGCCTGGAAGAAATGGTTAGCTAATTGTCCCATTCGTGTTCAGACAGTGTCCTTTTTTAGATGGTATATTGGTAGCGTAAATGAGTGGGTGTTTAAGAGCCATCCGCACGTTTACCTCCAAACGT
Organism: Lactiplantibacillus sp. DA1; assembly: GCF_032681335.1. Taxonomy (NCBI): domain Bacteria; kingdom Bacillati; phylum Bacillota; class Bacilli; order Lactobacillales; family Lactobacillaceae; genus Lactiplantibacillus; species Lactiplantibacillus sp. DA1. The sequence continues at coordinate 368,777 of NZ_JAWHTQ010000002.1, read as the reverse complement.
TATTACAGACAGGTGTCGCCGTGGGCTAATTGGTAAGCCACAATGTGATGTAGGTTCGAGACCTACCGGCGATATTTGGAACGTCTGTAAGAGATTAATCAATTGATTTCGAACATACGTTCTGGTATGATGAACTTGTATCAAAATAATTATTAGTTAGGGATGATAGTTTGTTGAACTGTGATCCTTTTATTGTTACTTTAATATTAACTAATAATTATTTTGGAGATGTACTTAATGGATACAGTTGGTGAAAAAGAAAAAAGAGTAGCATTCTATGAATTGATTGAAGGAAAGAAAAAATTTGATCTTAAAGGATCGTTAGACGCAATCTTTAATTCTTTTAGATTGGAAAAGTATTCTCAAATTAACGAACTAACCGTCAACGATACTCGTTACTACCTTTCCGCGATTCAAAGGTTTAGTCTTGATGGTATGGTAAATTATGGAGAAGATACTGAAGAATGTTATTGCTATGCAATTAATATTGCAAATGTTGATTCATCACAACAAGTGAAGTATGGAGATTTATCAAAGATTGTTGATGAACGCTCAGAAGTCGTGAATTTAGACAATGCTGATATGACTAAAATTGGCCCACTATTTGATACACAAATTTTAATTGATCCGTTCTATTCGGTGGTTGCGGTTAGTCGGACAAACGGAGGAACAAATATGTGGGCATTAAAAAAATTTTTCCAATGTTTATTTGATGTAAAAGGTTTGCGCTTTGCATTTATACCAGATGAAAAAAGTATTAACGATATTAATGCTATGTCTGCAGTTACTTCGATTAGTTATAAAGTGTCAAAAAATACGAATGTAGTAGATCGCCGAAGAGATTCTAGACCAGAAATGGGGGATGTCAGATTAGCACATCATTTGTCGGCTAGTGAGTACTTTATTAAATTGAAATCGGCCGGAATGGATAAACCCAACTTGATCGCTAAAATTAAAAGTATTTTTCATAACGATGAGTTTGACGATGTAGAATCAATAAACATTGAAGGTATTGAAGAGGGGCAAGAAGTCTTTTATAATCTACTAAAAAACAAATTGGATTATAAAGGTAGAATTCAATTTGATCGCAGTAACGGTATAACTATTAAGGATAGTTTCAATTATCTTGACATGGCATATGATACTAAATTTGATTTTATTCAGAAAAATTTATTTGTAAGAGAGTATGGTGAAAATAATGGGGGCACGAGTTTGGAGAAATAAATTCTCTATACTTATCTTCGTGGCAACTTTTATAATATGCTGGCTTTTTAAAATTTCCCCTAGTAGTATGCCAAATTATCAAGATGCGATTTCAAATATAGTTTCTTTTTCAAGTTTGACAACTGCAATTTTTATGGCAGCACTGGTATTTGTTCCAAAACTGTCGATTGGTCTTCTTAGCACTCTAAAAACTGATAAAAAGTTTTTAGAACGAATTTTAATAGTAACTTTTCTGTATTTTATTAGCTCTATCTTGGCTTTAGTAGCAATATTGGCATTAAGTGGTAAAGATAATTCAACATTTGGAATTATCAATATCTCATTACTGTTAGCGTTCTTATCAGCTGCTATTAGTGAAAGTATCTATGTTTTCATTGTTATATTTTCGACCAAATAAATTTCCAAACTGACTCTCGCTTATTGGCGGGAGTTTTTGTATAGTTATATAGTTTGGAGGGGATGTTATTGAAAATAGAATTAGTGCACTTTACGATTGAAACTTTAAAAATTACTGCTCCATCTTTTATTGCCTGGTGGTTAGCGACTCGCACAAGCCAAAAAAATTTTGACAGTAATCGTAAAGAAATGCGTGAACAGCTAAAAATAAATCGTGACAACAATCTTGAAGTTCAAAATAAGGCCTATAAAATTCAGTACGGAATTGATCAGCTACAAAAACACGAAGTACTTGTTGAAACTATGCTTGGAAATTGGAATTTGGCTAAGGTGTATTTTGGAAGTTATCATTTTGATAAGGCTGACATGGCGGAGGTGCTTGCAGCGAAAGAAGTAATTAGCGATTTCTTTAGTACTTCACATGATTTTCTACACCATATTGGCGTTATCGCAACCATAGTGAATGCAGTAAATCCAAATGCAAACGATAAATTTAGGGAGTGTTGTACAGATTTAGAAAAAAAACTCAGAGATATGACGCCGGCGTTTAGTGCAGTTGTTCATGATACTAATCAGTTTTTTATTCAATCTGCACATCCTACTCCACAAATGACTTCTCGTTTTTTGCGTTCCATGACGGACAATGTTAGAGAATATGATCAGCAGGCAGAAGAGTTATATCGATCAATTTGGTCAATGAGAAACTTCATATTAGAAATTATTGATATTTCATTTAAAAAATTAATTTAAAAATGGACTGTGGTGGTATGTAACGGATAAACGAAAAGCAGCTGGTCAGGCTTACACGGCTGGAATGACATACAAGGATATTTCATCAGAGTATTGATGTTCAAGCCGTGAGTAATTTGACGTATATAGTTCATGAAGGTCTAGTTTTTTACTAGGCTTTTTCTTATACATGAAATTAAATACTTCCAAATCAACTCTCGCTTATTGGTGGGAGTTTTTGTATAGTTATATTAGTTTGGAGGAATTTAAATGGCACATATAAATTGGAAATCAATTGTTTGGGGATTTATGGTACTGGGAGTAGTACCTATAATCTTACTTGTTTGTATGCACTTTTTGAACTTTGGCTTTTTTGGTGATTCTAGTAATGATGGATGGCTTGGGTTTTGGGGTGGCTATTTAGGAGCCTTGCTTGGGCTATACGGCGTTCAAATGCAATTGAAGTCTGAACAAAAAACACGTTTGGATGATAACCATCCTGAGTTGTACCTATTCTTTCGAATGACGTTTGAACCTTTAGAGAAAGTGTATGTTAATTCACGTCAGCCTCCGGAGTTGTTAGGAATTATAGATCATCCAAAAGCGATGAAATTCGAATCAAAGTATTATTATCCAGATTCAAATTTCATTTCGATAATTAATTCTAATAAGAAAAATGTTTACGATGTCAGTATTTTAGTGACTAGTTTAGTTGAGGATTACAATGTTTGTAATAAATATAAGCAATCCATTGGGAATATTAATGGCAAAGAGGGTAAAGGTGATAATCCAGAATGGGATTCATTTAAAAGAGACACTAAAAATTGGACTCCTGTGTACGAAAGTATCAAGGTTTCAAATCTGAAAAGTACTGAAAATGGGCTATTATTAGTTACTTATGCCCAGTTATTTAATTATCCTAACGAGATTCAAAGTGTTGACATCATTTTTCATACAAATAGCAATGAAATTGGATTGGCAATGTTTAAATCGATAAAAGATAAAAACGGAATTCCACAATTATCCAATGTTCCAAATGTGGAATATGTCCAAGAAGGTGTAGTAACACACAACCTTAGTGAGAAAGAGAAATTGTTTAATGACAATTATAAAAATACAACCATTATGATTGTAGATGAGAACAACAAGGAAAAGTTTATTTGGGAAAAAAGCGGCAAAACAAAAAAAGATGATGATAAACAAGCAAAACATCCGATTAATCAATAGATATCAGACGAGCATTCAGTATTGGAAAGTAAGGTGTGGTGGTATGTAATGGATAAGCGGAAAGCAGCCGGTAAAGACTATGCGGCTGGTATGAAGTATAAGGACATTTCAGCTAAGTACGATGTGCCGGTTGGAACGTTGAAATCATGGCGTACGCGTGATGGTTGGAAAAAAGATGCATCCGCAAGAAAAAAGGTGCAACCAAAACGAAAAAAAGATGCACCCAAGGTTGCGCCTAAAATAGTAAATGAATTAGAGGCAAACAACGAGCTGACTGAGAAGCAGAAGTTGTTTTGCCTTTTTTATTTGCAACGTTTTAATGCAACCTGGGCGTATAAAAAAGCTTATGGTTGCAGTTACGAGGTTGCATTACGTAATGGTCCAAGAATGTTGGGAAATGCTGGAGTAAAACGCCAGCTCGCCAAGCTAAAAAAACAGCAACGTGCCGACCTGTACGTGACTGCTGATGACATTGCCCAAGAGTACGCAAAACAGGCGTTTGCAAGCCTAGGCGATGTACTAGATTATAAGGTTCACGAAGAGATGGTGCAGGACACCAACGGCAACGTGTTCCTGGATATGGACGATAACCCGGTCAAGAAGCACGTTGCCGACATCTATTTAAAACCAAGTGACCAAATTGACTGGTCGTTAGTGCAGGATATTCATCGTGGTAAAGATGGTCTGGTCGTAAAACTGTATGATAAGCAGAAAGCATTAGAGAGCTTGAGCAAAATTATGAAGGATTCAGACTTGTCTGGTACTAAGTCACACGGTGTTTCAATCAACGATAATATCGAAGGAGATGATGAAGCTGAAACGAGTGAGCCTAAAGACTAAAGTAGCAATATCTTTCTACAATCTCCACGTTGATATTAAGCATCGGCGGCATTCAAACTATTGGTTGATGGGTGGCCGTGGATCTACCAAGTCGAGTTTTGTATCGATTGAAATTGTACTTGGTATTATGAAAGACCCAGACGCTAATGCTGTTGTGTTACGGAAAGTTGCAAACACTTTGAGACGGTCAGTATTTGACCAGTATCTGTGGGCCATCGATGAGCTATGTGTGACCGATTACTGGAAAGAGTCAGTGTCGCCTTTAACGCTAACGTATCTGCCAACAGGGCAACAAATTCGCTTCCTAGGAGCCGATAAGCCACGAAAGATTAAGTCACAGAAATTTAGACGTGGTTACACAAAGTTTAAACATTTTGAAGAAACTGATGAGTTTGATAATTGGCGTGATGTTCGAAATATTAATCAATCATTGAATCGCGGTGGGAGCGATATTATTACGTTCTATAGCTACAATCCGCCTGCAAGTCAGAACAGTTGGGTTAACTTGACTACAAGTCAAGAAGGCTTACGCGACGATACACTGGTGCATAAATCCGATTATCTGAGTGTTCCAAAAGAATGGCTAGGTAAGGAATTTATTGCAGATGCCGAACAGTTGAAGAAGGATAACCCGAAAGCGTACGCCCATGAGTATTTAGGTGAGATTACCGGGACTGGCGCAGAAGTATTCAACAACATCATCAAGCGGCGCATTACGGAACGGGAATTACAAACATTTGATAATCCAAGACGAGGACTTGATTTCGGCTTTGCCAGTGATCCGTTGGCATACGAACAGGTCTTTTTTGATGTCGCACGGCACCGGCTATATATCTATGCTGAAGTCTATAAGGTGGGATTAAAGAATCGCAATGCTGTTGATTTAATCCGGCCTTATGATCCTGAGAACAAGCAAATTGTTGGCGATTCGGCTTCACCAGGTACGATTGCTGAGCTTCGAGATATGGGGCTGCCGGTAGTGGGAGCCATTAAAGGACCGGGAAGTCGTGACCAGGGATTCAAGTGGCTACAGGACTTACGTGAAATAATCATTGACCCGGAGCGCTGTCCTAATGCTGCCCGTGAGTTCACAGCCTATGAGTTAGAACGCGATAAGTATGGTGAATTAAAAGCAGAATACCCCGATGGTAACGACCACAGTATTGATGCTGTTCGGTATGCCATTGAGTCAATCATGCGGAAAGGAGGTTTCAAGCCTTGGAAACAAAAGCGATGATCCAATTGTTAAAGAATACCGACGGGCGACGAACTCGGTTTAACCGTCACTACAGTACAGCCTTGCGCTACTACCACAATGAAAACGATATTACATTGCGGAATGATGGTGAGTCCAAGACTAAAGAAGAAGGCAAGGAAGCCGAAGATGGTCCACTGCGTCATGCTGATAACCGGGTTAGTAGTAATTATGCTCAGCTATTGATTGACCAAGAAGCGGGGTATCTTGCAACGGTGCCACCAGCTATCGATGTGGAAGATGATAGGCTTAACGATAAGATCAAAAACACGTTGAGTGACAACTTTAACCTGCGTCTGAATCAGTTAGTAGTTGATGCTAGTAATGCTGGTGTTGGTTGGCTTCATTATTGGATTGATGATGACAAGCAGTTCCGTTATGGTATTGTGCCGCCTGATCAGGTCACTCCCATTTATAGCAGTGACCTCGACCGTAAATTACTGGCTGTGCGTCGTAGCTACAAAGAGCTGGACCCAGATACCGGTAAGCAATTCAATGTTCACGAATATTGGACGGCTAAAGATGTAACAGTGTTTAAGTCCAAGCTGCCAGACTATAGTGATCTGGAAACAATTGACGACCGATTCCCAACTTATGATATATCAACTGGTGATGAAGTGAGTGCTGGTGCCGTATTTGACCATGGGTTCGGCCGGGTACCCTTTATTGCCTTCTCTAAAAACAAGGACGAACGTCCAGAGCTGTTGAAAGTCAAGGGATTCATTGATGTGTTCGATAACGTGTACAACGGTTTTGTCAATGATATCAACGATGTGCAACAGGTTATCTTAGTGCTTACCAATTATGGTGACACCGACTTGTCAGAGTTCATGAAAACCTTAAAGCAGGACAAAGCGATTAAGATGGATAACCTTGGGCCCAGTGATAAGTCTGGCGTTGATAAGTTGACGATTGATATTCCAGTTGAGGCGCGGGATAACGTGTTAAATCGTACTGACAGCAAGATATTCGTAGATGGGCAGGGTATTAATCCAACGGATTTCAAAGCGATTGGGAATGCTTCTGGAACGGCTATTCGTGCATTATATGGGCATCTTGAACTTAAAGCGTCTAACACTGAAGCTTATTTCCGGGATGCGCTTAACGAGCTTGTGCGGGCTATTATGGGCTGGTTAGGTGTTAGTGATGCTGACAGTCGCCCAATTAGTCAGACGTGGACTCGCACAGCTATTCAGAATAGCTTGGAGCAAGCCCAGGTTGTGGCGCAGGTCGCCCAGTATTCTAGTGATGAGGCCGTTGCTAAGGCCAACCCAATTGTTGATGACTGGCAAGAAGAGTTGAAGAACCGGCAAGATGATATTGTGGCGCAAGACGGCTACGGTAATCCAGATGCTGACGACCAGCTAGGCGGTGAGGACGATGACCAAGCTTAGTTATTGGGAGAAGCGTCATTTGCGCGCTAAGCAGCGAGCAATCAAGAATGCACAAGCTTATGAGAAGGCACTGCAACCCGGATTGAATGGTGCCTACCGTGAGATCGCCAAGGAAGCCAGCTCATGGGTTGATAAATATGCCGCCAATGAGGGGTTAAGTTCTGATCAAGCCATTAAGGCATTGGACGGCATCAAGACCAAACATTGGCAGAATACGCTAGCGCAGTTCGAAACTAAAGCCAAGGCTGGAGGGTATGAACAGGAGTTAAACAGTGAATATTATAAGAGCCGTTTAGCGCGTCTGTCAGCGCTTGAAGACCAAATGCGTAAACTTACCCGTGAGCTAGCCAAGAAACATGCCAGCAGTATGGAAACAGCGTTGACGAAGCAATATGAAGACACCTATATGCGGACTACGTTTAATGTTCAGCAACAGCGTGGCGCGTTTACTTCGGATTTCGCTCATTTCAATGAGGACCAGCTTCAAACGGTGGTATCTCGACCATGGGCTAAAGATGGCAAGGACTTCTCACAACGGATTTGGAGGAACTATCAGCAAGAACTGCCTAGTTATTTAATGGATTCGTTGTTTCGTGCAACTGTTATGGGATGGGGCGTTGATAAAGTTGCCCAACGAATGCACGCCCAGTTCCAAGATGTGAAGCGAAATCAGATTCATAACCTTGTACAGTCTGAATTAGGCCACGTTCAAGAAGAGGCTACGGCTAAGAGCTACGAAGAAAGCGGTATTGATGCTTACGAATACATGGCAACGCTTGAAAGTCATACTTGTGACGTATGCGCTAAGTTAGACGGTCAACATTTTGCGATGAAAGACCGGCGAGTGGGCATTAATTATCCCTTGATTCACGCTCGCTGTCGATGTACTACGGTGCCGTGGCTTGCAGATCTACCCGATGTTGGTGAACGCTGGATGCGTGACCCGGAGACTGGAAAGGGTAAATTAATCAAGAATGTTACCTATGCTGATTGGAAAGATTACACTAATAATGATTATCTTAAATCAAGACCATATATTAATAACGCTGGAGTTGTAACTGATGTACAGGTTCCAAATAACATAATGCGTCGTACCATGCAAAAAGCTGAAGAAGTAATTGAAAACAACAAGTTTTTGAGATTGAGATTTAATGATCAGAAATTAAACATTCAGTTTGATGACTCATTATTTATTCAACATCCTGATGCGGCCGGCGTGACTCCTTCTAATCTAGATAAAACAATTAAATTAAATCCGGCAATTCATAAATCTAAAGAGTCCATTCGTAATTATGTCAAACGAAATGATGGGCAATTTGTTAGCGTTAAAGCCAGTCAGATGGATTCGTATCCGGTTGTTCATGAATTGGGTCATGTTTTGCACAATGAGCTGTGGGACGAGTATAAAATGAACAATCCGGATTCAAATTTAAAAAAGAAGGAATTTATTGCTGATCAGATAAGAAGCATTTATAATATATATGAAAAGGAATACGGTACTAAAGTAACCCCATCTAAGTTGCCATCCAAATATTCGATAGTGAATAATAATGAACTTTTTGCTGAACTGTTTACTGAATCTCAGATTGGTTATGGATCAAATAGATGGAATCAAGTAATGAAAAAGTATTTAAGGAAGGTGAATAGATAATGATTGTTCCAGATTTTGTAAATCATCCAGAATGGTACGTTTGGTCAAAGGATACTGACAAATTATCTCTGATTGATAATGCTCCTGAAGAAGCTAAAAAATCCTATCAAGATTATCTGGATTTCCTTAAGTATGAAGAAGACAATAATTTAGACTTTTAGCACCCAGCGGATAGGCGTTGAGTGCTATTTTTATGTTTAAATTGTCCCGAACAAGACGTAAAAAGGTTCTTTTATTTTGCCTTGAATTGCGGTCGCACCGCGTAATAAAAGCGTGAAAGGATTGATATTGATGAAACGTGAAGCATTAACAAAAATGGGACTTACCGAAGAACAGATTAACTCAATTATGGAAACGAACGGCCATGATATCGAGAATGCCAAGAAGTCGGTCGGTGATGTTGAAGCCATTAAGACTGAAAATGAAACCTTGAAGGGCAACGTTGCTGCTCGTGATAAGGATTTGAAGGCCTTAAAAAAGCAACTTGGTGATAACGAGGAGTTAACTAAGCAAGTCACTGACTTACAAGCCAAATATGATGAGGACACTAAGTCATTGACAGCTCAACTTAACCAAACCAAGCTGAACGGCGCACTGAATACGGCGCTGACTGGTGCTAAGGTACGCAACCCTAAAGCTATCAAGGGATTGCTTGATATGGATAAGGTCAAGTTAACCGATGATGGCCAGCTTGAAGGTGTCGACGATCAGTTAGCAGCGCTTAAAAAGTCCGATGGCTATTTGTTCGACGAAGGTAAGCAGGGACATTACGAACCAAACGGCGGGAGTGGGCCACAAGACCCAGATCCCGCCCAAGCAATGATTGACGCATTTAAATCTTAGGAGGAATTAAATCATGGCAACAATTAATTATGCAGAAGCCTACCAACAGGCGATTCAACAATCTTTTTACGACGGACATTTATTCTCAGCAGACTTATGGAACTCACCGTCAAATTCATTAATTAGCTTTGATGGTGCTAAGCATATCAAAGTCCCACGGTTAACGATTGATGAAGGCCGGCGGGACCGTGCGCGGCGAACCATTACAACACCTTCTGCAAACTATTCAAATGACTGGGATCCATATGAACTTAAAAATGAGCGGTATTGGAGTACCTTGGTTGACCCATCAGATGTGGACGAATCTAACTATTGGGGCTAATCATATGATTGTGTTAAATACGGTTATTTCAGTTAACAGTTAGGCCGTCCATAATTGGGCGGCTTTTTGTCAAAGAAAGGAAGTTCAATTATGGCAGTAAAATTAAGTACTATCACACACGGCCAAGGTGGTTGGGATGATGTCGAAAAGTTGAATCAAGACACCGGACTAGTTCCGTTGACAATGATTGGAGCAATTGAAGGACTTTATCAGGCTGAAGTTGCGCCATACGCACGTCGAGTTAACGGCATTGTGCATTTAACATCAGGTATTGTTGCGAAAGCCGATATTCCAGCTTCTACCAAAATTGTGGATTTGCCAGATAAGTTTTTGGGGGCAGATGGTGGTATTACTGCTCTATGCCGCAATGTATCTGATCAAAGTGAGTTTCCAGTTACAGCTAAAGATGATGGCTTATATGTAGCCAAATCACTCCCAAGCGGAACTAAATTAGATTTTGCTGGATTGACGTATTTAGGAAAGGATGTATAAGATGGCAAAAATATTGTATTACTGGGATCGAGAAACCCATGGGCTTAATCACAGTGAATTCTTCATGACGGATGATGAGTTACCTAATCCACTACCAGACAACGCGACATTGGTAGCACCGACAAACGGGCTATATGAGCCTATCACATGGGACGGAACTGCCTGGAATGGTACTGATAAGGATGAATGGCTTGCAGCACATCCAGTGCCAGTACCAGATCCAACGGCAGAACAGGCCATGATCATGCAACAGGCAACAGATATTACACAAATGAAGCAAATGATTATGTCACAAGCTAGCCAAATTGCTACTTTAAGTAAAGGGAGTGCGGAATAATGACGATTTATGAACAATGCAAGTTATTTAAATCTTGGGGCCAAACTAGTCCAGACTATTACAAAGTGTTTGTAGGGGTTGGCCTGACGACTGAACAGTTTCAAGAGTTAACTGGTCAAGAGTATACAGAAACGGAGGCAAAATAATGTAAATTAAAAATGCATTAGAAAATGACGGGGGGGGGGGTAGAATGCCTATATACTGGCATTTCTAACCCTTTTATTATTTATAAAGGTGGTGTTAGTTATGATTAACATCACTACTATTAATCATGGTCAAGCAAATTGGGATGAACCGTTGAACCGAATGTTAGAAGGCCTTGGTTCAGCGGTTGAGGATACTGGATGGATTGACTTAACGTTAATCAATGGTTTCGAAAACAGAGCTAATATTGGAAAAACAAGTATAAGAAAAATCGGCGAAATTGTAGTTTTGAGACTGTCAATTACTAACTTAGTTCGTGATGCTGTCATTGCAAAATTACCAACGAATTTCTATCCACAACAGTCTATCCCGTTCTCGTTAAGAGGAACAATTGGACGTTCATTTTCATTAACACTGGGTAATGATGGAAATTTGAATTTTGAGAGCCCAATGGATGGACAATTTGATGTGACTGACTATGTAGGCGGTACGTTTGTTTGGGTGACTGGTTAGGAGATGAAAGTATGTGTTAACACATTTAAAGCAGAATCGTTTTTGGTTGTGGAAGTCACTTGAGACATATGGCTTAGGCGTCTATTTTTTGATCCGCTCAAATGTAACCTTTGCCTTCGTACCACCACGGCCAACGGTTTTAGATATCATGGATGATCCACCTTCGATTTCAATACTCATGATTGTAGCGACGTTAGCAGTTGTCTATTCGTTCTGGAATATTGATGTCCCATATTATAAACCGGTAATGACAGGAGCCCTCACATTTGTGTGGGTCTTTTTTATGGTCGCCTTTATCTTCCACGATGCCGGTAATGGGCAACTAATAAGTTTTGAATCGATGTACGCATTTTTTGTGCTTTCATCGATGATCCATGAAATAGTAATCGGGGGCTGATATAGTGAGCGACGTCGTACTCGTGGCCCTCATCAGTGCTGGTGCTTCGATAATCGTTGCGTTGATAACTCAAGCACCGGCAATATTGAATCGTACTAAGGCCACTGACAACACGCTTGCCAAGCTAAAAAAGGATAATGAGGCGCTACAGAAGGAGAACACAGAGAAACAAGAAATTATCGAATATTATAGAAAGCGAGATGAGAAATAGTGGAAGAATTTATTCAATTATTGAATGGTGGCACTATTGCCATGATTGCGATTGCTACTTTCGTAATCGTGTGGGGAGTTAAGCAAACTCCGTTGAAGAATGTGTACTTACCGATGATTGCATTGGGAATTGGGTCAGTGATTGGTGTTGTATTTGGTTGGCTGAACGGCGATATTAAGCCCGTCGTTGGGCTAGTTGATGGTTTAGTTGCTGGAGCCGTCAGTGTTGGTGGTAATGAGGTATTCAAGTCAATTACACATGCATTAGATGGAGGTGCAAAATAATGAGTTTAAATTGTATTGATGTGGCATCATACCAGGCTGGTATGGACGTAGGTACAACCCCTGGGGACTTTGTAATTATTAAGGCAACTGAGGGAACCAATTATGTGAACCCGACATTCTCTGGTCACGTGAAGCAAGTCTTATCAGCCGGTAAAAAAATAGGCGTTTACCACTTCATTCGAAATGACAGCGATGTGGTCAAGCAAGCAGATTATTTTTTAGCGAAAGTAGGGGCATATCTTGGTAAGGCAATGTTAGTGCTGGACTTTGAGAACACAACTAGTTCTAGTATTCAGAACCAAGCGGGGGTTGATAAAGCAAAGCAATGGCTTGATTACGTTTATCAAAAAACCGGTGTTCGTGCAGTGCTATATACTGGACTTAGTTGTGAAAATGCTTTAGATTGGTCATCCGTTGTGAATGCCAACTATGGCCTTTGGATTGCTCAGTATAACAATTATGACGCGGTGATTGGATATCAACCACGCGATTTATATGGTAGCTTAAAGCACTGGAAGGCGGCCGTGATGTTCCAATACATGAGCACTGGACGATTACCGGGTTGGAGTGGCAATCTTGACTTTGATGTGTTCTACGGTGACAAAGCTGCTTGGGATAAGTATGCAAAGGCGATCAAATCAAGTAAGCCAACTTCAAAGCCTAAGCCAGCGGGGCCGAAGTGGGTCAAGGAGGCTAAGACTTATACGCTTAAGACAGCCGTGAAGCTTCGAACAGGTGCGTCTACGGGCGCTAGCGTGATTGCAGTGTTACCAGCTGGTTCAACGGTGAGAACCGATCAAGCCATCATTCAAGGTGGTTATCGTTGGGTACGGCAACCACGTCCGGCCGGTTATGGTTATTTGGCGACTGGACCAGTAGGCAATACATTGGAATACGTGAAGTAATAAAAAATCCCCACACTGGCATAAATGGCTGGTGTGGGGATTTTTTTGTACGTATTACTAATTATAAAAGAGTAAAAGTTTTTGATTGTTGAATGGAACGTGATAAAATGACGCTATGAAAAAAAGAAAAGTAATATATGATGGAATAAGGTATAATTTGGTAGTGTATCTAATGTATGAGGGTATGGATCAATTTAATGAATTGGGACAACTGGTGATGCAAGACTATTATAAAAAACATTCATCCTTAATTATTGATAAAAATAGACTGGCATCAAAAATTAGACGTCTTGATGATCTTCATGCGTCTATGCTAATTGTTTTGGACGATAAAGTAGTGAAAAAGGTGCTGGTTGTTGCTACTGAACTCGCAGTTTTTCCAACCGTGGAGTTAGTGATGCAAGCAAATAGTGACGCACAGAAAATTTTTGAGGAATATGGAGTTTATGGTTCTTATGGGATTCGAGATGAGAAACTTTTAGACAATATAGTGAAAGCTACAAAGAACTCAGTGTATTACGGTCAGGATACTATACCTACTCTATTAAGAAAAGCGACAGTCTATTGGTGGAAATTGGCACATTATCAAATATTTTCCAATGGGAATAAAAGAACAGGTTTAATAGTAGCTGCTTTGTTCATGAAGCTTAATTATATGAATCTTGATTTCAAACAAGATGAAATGTATGAGATTTCAAAGAAAATTGCAAATGATGAGCTAGACACAGATGGACTGTATGATTATCTGTTGAAAAATACAAGTCTAGACTATTCTAGAATGTTACAACAGTATGATAAATAAAAATAAATTTAGAGTTAAATAAGAAAAGAGGTTCCCAAATATGTTTAATGTAGATATACAGTTGACTAAGCCTTTAAAGGTAACGACTGAAACAAAAAAACCAGATAAAACGAATGTTAAGAAGGCAACTAGTGAAATTCTGAAAAATCCAGAAATATTTGGAGCTTTAAAGAAGCTTTCAACTGAATAGAGTTAGTTCATCTGACTTTTAAATCACAAAAATTCCCACACCGACTTTTATAGTTGAGTGTGGGAATTTTTGTGATTATGTATTACCCGCCTAGGTACTTGTGTGCTTTTGGCGTCGCTGAAATTCCTTGGGGCACAAGGAGCTTCGGCGATACAGATTTTTTTGGTGCACTTTTAAGTGCACTAAATCGTCGAAATTTGATGTTTTTTCGTAAAAGTGCACCACAAAGTGCACCATTATATCAATTAAAGCCGTTTTGAAGCAATTGAATTAAAACAAAAGCGCCGTCAAATCAACGATTGACGACGCTCAAGGCTGGTACAGATAATCAATTTAAGGAGAGTACAGGATTTGAACCTGCGCGCCGGTATTAGCCGGTTCGCCGGATTTCGAGTCCGGTGCATTACCACTCTGCCAACTCTCCATTTAGTACTTAATAAGTATAGCATAATTTTTTGCTGGAATAAATATTTATTCAAAAGATTTAAGATTAGTATCAATATTATACTTACTAAGCTTTTAAGATGACTAGTCAGCAACGCGCAAAATATTAACTGAAATGTCATGTCGATCAAATTATTGTGGCTGCTAAGATGCTGGACGAGATTATTAAGATTTTAATGCAATATTTAGAATCCGGTTAAATCAATTAATTAAGCTTAAAAAACCCACTCAAAATAAAAAATATTTGGATTTACCGCTATACTAAGCCCGGTATAAATTTTATTTATGGGGGGTAACAAATGAATAATAGAGAACTTGGTCGGTGGCAACAACATAAGCATATTGGCGACTATGGTTGGGGGATTATATTATGTGTTATCATCCTCTGTTGTATTGGTATGTGTGCTGTTTATTATGCTTGTCTGTATGATTTAAAAGTGATTGATCCTGTTCGGACGACAATGATGCAGTGTCTCTGGTACCTTGTGGGTGCATTGATAGCGACAACGATGCTTCACCTAAGTGAAAACCAATTGATGCGGTGGGCCCCGATTGGCTATTCAATTGGCATGTTGTTATTGATACTTTTATTGGTCTTCTATAGTCGAGAATATTATATTCAAACGGGGGCTAAAAGCTGGTTTGCAATCGGTACACTGACCTTTCAACCAGTTGAAGTTATGAAACCGCTCTATATTTTAATGATGGGCCGGTTAATTGTTCAAGATCAACAGTGGGGACCCCACAATAATTTTAGTGCAGATTGGCGGTTGACACGGCGCCTAGTTATTTATACCTTACCAATTATTGTTGCGTTGAAAATCATTAATGATTTTGGAACGACGTTAGTTTTTCTGGCAATTTTTATTGGAATGCTCATTGTTTCGCCATGTCGGTTTAGCTTTTTATGGCGGGTGCTAGTGGTGACTGGATGCATTGGGGCTATTTTAATTTGGTTAGCGACATCGAGCACTGGTCAAGCCCTGTTATCTCATATCGGATTTAAGTTGTACCAGTTCGATCGCATCAATACGTGGCTTAACCCAAGCAATGGCGTCTCGGATCAAAGCTATCAATTGTGGCAAAGTATGCGAGCGGTTGGTGTGGGTGGATTAACTGGGAATGGTGTAACTCATAACGCTGTCTATGTGCCAGTTAGGGAATCGGATATGATTTTTTCAGTTGTCGGTGAAACAACTGGATTTATTGGCTGCATTGCCTTACTCATCGTTTACCTGTATTTATTCTATTTGATTTTCCGTTCAGCATTTGCTAGTCGACGCCGATTTTATGTCTATGTTTCCACAGGCGTAGCCGTAATGTTAGCTTTCCATATGTTTGAAAACATTGGTATGACGATTGGCCTGTTACCTTTAACGGGAATTCCGTTACCCTTTGTCAGTCAGGGAGGTTCAGCAATAATTGGCGATTTTATGGGGGTAGGTTTGGTTCTTGCGACACAGTATCCTAACGTGCGCTCTATTTTTTCGGTGCCAAGAATTTTTCACTAAGTAACAAAATGTTTTTGCGTCTATCAAAATTAAGGTTTCTAGCTAGCCAATATGAGTTATTTATTTAGAAATAAATAGTTAAGTAAAAGTTACGATTATAAAGGAAACCTAAAAAGTGTAAATAATAGTTTGTTAATGATTATGATTAGCTGATTTTTATTGACGATTAAACATTTCGAAACTATGATAGCACTGTTGATTATGTCAGCAATAAATATCAGTTGCAATTAGGTGAGGTTACTTTAAGAATATAGGTTATCGCCCAGAAATGTCGAGAGACAGGAATGAGTAAAGCAGAATTTGCCGAATTAAGGCTCTTTCAAGATAACTAGACTAGTTCTTACGTCTTAAAGTGCTAAAACTCAATGAATGCGTCGATGCAAAAATCGTTATCCATTTTAGTTTTTTACCCCATTAGCTGCAATTTGCTAATGGGGTTTTATTTGCCTAAAAACAACTTGAACATGGAAAGGAGTCACCATGACAAGTTTAAAAAGAGGGATTAAAGTACGTTCTGTGGTGGGAACGATGATGTGGCTTGGACTAAGTATTGGAATTTTGCTTATGATTGGCTTGTGCATTGCCAAGATGAACCTGCCGCTCAGTCGATTACCCACTCAAGGTTATTTAGATACTACGGGAGGTAAAGACTACTTAACAATGTCACATTTAGTAGCGGCTGCGTTACGAACAACAACGAGACTATTCATTGGAATGGGCTACTCAATATTGTTTTCTTTGATTTTTGGCGTATTAGCAGCGCGCTATCGAAGTGCACGCTATGTTATTTTGCCGATTGTTAATTTATTGGAGTCGGTGCCGTTATTGGGATTTTTAACGTTTACAACTGCATGGTTCATGGGATTGTTTCCCAATAATGTACTAGGTGTTGAGGCCGTTGCTATTTTCGGTGTTTTCACTGCACAGGCCTGGAATATTATGTTGGCTCTCTATCAGTCTATTCGGGTTACGCCCGAAGACTTGATGATAGTGGCCAAGCAGTTTGGCTGTAATAGTTGGCAACGATTTTGGCGCTTAGAATTTCTTTATGCGACACCGAGTATTTTATGGAATATTGTCATTTCTCAATCAGCCGCTTGGTTTGCACTAGTCGCTTGTGAACAAACGACGATTATGGTTCCTAAAAATGAAACAGTGGTGCTACCAGGAATTGGATCATACATCCAGATTGCGCTTGATACAGCTAATTTTGGTGCTGTTATTAATGCAGTGATTGCGCTAGTTATCTGTGTGTTATTGGTCAATGTGTTTATTTTTCAACCACTGATTAAAGGAACGGCACATTATAAATATGGTACGAGTACCGATAGCCAACTACCACAGCAATCGCAAGTCTATGATTTGATGGTTATGGCTAAAGTGCCGCTGTTAGTTAAGCGATTCTATCGTCATATCCGGTATTGGTGGTTATATGGTGCTCCAAAGCAATGGCAAAAACTGGGCTTTTCACGGATTATACGAATATTAAAAAAATATACAGACTATTGGTGCATTGCATGGTGGCTAGTAATAGCTGTTGGTCTATATCGCTTGGGTGTATTACTAATAAAATATCTTGATTGGATTAATTTGAGTGTTTTGTTTAAATGGACCTTACTAACAACTAGCCGTGTTTTGATAGCTGTTTTACTTTCGGCACTTATTTTTATTCCACTTGCCGTATGGGTTGCCAGTGATGCGCGGCGATTAAAACTGATTCAACCGGTTGGACAGGTTTTAGGATCGATCCCCGCGGATATTTATGTCCCAATTGTTGCATTAATGATTACGTTGACGGGAACGACACAGCAGTGGTGGGTCATTCCATTAATAATGACTGGAACTCAATGGTACTTTTTTTTCAACATTATCGCGGGGTATCTGGCAATTCCCAGTGATATCAAAGACGTTGTTAACGTTTTTCATCTGTCAGGTTGGCGCTGGTGGACACACTTTTTAATTCCATCACTGTTTCCATCGCTCATTACCGCAATTATCAATGCTGCTGGGGCTGCTTGGAATGCTGATATTGCGGCTGAATTGATTAGCTGGGGCACTCACCAGTATGCGGTTACTGGACTTGGTGCTTACATTGCCAAAAATATCAATAATAAACCTGCAGAAGCAACTGGCGTACTGATTATTTGTGTCATTGTTGGATTATGTGTTGTGCTGATTTGGCAACCATTATATCGGTTTGCTGAACGTCGCTTTCATTATTAATAAGAGGAGGAGTTTAAGTTGAAAAAAGCAGTTTTATTAGATGTTGATCATGTTTCAAAGTCCTTTATACTTTCAAAACAGCGGCAGTCTGAATTGATTTTACAAGCGGTTAGTTTACAAGTTCAAACACACCAGTTTATTAGTATCATTGGTTCGTCTGGTGTCGGAAAATCAACACTATTACGAATGATTGCGGGGATTATTCAGCCCAGCTATGGCGTCATTACTTTTGATGGTAACTTAGTCACGGCTCCTGATCGCCGGATGAGTATGGTATTTCAGAATTTTGCGCTATTTCCATGGTTGACAGTACGTCAAAATATTATGTTTGGCCTAGAAAGTCAGCTTAATTCTGACTGTCAATATGTTGACACACAAATTGACAATTTAATTAATTTGATTGGTTTAAAAGGGTTGGAAAATGCATACCCCTATGAACTATCTGGAGGAATGAAACAACGCGTTGGGTTTGCTCGTGCGCTTGCTGTTGAGCCAGAATTGCTCCTTTTAGATGAACCGTTTTCAGCGCTAGATGTCTTAACGGGTCAGCGGTTAGGGCAAGATTTGATTACATTATGGGAACGCAGGAAATTTAAAATGCAAGCGATTGTTTTGATAACGCATAATATTTCTGAAGCGGTGCGTCTTTCAGATGCTATTTATGTTTTAGGAGGGCATCCTGCGCAAATTATGAACACTTATCAGATTAAGACGCCTAGAGATCAGCGTACAGAACAACAAATTTGGGCCAAAACAATGGCCATTACTGATCGATTTAAGCGCGATATTAATGAAATGCGGGGGGACTGAGTCTATGAGAAGGCGGCAACTGCCAAAATGGCAAAAAAAACGGCTAATTGTACTAGTAACAAGTTGTATTACCTTCATGTTGGTGGTTTTTACAGTTCAAGGTATTCGATTATTTAATATGTTGCACTCGTTCCATGAGTCCCGAGTTATTAAGCCACATCACAATTTGGCCCAACAACCAGTCAGTACTTTTTTATTGATGGGGTTAGATAATAGTGGTAAGCGTAAATTATCGACAACGCGCACGGATGGAATGATGGTAGTTATTGTGAATCACAAAACTAAAACAATGACCTTATGTAGTTTGTTACGGGACACTTTTGTTAAGATTCATTCGCAGCAATATCATGGTTATCAACGCATTGAATCGGCGTATACCTATGGTGGTGATGCGGCGGCGGTGGCAACCGTTGAACATTATTTGAATTTACCAATTGATTATTACCTCACTGTTAATTGGGATGGTTTTATTAAAGCGATTGATGATGTTGGCCCTGTTGAAGTTAATGTTGATCGTGATTTTATCGGACAAAATTATTGGGGAAAACCGGAAAAATTTAAAGCAGGTTTGCAAAAGATGACTGGTGCGCGTGCATTAGCCTATGCACGAGAAAGACATATCGACAACGATCAACATCGTGGTTTTCGGCAACAAGCCGTCTTTTATGCAATGGTTAAGCGTTTAAATCAGGAAGGACTTTCGTCTAAAGGAGTAAAAGTTGTCAGTGATTTGAAAGATCAAATGAGGACTAATTTAACGAATCACGATCTATTAACGCTGTTTAAAAGCCGCGAAATTTTTAAGCGATATCGAATTAAACGGTTGACATTTCAGTGGCGAACGTTTGACGTTGCTGGTCGTAGTATGGTCGAGGTTTACCCAGACAGTCGTGAACAGGTGAGTCAGCAATTACAAGCTGCCGCTGGGCTACGGTCAAACTTACCTTCACAGACTTTCACAACCAATGGGCATTACCAGTATGCCAGTGATGAGAGCGTTGAAAGTAAAGCGGATGAAGCTAAGGCAGATACGCATTATGGTCAATCCCATGTGTATGTGGGGCATGCTGGTAATACTACTATTGGTAAATTACCGACGGCGGTGCCGTTGAAAAATGGTTTTCGAGTTTCAGATAAAACTGAAACGATGTATACGGTACATTAGATTTCGATAGTCGCTGGTAAGTGGGCGCTACTCAATAACAAAAATGACCCAGACAGTTTGATCCATTGGATACTGCTGGGTCATTTTACATACGATGATGCTAGCGAGGTCTATTTACAGCAACGTTAAGTGAGTTGAATGTAAACCAAACTCAGTTTGTGCCAGATTACTGTTAATTCAGCGTGGTTAGGCGAATGCCGAAAATCAATCTTTCAGTGAATTGGGTCTCGAATATAACGTTATCAACTAACAAAGAGCAAAAAAACTGCCATCAATAATTAAATTGACAGCAGGTAGAAGCAGGTTGGATTTTGTAGTAGTATCTAACAATTAAAGCGGTATTGGACAATTATGAATGAGTTATTTTTTCTCTTGCACAATATAGTGAGGCCGGTGCTTTGATTCAATGTAAATCTTACCAATGTAATTGCCAATAATGCCAAGGCAGAACAGTTGAATGCCCCCAATTAAGAGCAAAATGGTGACGGTTGAGGCCCAACCACTGACACTATTATTAAATAGTAATTTGCGAATAATTACGACAAAAATACTAATAATGGAAGCTAAGGAAAGTAAGCCGCCCGTAAACGTAGCAATTTTCAGGGGAACATCAGAGAAGTCAACGATGGCGTCCATTGAGTAGTTGAAGAGTTGCCAGATTGACCAATGAGTTTCGCCGGCAGACCGGGGTTGGTTTTCAAATTTTAAATAAGTTGTCCGAAAACCGACCCAGTTAAAGATTCCC
The DNA here is from genome assembly GCF_032681335.1 of Lactiplantibacillus sp. DA1. Lineage (NCBI taxonomy): Bacteria > Bacillati > Bacillota > Bacilli > Lactobacillales > Lactobacillaceae > Lactiplantibacillus > Lactiplantibacillus sp. DA1. The sequence goes on along the minus strand of NZ_JAWHTQ010000002.1, from coordinate 347,723 downwards.
TTAGAAAAGCGATTATATTCGGGTAATTCTAAGATGGCATCAACCATTTGGCGCGTCATTAAGCGATAATCGCGGGCATTAGGAATAATTTGGACTTTTGAAATTTTATTAACAACTGAGTAAAACGAACGTGATAAAAACGAACGAATAAAGGGTTCACCAGCACGATTTTCCCGCATTGTACCAATACAGTCATATTCGCCACTTTGAAGCATGGCTAACATTTTGGGCAACAAAGTCGGCGGATCTTGTAGGTCAACGTCCATGACGGCCACATAATCCCCAATGGTATGTTCTAAGCCTGCTAACAAACCGGCCTCTTTACCGAAATTCCGAGAAAATGAAACATAATGCACAGTGTCAGGATGAGCAGCGTTTAATGTACGTAGCACGTTCAGCGTGTCGTCGGAAGAGCCGTCATTGACAAAGACATATTCAGTTGTGATATCGTTGAACGCCTCCGGATTATCCGCTAGAACTTTTTCAACGGTATGATAAAATATTTCAATCGTAGGTTCCTCGTTATAACACGGAACAACTAGACTCATGGTTTTCATAATTATTAGTATCCGACCTTCTTATAGTTTTTAGACGAATCAATTGCGTTTTGGCTTGGTGATCGATACCAAATGGCACCGCTTGAGCAGTCGTCGCTTACTAATCAATAAAGAAAAGTAGTTTAAACCAGTATGAATATCATAGCCCGAATTAAGGTATAAAGCAATCAATTATCGAATCACAAAAATTGTAATGGATTCGCGATAACTAGTCAATTAAGACACTAGTAAACACTGCTGTGGCTCAATTTCATATTGCGTGACTTTACTATAATGAGATGACACTTAAGAATTTCAAGTTGACAGCAGTACGCAAAAAAGCATTTGTATGGAACTTTGTAAAAAGAAGACCATAGGGAAGTTGTAAATTGATGGAACGAGCGCTGCTTTGTCATGAAAGTACTTGACCAGCTAGCGGGTTACTTTTCGAATATGACAGTTCAGCTAGCCGAATGGAACTGCCGAATCTTAAGCATTAATCTAGTCGTTGGCAGCCGTCACTAAGTTGGCCGCATGTATTGAATCAATCCGGTAGATCGTGATGGTGATACTTGCCAAGTTACCATTGAGTGTGCCTAAAATTGTCAGTGGTGAGACAGAGTCGCCAATCCGGACTTGCCAATCACAGCTGATTTGATAGTCGAGTGTGTCGATACGAAGTTCAAAGCGCTGTCCATTGAGTGCTCTAAGGAAGATACTGGATGATGACAAGCTAATGACATCTCCATCGAGTGGGGCGTTAATCACAGTGTCTGTTGGTTGCATGGTAAGTAGGCCTATTTGTTGTGGGTGAGCGGCTGCGGGGAGGTCCTGATAAATGCCTGCGACTGGAGCTTGAAGTTTAGTCTGATCATGATGACGTAAAAACCACATATTAACGCACTCCTTACTTAAATAATTGATTTAACTACTGTTATTTAAACTCAGCATAGATTATGGAACCCGTCCCAGGTCAAGCAATTGTTTGCAATGTTTTTATGTCAAAATGATATAATAGTTGAGAAATCTTAAGATGATTCACGAATGAGGTGATCCAAGTGGATTTTGTCGATTTGACACCGATCGCATTAACACATACGCCACTGGGAACACGCGGACAGACTCCGCGCAGTCATAATTGGCAATTGGATTGGCAAAAACTGGCCTGTTTGATCGAAGATAATCACGATGTCATAGCACAGGTCGAAGCGGGGTTAGCAGAGGACTGGTTAAATACGCATGGCACCATATGGGACAGCACTCAGGGTTATCACCGTTATCCAAATGATCAGCGGGAGTTTGATGACACTGTCTTTTGGGCAGCCTCAACTTGGGCAACACCTGCAATCGTCGTTACTTTTCATAATGAACTCAGCCGTGCATTCAGTTGTTGTCGGCTTGGATCTGATCCAGACTTTCATTACTTGGGACCACTTGGAAATGGAGATTAACTCGTTATTGTTATTAACAAATTGGAGGGAAATAAGTGAAAGTTGGCATCGATAAGTTGCACTTTGCAACGTCACATTTATACGTTGATATGGCTGAGTTGGCGGTAGCGCGTCAAGCTGAGCCCGATAAATATTTGATTGGTATCGGTCAGTCTAAGATGGCAGTGATTCCACCTAGTCAAGATGCAGTTACGCTCGCGGCGAATGCTGCCGCACCAATGCTAACGGCTGAAGATATTGCCGCCATTGATTTGTTAGTTGTTGGAACCGAATCGGGTGTTGATAATTCGAAAGCAAGTGCCATATACGTGGCTAAATTGTTGGGGTTGAACCGGCGCGTCCGCACGATTGAAATGAAGGAAGCATGTTATGCTGCGACTGCTGGCGTTCAGTTGGCCCAGGATCACATTCGGATTCATCCTGATAAGAAGGCCCTAGTTATTGGTAGCGATGTGGCTCGTTATGGGTTGAACACGCCGGGAGAACCGACTCAGGGTGGCGGGGCGGTCGCCATGTTAATTAGCGTTGATCCTCAGGTGTTGTCATTGGGGACTACAACTAGTTTACTTAGTGCCGATGTAATGGATTTCTGGCGCCCGTTGTACCATACAGAAGCCCTAGTTGACGGTAAATACTCATCTAATATTTATATTGACTATTTCCAAGATGTTTTTAAAGATTACTTGAAAACAACGCACACACGTCCAGAAGCGATGACGGCATTGGCCTTTCATTTGCCATATACAAAAATGGGACTTAAGGCACTTCGGAGCGTTTTGCCACTAGTCGATGATGACCAGCAAAAACGCTGGCTGGCTCATTTTGAGCATGCGCGTCAGTTAAACCGGCAAGTGGGCAACTTGTATACTGGGTCACTCTATTTAAGCTTATTATCGCAATTATTAACAGATCCGCAGTTACAGCCGGGCGACCAATTAGGACTATTCAGTTATGGTTCTGGTGCAGAGGGGGAGTTTTATACTGGTGAACTCCAGCCTGATTATCAATTGGGCTTAGACTCTGGCTTACCGCAACGTTTAGCCCGTCGTCGACGAGTCAGTGTCGCGGAATATGAGACATTATTTAATCAGCAACTGCAATGGCAAGCTGAAGATCAGGTTGTGTCAGTTGCGGATGATCCACACCGCTTTGTGCTAACTGGACAAAAAACTGAGCAACGTCAATACCTGGATCGCGAGGCTTAATAAAAAAGCACTTGATATTAGCAAAATTGCTAGGCAAGTGCTTTTGTTATTTGAAATTATTAGTGATGATTTGGCCATCTTTAACACTAAGTAAGGTTTTATCAGTTGTATCTGGCTGTAGCAGTTGAATGGTATAACCAGCCGCTAGATTCTTTTTAAGTGACTTAGATAAGGACTTGAAGTTTGACGTAATTGTCGTGATGGCTTTTTGATTTTGTGACGGATATGACTTGATTGTCTTTAAAGATTTGACGTATTTTTTGCCGGTTGGGGTGATCGTATAAGTTTTGGTTGCTTTCGTAAATGCGACCGTCCCGATTGACTGATAGTTCGCTTGCAGCTGTTTAAGAATGTTTTCTTCGTTTAACTTAGTCGTTGCTGCAGCTTGTTTAGCGCTACCTTCGTTGAAAATAACCTGTGAGGAACTTAAGCTCGTCGATTTTGATTTGCTAGTACTTGTACTAGTTTTAGCACTTGATGCTGCTTTGCTGGTAGTGTGCTGTGACTGGTTGTAAGGCCAATACGGTAGTTTGATAACAGCATAAATAGTGACCACAGCGCTTAAGACTGTTATGAACGTTAGAAATTTCCAACCACCACCGGTTTGACGTGCATAAATCACGGAAAATAAAGCTAATAGAAAAACAATCAAGCCCATAATGGCTAGGAACAACATGTAACCAACTCCCAATGTTTGAAATAATATAATTATTATACCATTGAACTATTGGCTGTTTGACACCGAATTAAAATATTTTGAAAATGAGGGGACAAAATGACTAATTTGCTGACGACACCACCACTTTTTTTACCTAGTCATCTTGAAAATCAGGCACCGATGGCTAAGTACATGCGTGACCAGTTTCAATTTCTGGGGGTTAAAAGTCCGGAGCGTAGGGAACTGTTTCGACCGATTCGTCAGGCGAGTCACCAACTAACGGTACACCAGTTACAACACTGGCTAGTTTTTTATTATCAACAACCTTATCGCGAGTATCAGTACGTGGCAATTGACCTTGCGCGGGCCAATCTGCGCCGACTAACACCGGCTCAGTATCAATGGTGTCAGCAGCAACTTACGGTGACGCCGTGGTGGGATAGTGTTGATGCGTGGCGTAAAGTACTAGCAACGTACATTCTGAAGCACGGTTGCTTAGAACAAGCGGGGCCAGTGTACTTGCGCGCTACTGACAAATGGGTTCGGCGAGTGGGGATTACGTTACAGTTAGGTTGGCAGCAACAAACCAATGTTCAGTATTTACGGACGGCCATTTTAAGCAATCAATGCGATGAAGATTTCTTTATTCAAAAGGCGATTGGTTGGGCGTTACGCGATTACAGTAAGACTGATCCGGCATGGGTCCGTGAATTTCTGGCAACGACGACTTTGTCACGGCTTGCTCAATGTGAAGGGCAAAAATATTTATAGCGCATGTCTATAAATATTGCGCTACGCGGGAAATAAGCGAGTAAGGACCGTGACAATAAAAAAAGATGACGGCTAAGGTCATCTTTTTGATCATTAATACTTATTGAAAAAGCATGTCGCGGTATAAACCAACAACTTTACCTAGGACGGAGACGTTGTTCAGAATAATTGGTGCCATCGTATCATTCTCGGGTTGGAGGCGGTAATGATCGGCTTCTTTGAAGAAACGTTTGCACGTCGCTTCATTTTCATCGGTCATCGCAATAATGATGTCGCCGTTGTCAGCTGAGCTTTGACGACGGACAATAACTTGATCACCATTCATGATGCCGATATTGATCATACTTTCGCCTCGAATCGTTAGCATGAATAGATCACCACCGAATGATTCTAATTCCTTAGGGATCGGGAAGTAGTCTGTGGCTTCCTGGACCGCTAAGATGGGTTGCCCAGCGGTTACGGTTCCGAGGACTGGAATTTGATGCGGGGTGGTTTCGACTCCCAAGGCTTCGAAGCCAGCGGGCGTTACTTCAATGGCGCGGGGCTTGGTGGGGTCTTTTTGAATGTAACCCTTCTTTTCAAGTCGTGAAATATGGCCGTGAACGGTTGAAGTCGAAGATAAGTCAACGGCTTCCCCAATTTCACGAACAGTTGGCGGATATCCTTTTTCATTGACGCGTTCATAAATAAAACGAAGAACGGCCATTTGTTTGCTTTCCGATGTTTTACTCATCTTGGCACCTCATTTATTATTTTCATTATTGGTTAAACCAATTGTAGCATAGCGTTTCACAGCTTTCAAACAAATGTTCGGTTGACAAACGCTATTAATTGATTTACGGTCTGTTTTCGTGTATATTGCATTGATGAAAGGGGCTGCTACTTTGATTTCAAAAGAATTGCTTGCTCGGATCAATGAGTTAGCTCATAAGGCGAAAGCCGAGGGCCTCACCGAGTTGGAAGAAGCGGAACGGCAAGAGTTACGGCAAAAATACTTGCAGGAATTTCGGGCCGGGTTCCGGCAACAAGTTGAGATGCTGCAAGTCTATGATAAAGATGGTAAAGAGGTTACGCCCGAAAAGGTTCGCCAGGTACAACGTGATCGTGGCCTGCGGGATGATTAACCGATTTCAGGAAAATTTGTCAACTGACAAATTTTCCTTTTCTTTTATTATTAATTTGTGTAGACTAGTTTAATGAAGACTGTAATAAGGGAGGGGAATGACTGTGTCTACTGGAATTTGGATTTTAATCGTCGTTATCGGCGTATTAGTTGGGTTAACTGGTGGCTTCTTTGGTGCCCGGCATTATATGCAAAACTATTTGAAGCAAAATCCACCTATTAGTGAAGAAATGCTTCGGAGCATGATGATGCAAATGGGTCAACGCCCATCCGAAAAGAAATTGCACCAGATGTTAAATTCAATGAAAGCTGCTTCTAAAAACGATAGTAAGTAGTGTTGATAATAAAAAAGTGCCGGTTCGCAATCGCGATTACCGACACTTTTTTATTGTATGATTAGCGCTTAGAATTAGTTGTTGCGGGATCGATGTATTTGAATGTTGGATCAATTTGGTGATCCAGCTGGTCAAAAGCACTGAGCATTTTAGTCTCAATTTGTTTCTGGCCGGCATCATCTAGTTTAAGTTTTCGATCGATGTAGATGGGTTCCCCAAAACGGACAGTGACGCGTTGTCGGCTGAAGAGCTGTTTGAAGGTCAATGGTCCTTGGTAAACAGTTGGGACGAGGGGTACGCCAGCCATTTTTGCAATAACTATCGCGCCACCCTTGAGTTCTTGTGAGTGTCGCGTTCCTGAAGGGTACATAATTAGTGAGAGTTTTCCGCTTCGCAAGAATTTGACAGGGGTCTTGATCGCGGAGGGTCCAGGATGTTGGCGGTTGACAGGAAAAGCATTGGCATGGACGAGAATGAACCGCAAAACAGGGTTTTTAAATAATTCTTCCTTAGCCATAAAACTAAACTTCATTGGACTACCGGCTAAGGCATAATATAGAGGATCAAACCATGTTCGGTGTGGGCCGACTAAGATGTAGGCGCCCTCAGGAAGGTTGGCACGTCCTTGATAGCGGGGCCGACCGTTAATTATGGTGATGATCAGTCGGACTAGTCCGCGCATAAAAGAATAAAACATCACGATCTTCCTTTCGTTTACTAACTGCTCACAGTATGACGAAATTTGGCAAATTCTGCAAGTTAATTGTATGATAGCTTTGCGATGATTTTAATGGAGGGGGTGGCCGAGTATGGCTGACGTCACGTTACACGCTGATGAGCGTATTGATCAATTATATAGTAAAGATATTCAAATTATTCAGAGTTCTCAAGTGTTTGCATTTTCACTAGATGCCGTTTTACTGGGGAACTTTGCGCAAGTTGCGAAGGGGATTAACAGTCAGATCGTGGATCTCTGTGCTGGTAATGGCGCCGTGGGATTGTTTGCCAGCGCCAAGACTCGCGGTCATATTACAGCCGTAGAAATTCAACCACGGTTGGCGGACATGGCACAACGAAGTGTTATCTTGAATAATTTAACACAACAGATGACGGTTCTAAACGAAGACTTACTGACAATCACGCAACAATTACCGAAAGATTCGGTGGACACGGTCCTATGTAATCCACCATATTTTAAAGATCAGCCCCAAAGTGTTAAAAATCCTAATCCACATCTGGCAATTGCGCGTCATGAATTATCGGCCAATTTAGATCAGATTTTGGCTGTGAGTAGTGATTTACTAAAAATGAATGGTAAGGCTTATTTCGTTCACCGTCCTGAGCGGCTGGACGATTTATTCATCGCAATGGCTAGGAATCGGTTAGCACCCAAACGCATTCGGTTTGTGCATCCTAAGGCCGGGCGAGAAGCCAACATGGTGTTAATTGAAATGATCAAAGATGGCAAGGCCAATGGCGTTCGGATTATGCCGCCGCTTGTGGTATATCAAGATAATGGTGAGTATGGAGAAGAGGTGCACACGCTACTTTATGGCAAAGGTTGATAAGACGGTTACGGTCGACGCCGCAACGAAAAAATATTATTTTTATGTATTGTTATGTGCTGACCAGTCGTTGTACGGTGGTTTTACAGATAACTTACAACGCCGGTTAGCAACACATAACGCTGGCAAAGGTGCTAAGTACACACGTGTAAAATCACGGCGCCCCTTGCAATTAATTTATCATGAAACTTTCAATGACAAATCAAGTGCGTTGAAGGCCGAATACGCCTTTAAACACCAATCGAGAGCTGCCAAGCTAAATTACTTGTCAGCTCACGATGTAAAAATTTAGCGAAGTTTTCACAATTAATGATTCTATTTCTGGCATTTACTGTTATAATATTTACTGTATCAATATATAGGAGGAATTTTTGTAATGAAAATTATTGCATATGCTGTACGTGATGACGAACGTCCATTCTTCGATACTTGGATGAAAGAAAACCCAGATGTTGAAGTTAAATTAGTTCCAGAATTACTTACTGAAGACAACGTTGACTTAGCTAAGGGCTTCGACGGTGCCGATGTATACCAACAAAAGGACTATACTGCTGAAGTATTAAACAAGTTAGCCGACGAAGGGGTTAAGAACATCTCTCTTCGTAACGTTGGTGTTGATAACTTGGACGTTCCTACTGTTAAAGCGCGTGGCTTAAACATTTCTAACGTGCCTGCATACTCACCAAATGCGATTGCTGAATTATCAGTAACGCAATTGATGCAATTATTACGCCAAACTCCATTGTTCAACAAGAAGTTAGCTAAGCAAGACTTCCGTTGGGCTCCAGATATTGCCAAGGAATTAAATACCATGACTGTTGGTGTTATTGGTACTGGTCGGATTGGCCGTGCTGCCATCGATATTTTCAAAGGCTTCGGCGCTAAGGTTATCGGTTACGATGTTTACCGGAATGCTGAACTTGAAAAGGAAGGCATGTACGTTGACACCTTGGACGAATTATACGCCCAAGCTGATGTGATTACGTTACACGTTCCTGCATTGAAGGATAACTACCACATGTTGAATGCGGATGCCTTCAGTAAGATGAAAGATGGTGCCTACATCTTGAACTTTGCTCGTGGGACGCTCATCGACTCAGAAGACTTGATCAAAGCCTTAGACAGTGGCAAAGTTGCCGGTGCCGCTCTTGATACGTATGAATACGAAACTAAGATCTTTAACAAGGATCTTGAAGGTCAAACGATTGATGACAAGGTCTTCATGAACTTGTTCAACCGCGACAACGTTTTGATTACACCACATACGGCCTTCTACACAGAAACTGCCGTTCACAACATGGTGCACGTTTCAATGAACAGCAACAAGCAATTCATCGAAACTGGTAAAGCTGATACGCAAGTTAAGTTTGACTAATCTCGACAATAATTGATTAAAAAAGCGCTACTCAGATGAGTAGCGCCTTTTTGTATTCGTACCAGGTTCATTTTCACTAACAACAGTTGCGTAACTAACAGAATTACTGTGACTTAGGATTCGCTGGTTAGGATGGTAGTGAAGGGTATCACCAAAAGAAGTCGCCCTAGCTGAACTCTAGGGCGACTTCTTTGAGTAGTGCTTTAATTACTGATGATACAAAGTCTTGAGTAATACAACTATGATGCACTAGCAGCTTGTACTAAAGCTATTAGTAACTCGTTTAATTCCGCTGGACTTTGGATAATTTGATCCGGAATCACACTAGGCGTCATCTGCTCATTTTGCCGGTGATTGAACCAAAAGGTCTGCCAGCCGGCGTGTTTAGCGCTGGTCATATCTAATGCGGCGTTATCGCCAACATAAACGGCCTCGTTGGCTTTAATGCCAACTTGGTGGGCCCAGGTGGTGAAAATCGACGGGTCTGGTTTAGCAATGCCCAATTCTTCAGAAATGAAAATATTATCTGGGTGCACAAAATGCTCAATTTGTAATTGATGTAATTTTTGATGCTGAATGGGTGCCGGCCCGTTTGTGATGATACCAATTTTGAAAGCGTGGCTAAGCTTAGTTAACGTTGCGGCGAGACCATTGAAGAGACAAATATGGTTTAAGGCCTGTTGATAGGCCATTTCAAATTGGATCGCCCAATCCATGCTGATACGCTCAGTAATGGGTGCCAGAGCATGCCGAATACGGGCTGTTTGCCAGGCTTCTAGGCTCATGGCTGCGTCCGTCACCTGATTAAAGGTGCGGTCGTTAAAATCATGAAACCGATTAAAAATTTCTGCCAATTCAGGATCGCTTAAACGCTGGTTAAAAGTTTTGGTTAGCGCAGTCGTGAATGGTGATTTTTGATCATATAACGTATCGTCAAGGTCAAAAATGATGGCTTTTATCATTATTAAGTGAGCCCCCTATGCGAGATTGTATTTTAACACACTTTACCCAATTCACAAATTATTGATGAAATTGCTTGCAAGCACTAGTGATTTTCGGTATACTAATTTTCGGTGTTAAAACCAATTCACACCTACTGGGATAATTATGGCGGTGCTCGGGAGAGTGTCATAGTTAGTTGAGCAGTGGGGAGGAATAAAACAAATTTTTTGGAGGCACATTTATTATGGCTATTATTTCTATGAAACAATTGCTTGAAGCCGGTGTCCATTTCGGTCACCAAACTCGTCGTTGGAACCCAAAGATGAAACCATACATCTTTACGGAACGGAACGGCATCTACATCATTGACTTACAAAAGACGGTCAAGATGATTGATTCAGCTTACAACTTCGTGAAGGACGCTGCAGCTGATGATGGTGTTATCTTGTTTGTTGGGACTAAGAAGCAAGCCCAAGATTCAATCGAAGAAGAAGCAACCCGTGCTGGTCAATACTACGTTAACCATCGTTGGTTAGGTGGGACTTTGACTAACTGGAATACGATTCAAACTCGGATCAAACGGCTTAAAGACTTGAAGAAGATGGAAGCTGATGGGACCTTCGAACGTTTACCTAAGAAGGAAGTTTCATTGTTAATGAAGCAACGTGCCAAGCTTGAAAAGTTCTTGGGTGGTATTGAAGATATGCCTCGGATTCCAGATGTTGTCTTCATCGTTGATCCTCGTAAGGAACAAATTGCGGTTAAGGAAGCTCAAAAGTTGAACATTCCGATCGTTGCCATGGTTGATACCAACACTGATCCAGATGACATTGATGTTATCATCCCATCAAACGATGACGCAATTCGTGCCGTTCGCTTGATTACTTCTAAGATGGCTGATGCTGTCATTGAAGGCCGTCAAGGTGAAGACGAAGACGTTACTGAAGATTCTTTCAAAGATAGCAAGGACGCTAAGAAGTCCGTTGACTCATTGGAAGACATCGTTGAAGCCGTTGAAGGCGACAATGACGCTAAGTCAGACAAATAATTAATTGAAATAATTAGGCTGCCTAAAAATCGCGGACCATTACGGCCTGATTTGACGGGCAGCTTTTTATTTAAAATCAAGATACTCAAAGGAGAGTAAACTATGGCAAAGATTTCTGCAGCACAAGTTAAAGAACTTCGTGATAAAACCGGTGTTGGTATGATGGACGCTAAAAAGGCGTTAGTTGAAACTGAAGGCGACATGGAAAAAGCCGTTGACGTTTTGCGTGAAAAAGGGGTTGCCAAGGCCGAAAAGAAGAGTGGCCGAGTTGCCGCTGAAGGTATTGCTGCCGTTGCCATCAAAGACAACAAAGCTGCCATTGTTGAAATTAACTGTGAAACTGACTCGGTTGCTTCAACTGACAAGTTTAAGGATTTAGTTGCTGAAGTTGCTGATAAAATTGCTGAAGAAGAACCTGCTTCAGTTGATGATGCTTTAGCTTTAAAGACGACTAATGGCACAGTCAAAGACGATGTCATCGAAACGACTCAAGTAACTGGTGAAAAGATCAGCTTACGTCGTTTCCAAGTTGTTGAAAAGGGTGCTGACCAAAACTTTGGTTCATACATTCATAACGGTGGTCAAATTGCGGCGTTAGTTGTCTTAGATGGCGCTGACGGTGCGACTGCTAAGGACGTGGCGATGCACGTGGCTGCCATCAACCCTGAATACGTTAACCGTGAACAAGTCCCTGCTGATCGCTTAGCTCATGAAAAGGATGTTCTTGTTAAAGAAGCCTTAAATGAAGGTAAGCCTGAAAAGATCGTTGAAAAGATGGTTGAAGGCCGTTTGAACAAGTGGCTTTCAGAAATCAGCTTGGATGATCAAGAATTTGTTAAAGATTCTGACCAAACTGTGGCTCACTTTGTTGAATCAAAGGGTGGCAAGGTTAATTCATTCATTCGTTTTGAAGTTGGCGAAGGAATCGAAAAGAAGGCTGATAACTTTATCGACGAAGTTATGAACCAAATTAAAGACTAATTACTGGTTAAAGAATTAGCTAATTGGGGATTACGACGAAAAGCAATTTTCGGCGTAGTCCCTTTTTGTAAAGTAACGGGTTGAAGCCACTTTAAAAAGAGAATTCGGTTAATTTTCCCATGGTTTATGGCTGACAACCAAACGCTTATTCAAATATATGGTAAAATAATAGACAGATAATTTCGAGGAGGACAAAACGATGTCGGAAGTTAAATATAAGCGTGTGATCCTAAAACTTAGTGGTGAAGCCTTAGCTGGTGAAAAGGGCTTTGGCATCAATCCACCCGTCATTAAAACGGTGGCAGAAGAACTCAAGGACGTCTATGATATGGGCGTTCAAATTGCAATCGTTGTTGGCGGTGGTAACATGTGGCGTGGTGAAGCTGGCGCACAGATGGGTATGGAACGGGCGCAGGCTGATTATATCGGTATGTTGGCTACCATTATGAACGCCCTAGCACTCCAAGATAATCTTGAATCAATCGGGGTGCCAACCCGGGTTCAAACATCAATTGAAATGCGTCAAATTGCGGAACCTTATATTCGGCGGAAGGCAATGCGCCATCTTGAGAAACGCCGAATTGTTATTTTTGCCGGTGGGACTGGGAGTCCATACTTCTCAACTGATACGACTGCGGCATTACGAGCTGCTGAAATTAATGCGGACGCCATCCTTATGGCTAAAAATGGGGTCGATGGTGTTTATTCAGCTGATCCTAATAAGGATGCTAACGCGGTTAAATTTGATAAACTTACGCATCTCGACATTATCAACAAAGGCTTGCAAGTTATGGATACAACAGCTAGTTCATTATCAATGGACAATGATATTCCTGTCGTGGTCTTTAATTTGAACGAGCCCGGTAATATTCGGAAAGTCGTCGCCGGTGAACACATCGGGACAACAGTCAGGGGGAAATAAAATGGCAGTCACAGAACCAATTTTAAAAGAAGCACAGGAACGAATGAAGAAGGCGGAAGCCGCCTTACAGCGTGAGCTTGGTAATATTCGCGCTGGCCGGGCGAACGCGTCATTATTAAACCGCATCTCAGCAGATTATTATGGTACTCAAACGCCCCTTAATCAAATGGCAGCTATTACGGTGCCGGAACCACGGGTATTAATGGTGACACCTTTTGATAAGAGTGCCCTTAAAGAAATCGAAAAAGCCATCTTAGCGTCAGACCTCGGGATTAGCCCAGCTAACGACGGGTCGGCGATTCGGCTAGTTATTCCACAATTAACGGAAGAACGGCGGAAAGAACTTGCCAAGGACGTTAAGGCGGAAGGTGAACGCGCCAAAGTTGCGGTGCGGAATGTTCGTCGGGATGCAATGGAAGCCTTGAAAAAGGGCCATAAGGCTGGTCAATTTACTGACGATCAGTTACATCAATTAGAAGACCAAACCCAAAAATTAACGGATCAAGCGGGTAAGGATGTTGATGCAATCGTTGCCGATAAGGAAAAAGAAATTTTGGAAGGCTAATCACCAACTGATTATTAAGGCTTGGAGAAATTCAAGCCTTTTTTTGTTGACGAATAGTTAATTGATGCTTTTTTTGGTAAAATAGTGCATAGTTAAGCTATTTTTATGGAGGTGCGCCTTGTTCGCTTTTTTTAATAAGAATGATCCTGCAGATAAAACGGACGTGCAATTGGATCCTAATCGAATTCCGGCACACGTCGCCATTATTATGGATGGCAATGGTCGCTGGGCCAAGTCACGGCATTTACCACGCATTGCTGGTCATAAGGAAGGCATGAATACCGTCAAAAAGATTGCGATTGCCGCAAGTGATGTGGGCGTGAAAGTATTGACGCTCTATGCGTTTTCAACCGAAAACTGGAAGCGACCGACTGATGAAGTGAATTATCTGATGCAATTGCCAGTAAGTTTTTTTGACACATTTGTGCCGGATTTGATCAAAAATAACGTTCGGGTGCAAGTCATGGGCTATGTTGATCGCCTACCAGCTGCTACTCAAAAGGCAGTTCAAGATGCGATTACGGATACCAAGGATTGTGACGGCATGGTATTGAACTTTGCCCTCAACTATGGTTCACGGGCTGAGATCGTGACCGGAGTGCAAGAGATCGTACGGCAGGTGCAGGCTGGTCAATTGGCGGTTGATGATATTGATGATGCAACCATCGACGCAGCACTGATGACGGCACCACTTGCACCCTATAATGATCCTGACTTGTTGATTCGAACCAGTGGTGAACAACGAATCTCAAATTTCTTAATGTGGCAAATTGCGTACAGTGAACTGGTCTTTACGGATGTTAAGTGGCCAGACTTCACAGCGATGACTCTTCAGGCGTGCATAGCGGATTTTCAAAGCCGTGATCGCCGTTTTGGCGGGTTGTCGGATCATAAATAAAGGGGAGTTTTCAGTATGAGACAACGAGTCATCACGGCGGTCGTTGCGTTAATTTTATTTATCCCAGTCATTTTTGTTGGTGGGATTACCTTGGATATTGTGGCTATGTTACTAGGTGCCATTGCGATGAGTGAATTACTCGTGATGCGTAAAAAGTTGCTGATTTCATTTGAAGCGATTGTCAGCATGTTGGCAGTAATGATTCAAATTGCACCTAACAAATGGTTCAATGGGTTACCGGATCAACTCAATAAGGAATACGTGGTTTACTTTTTAGTGATTTTACTACTGTTGCACACGGTTTGGTCACGCAACCGATTCTCGTTTGATGATGCCGGTATGCTGACGTTAGGTGTGTTATACATTGGCATGGGCTTTAACTACTTCACCGCTGCTCGAGGTGTGAGTGTCTACATGTTATTATTCTTGATGTTTATTGTTTGGCTGACAGATAGTGGCGCCTATATGGTTGGTCGTAAGCTGGGTCGACACAAAGTGACACCCATCAGTCCTAATAAAACTTGGGAAGGGTGTATTGGTGGTAGCGTGATTGGCGTGATTGTTGCCAGTGGTTTTGCAATTGGGTTCCATGTTGGTTATGCGAGTGTGGTAAGTATGGTGTTGATCACACTCGTCTTATCAGTGGTCGGCCAGTTTGGTGATTTAGTTGAATCGGCCTTAAAACGGTACTATGGTGTTAAGGATTCTGGTAAGATTTTGCCAGGCCATGGTGGAATTTTGGACCGTTTTGATAGTATGTTATTAGTTTTTCCAATCGCACATTTATTCGGCCTCTTTTAAGCTGAATACCCGAAACGCGGGAGAAAGGAGCGCTTAATTGATCGTTACAATTATTACGTTCATTATCGTTTTCGGTATCTTGGTCATCGTCCATGAGTTTGGGCACTTTTACTTCGCCAAAAAGGCTGGGATTTTAGTGCGTGAATTTTCTGTCGGGATGGGGCCCAAGGCGGTCGCGTTTCGTCGTAATGCCACGACCTATACGTTACGGTTTTTACCAATTGGGGGCTACGTGCGGATGGCAGGTGTCGCCGATGATGAGGATGAAGAACTCAAACCAGGGACACCAGTAAGTTTGCAAGTCGGTCAGGATGGGATTGTTCATTCGATCAATGCTAGTAAAAAAACAACGTTGTTCAATGGAATTCCGCTATCGGTAACGGCCACTGATCTAGAAAAAGAACTCTGGATCGAAGGTTACGAAAATGGTGACGAAACTGAAGTGAAACGATATTCTGTCGATCATGATGCAACCATTGTGGAAAGTGACGGGACTGAAGTTCAAATTGCCCCGGTCGACGTTCAGTTTCAATCAGCCAAACTTTGGCAACGCATGTTGACCAATTTTGCTGGTCCGATGAATAATTTCATTCTGGCCATCATTACCTTTGCCATTTTAGCTTTTATGCAAGGGGGGGTCACCAGTACGACGACCCACGTTGCAGCGACAACGGCTCACTCAGTCGCACGACAAGCTGGCATTCAAAAGGGTGATCAGATTGTGGCCGTAAATGGTAAAAAAATGACGAGTGCGCAATCAATTTCGTTATTGATTCAGGACAGCCCCAAGCAACAATTAAAGTTGACCATCAAACGGGCGGGACAGACTAAAAAAATTGCAGTCACGCCCGCTGCGAAGACGGTTTCTGGTAATCGAATCGGTCAAATTGGGGTCCAATGGGCCACTAAGACGGATACGAGTCTAGGTGCTAAGTTGGCATATGGGTTTACTGGCTCGTGGGGAATCACGAAGCAGATTTTTCAAGTGCTCGGGCGGATGGTTACCCATGGTTTTAGTTTGAATGATTTAGGGGGGCCCGTGGCAATCTTTGCAACGACTTCTCAAGCGGCTAAATCTGGTGTGCGCACTGTGATTTACTTGCTGGCTGTGTTATCGATCAACCTCGGAATTGTCAATTTATTGCCAGTTCCAGCCCTTGATGGTGGTAAACTATTATTAAACATTGTTGAAGGCATTCGAGGTAAGCCACTACGAGTGGAAACGGAAAGTGTCATTACCTTGATTGGCTTTGGCCTTTTGATGTTATTAATGATTCTAGTAACTTGGAATGATATTCAACGGTATTTCTTCTAAGTGATGTTTAATTTGAAACAATAAGGAGAAGATTTGTAGATGAAACAATCGAAACTGTTAATCCCAACCCTCAAGGAAGTGCCTAATGATGCGGAGGCCTTGAGTCATCAAATGATGCTACGGGCTGGCTATATTCGCCAGATTTCAGCGGGAATGTACGCCTATCTGCCATTGGCCTACCGGGTATTAACGAATATTGAAAAAATTATCCGTCAGGAAATGGAAAACATTGATGCGGCTGAAATGCTAGTGCCGGCAGTCATCCCAGCTGAGCTGTGGAAAGCAACTGGCCGTTATGAAACGTACGGTCCAGAATTGTTCAAACTGAAGAATCGGCATGACCGGGAATTTATTTTAGGCCCTACACATGAAGAAACGTTTACTTCAATTGTTCGTGATGAAATCAAATCATATAAACGGTTGCCGTTGACGTTGTATCAAATTCAAGCTAAGTATCGTGATGAGGACCGCCCACGTTACGGGTTACTCCGTGGGCGTGAGTTTATCATGAAGGACGCTTATTCGTTCCATGCGGATGAGACGTCGTTAGATGAAACATTTCAAGCGATGGCGCAAGCTTATCAAAATATTTTTGAACGGGTCGGTTTGAAGTTCCGTTCGATTATTGGTGACGGTGGTGCCATGGGTGGCAAAGATTCTCGTGAATATTCAGCAATCGCACCGGTTGGTGAAGATACGATCGTTTACTCGGATGCGAGTGATTATGCGGCCAACTTAGAAATGGCTCGGAGCTTGTATGTTCCTAAAAAGTCGCACGCTTCGTTGAAGGATATGGAAAAGATTGACACGCCTGGAGTTGGGACCATTGAAGACTTGGCGGACTTCCTGAAGGTGGGGGCTGATCAGCTAGTTAAGAGCATTCTGTTCATTGCGGATGATCAACCAGTAATGGCATTGGTTCGTGGCGATCATGAAGTCAATGATGTTAAATTGAAGAATTATCTCGGTGCTGATTTCTTAGATATGGCAACACCAGAACAGGCGCAACAATATCTTGGGGCCAGCTTCGGTTCACTTGGGCCGGTCAATGTTAGTGATGATGTGAAAATTGTTGCTGATCAGTATGTCAAAGACATGGCTAACATTACGGTCGGGGCCAATGAAGATGGGCACCACTTCACGAATGTTAACCCAGAACGGGATTTTCATGCTGAAGATTACGTCGATATTCGCTTTGTTCAAGAGGGGGAATTATCACCAGATGGTGCCGGCGTCTTGAAGTTTACAAAGGGAATTGAAATTGGACATATTTTCAAGCTAGGTACGCGTTATTCGAAAGACTTACACGCGGAAGTCTTGGATGCTAATGGTCGTAATATTCCAGTAATCATGGGATGTTACGGAATTGGCGTCTCACGGTTGTTATCAGCGATTGCGGAACAACGGGCTGATGAAAATGGTTTGATTTGGCCTAAAGCGATCGCGCCGTTTGACGTGCACGTCATTCCGGTCAACCCGAAGAAGGCTGATCAAGTTGAAGTTGCTGATCAAGTTGAAACGCAGCTAGAAGCCGCTGGGTATCATGTGTTGTATGATGATCGTAAGGAACGGCCTGGTGTAAAATTTGCTGATTCTGATTTAATGGGAATTCCTGCACGAATCACGATTGGGAAGAAAGCCAGTGAAGGAATTGTTGAAATCAAACTTCGTCAGACTGGTGAAACTTTGGAAGTTAAGCAGGAAGAAATTGCCAATAATTTGGCCGTCTTGTTGAAAAACATTGATTAGGATTTTGTAAAATAAAAATACGGCAACTACCCGTGGTTAGTCGCCAACAACAATCACCTGGTTGAAGTTCGTTGACTAGGTGATTTTTGTTGGCCGATTAATCACGTGGCTCATTGGGCAGACTGTGATAAAATAGTAACGTTTCAAGCGAACGACTTGAACGTTCACTGAGGATTATTTAGATTAAGTCAGTACTAGTTATCATTAGTATGCATTATGATCGTTGGCCGATTATTAAGGTCAGCAGCCATTTTTGAAGGCGCGTATGCTGACAATCGGTCGATGCTAATCATAATTCATGCCAGATTAACCAGCGCAACGCAGGTATTATCAACTGAGTACAATTAACAAAAGGAGGACCACTGGTGAGTTTAAATCAACAAGAAATGTTTGAGAAATTGCTCGAACAAATTGAAATGCCAACGGGTCCTGAATTTACAGAAGCGATGATCGATAAGTTGACCGTTCATCAAGCTTCCAAAGTTTGGGAATTTCATCTGCATTTCCAACACGTTTTACCGTATACACAATTTATGACTTTTCAAAACAAACTCCAAATTGCCTTTAAAGACATCGCGCGAGTGACGTTTACAATTGCGACCGATGACACGGAAGTCAATGGTCGTGAGCTGGCTGAGTACTGGGAATGGATCGTTCAACACAGCGGTATCAAGTCGCCATTAGTTCAATCGTTGTGCAATAGTAATGTGCCGACTTATGAAGATGGGCGTGTCATTTTATTAGCTGAAAATGAAGTTATTCAAAATTTTCTGACTAATCAAGCTCTGGGACCCATTGAAAGTACGTATCATCGTCTGGGCTTTCCGAAGTTTTCCGTCCACACCATGATCGATGAGAGTGCTTCCCAGGCCAAAATCAAAGAGTTTCATGAGCAAAAGGCGAAGTCTGACCAGGCACTGGCACAAAAGGCAGAAGCGGCCATCAAGAAAGCTAATGAAAAACGTCAAAAACAAGCTGATGCCCCCGCGCCAATTGAGGGTCCCGTTCAATTGGGAAAGCAAATCAATCCACAGGAGCCTGCGAAACAAATAGTTCAAATTACCGAAGAAGAACGATCAATCATTGTGGAAGGCTACGTCTTCGACATGGAAGTGCGTACGCTTCGGTCACAGCGGCAACTATTGATTCTAAAGGTCACGGATTATAGTTCATCAATGGTCGTCAAAAAGTTCTCACGGAATGCTGATGATGAAGCTCAGTTTGCGGCCTTGAAACCGGGTATGTGGGTTCGCGTGCGCGGCTCCGTCCAAGAAGATAGTTTTATGCGTGATTTGACGATTAATGCGTACGATATCAACGAAACGTCGCATGCGAGCCGCCAAGATACTGCACCAGCAGATGACAAACGAGTCGAATTACATTTGCATTCTAATATGAGTCAGATGGACGCGACTAATAGTGTTAGTGATTATGTGAAACAAGCCGCTAAGTGGGGTCATCCGGCAATTGCCATTACGGACCATTCTGGAGCGCAGGCGTTTCCAGAAGCTTTTGCGGCCGGTGAAAAAAACAACATCAAAATTTTATACGGCGTTGAAGCCAACATGGTTGATGACGGTGTCCCGATTGCCTATAACGATGCCCATGTTGATTTAAAGGAATCGACTTATGTGATTTTTGATACCGAAACGACGGGGCTTTCTGCTATTTATGATCGGGTGATTGAACTGTCAGCGGTCAAGATGGTCAAAGGGAACGTCGTTGATCAATTTGAAGAATTTATTGATCCCGGGTTTCATCTTTCTGAGACGACCACTAATTTAACGAGTATCACTGATGACATGGTGCGGGGCTCTAAATCAGAGGAAGAAGTTTTTAAACTATTCCGAGAATTTTATGGTGATGCGATCGTTGTCGGCCATAACGTGACATTCGATATCGGTTTTATGAACACGGGCTATGCACGACATCATATGGGGCCCATCACGAATCCAATTATTGATACGTTGACGTTGGCACGGTGGTTATACCCGAATTTGCGTGGATACCGGCTGAATACGTTAGCCAAGAAATTCAACGTTAATCTGGAACACCATCACCGTGCGATCTATGATGCGGAGACAACTGGACATTTGAATCATCTTTTCTTGAAGGATGCTGAAGAACGCTATAAGGTTCAGTTCCATGATCAATTGAACGATCATATGAATGAGAATGCGGCGTATCGCCATGCCCGGCCATTTCATGCGACACTCTATGCACAGACACAAGCTGGATTGAAAAACCTCTTCCGGATTATTTCCTTATCGAATGTTGAGTACTATTACCGTGTGCCACGCGTACCACGTAGTATTTTAAATAAGTATCGTGATGGTATTTTAGTTGGTTCGGCCTGTTCCAGTGGTGAAGTATTTACTGCGATGATGCAAAAGGGAAAAGCGGAGGCCCGTCAAAAGGCTGGTTATTATGACTTTCTGGAAGTGCAACCGAAACCTGCATATTCGGCACTGATTGAGAGTGGTTTAATTGCGGATACGGCCCATCTGGAAGAAATTATCAGTAACATGGTCGAACTAGGCCATGAGATGAATATTCCGGTTGCTGCCACGGGCGACGTCCATTATCTGAATCCTGAGGACAAAATTTATCGTAAAATCTTGATACATTCACAACCAGGTAATCCGTTAAATCGAACTGAACGTCCCGATGTGCATTTCCGCTCAACGGATGAGATGCTTAAAGATTTCGATTTCTTGGGCCCAGATACGGCCCACGAAGTCGTTGTTGAGACACCACGGGCGATTGCTGATCAATTTGAAATTGTGCGGCCAGTTAAGGACAAACTATATACGCCACGAATGAGGGGTGCCGAGGCGGAAATTGAAAAATTAACAATGGATCGGGCCCATGCGTGGTACGGGGATCCACTACCTGAAATCGTTCAAAAGCGGGTCGATAAAGAACTTAAAAGTATTATTGGCAATGGGTTCTCAGTGATTTATTTGATTGCGCAACGGCTTGTGTTTAAGAGTAATAAAGACGGGTATTTGGTTGGTTCCCGGGGGTCGGTCGGTTCTAGTATCGTTGCGACCTTGTCTGGGATTACTGAAGTGAACCCGATGCCACCGCATTACCGTTGCCCCAATTGCCAATATTCGCATTTTTATACGAATAACGAATATGGGTCAGGGTACGATTTACCACCTAAGGATTGTCCTGAATGTGGGACTGACATGGTGCGTGATGGGCAAAACATTCCCTTCGAAACGTTCTTAGGCTTTTACGGCAATAAGGTACCGGATATTGATTTGAACTTCTCGGGAGACTATCAACCCATTGCCCATAATTACACCAAGGTCTTGTTCGGTGAGAAAAATGTGTATCGGGCTGGGACAATCGGTACGGTTGCTGATAAGACCGGTTATGGCTATGTCAAGGCGTATGAACGGGATACGAATCAAACACTTCGTTCGGCGGAAGTTGACCGATTAGCAAAGGGAACAACCGGCGTCAAACGGACGACTGGGCAACATCCGGCCGGTATCATCGTTGTGCCGGATTACATGGATATTTATGACTTTACGCCGGTTCAGTATCCGGCCGATGACCAGAGCGCGGCCTGGCAAACGACCCACTTTGATTTCCATTCGATTCACGATAATATTTTAAAAATCGATATTCTGGGTCACGATGATCCGACAATGATTCGGATGTTGCAAGATTTGTCCGGTGTGCAACCTGAAAGTATTCCGCCGGTTGATCCGCACGTCATGAAGATTTTTTCGAGTCCCGAGGTCTTAGGGGTCACGGAAGACCAAATTTTCTCCAAGACGGGGACGCTTGGAATCCCTGAATTTGGGACGCGCTTTGTGCGGGGAATGCTTGAAGAAACTCACCCATCCACCTTTAATGAATTACTTCAAATTTCCGGATTGTCACATGGGACCGACGTGTGGTTAGGAAACGCTGAAGAGTTGATCAAGGATGGGACGGTTACGCTGGCGGAAGTTATCGGTTGTCGGGATAACATCATGACCGACTTGATTCATTACGGAATGGAATCTGACATGTCCTTCCAAATTATGGAACACGTGCGGAAAGGGCGTGGGATCCCGGATGAGTGGCAACAAGCGATGAAAGATGCCAACGTTCCCGATTGGTACATTGAATCTTGTCTGAAAATCAAGTATATGTTCCCGCGGGCCCATGCGGCTGCTTATATCTTAATGGCACTACGGGTAGCTTACTTTAAAGTGTACTTCCCGTTGATCTATTACACGGCATACTTCTCAGTTCGGGCAGATGATTTTGATCTGGTCGCGATGGCTCATGGTAAAGAAGCTGTCAAGGCATCGATGAAAGCCATTACTGATAAAGGAATGGATGCCAGCGCCAAAGAGAAAAACTTACTAACGGTCTTAGAATTAGCCAATGAAATGCTAGAGCGGGGTTTTAAGTTCTCAATGGTCGATCTTGAAAAATCGGATGCTTCGGACTGGCTGATTGATGGTGATACATTGATTGCCCCATTTCGGGCAGTAC
This sequence comes from Lactiplantibacillus sp. DA1, assembly GCF_032681335.1. Lineage (NCBI taxonomy): Bacteria > Bacillati > Bacillota > Bacilli > Lactobacillales > Lactobacillaceae > Lactiplantibacillus > Lactiplantibacillus sp. DA1. The sequence goes on along the minus strand of NZ_JAWHTQ010000002.1, from coordinate 324,980 downwards.
CAGGTTTGGGCTTGAACGTTGCCAAACAGATCGTGGCGGCCCGCGCAGATAAACCGTTCCTGTCGAAGGAAGATTTATCTAAGCGCGGCAAAGTTTCAAAGGGATTAATCGATTTTATGACTGAAAACGGTGTGTTAAGCGATTTGCCAGATGAAAATCAATTATCTTTGTTTTAGGGGTCATTATGCCGACTTGGTTAAAAATTGATGAAACTTTAAGGTGAACGGCTCATTTGATACGACCGCGGGCTATCATCATCGTTGCCAATGAATCATGGTGACAAACCGCGACTTAACAGGCTTTCCGTCACTTAAAAGAGTGGCTAGCTGTTAATCAGCGTAATGGTCATTTGAATGCTATAAATGGCGTAAACTTGCGGTTCTTAGATAATTGTGCTAATATATGGGTTGTAATTTAAAACTCGTTAACGAGTGAGCAGCGATGCTCACTCTTTTTATTGGACTAATCTGAATAGGAGGCACAGCCTTGAGCAATAACGTTGTTGAAACCATTCAGCCAGTGGCCGCAGCCATTGTCAGCGCACACCAATTTGAACTCGTGGATCTTGAATTTGTTCGCGAAGGTCAAAGCTGGTATTTGCGAATTTATATTGACAAGCCGGGCGGCATTAATATTGAAGAATGTGCAATGGTTAGTGATGAACTTAGTGAAAAGTTAGATACCATGGATCCTGATCCAATTCCACAGGCCTATTTCTTAGAAGTCTCTTCGCCAGGTGCGGAGCGGCCCCTGAAGAAGGAAGCTGATTATCAAAATGCTATCGGTAAGTATGTGCACATTGGGCTATATCAGAAATTAGATGGCAAGAAGGTTTTTGAAGGTGACTTGACGGCCGTGACGCCAGCGACGTTAACCGTTGATTACATGGATAAGACGCGTCATAAAACAGTGACGATTAACCGGGAACAAATCTCGCAAGCCCGCTTAGCGGTAAAGTTCTAAATAAGTAAAGGAGTCTACACATGAGCAAGGAATTATTAGGGGCCTTAGACACCCTTGAATCAGAAAAGGGCATCAAAAAAGAAGTTGTGATCGAAGCGTTGGAAGCGGCGTTAGTATCAGCTTACAAGCGTAATTATGGTCAGGCTCAAAACGTTGAAGTTGACTTTGATCAGATTAAGGGTAATATTCACGTTTACGCGGTCAAAGAAGTTGTCGAAGACGTCTTCGACTCACGTTTGGAAGTTAGTTTGCAAGATGCATTAGCCATCAACCGAGCTTACGAAATTGGTGATGATATTCGGTTTGAAGTAACACCTAAGAACTTTGGTCGGATTGCGGCGCAGACAGCTAAACAGGTTATCATGCAGCGAGTTCGTGAAGCTGAACGTGGAATCATCTATGATGAATACAGCCAGTATGAAAATGAAATCGTGACTGGTGAGGTAGAACGTCAAGATAATCGGTTTGTTTACGTCAGCTTAGGTAAAGTAGAAGCTGTCATGGGACGTTCAGACCAGTTGCCTGGTGAAGTTTACCGGATTCATGATAAAATTAAGGTCTACGTTTCTAAGGTCGAAAACGCGACCAAAGGGCCACAAGTGTTTGTTTCGCGAACAGCGCCAGATTTGTTGAAACGTTTGTTTGAACAAGAAGTTCCCGAAATCTTTGATGGCATCGTCGAGATTGTTTCCATTGCTCGCGAAGCTGGTGACCGAGCTAAAGTAGCGGTCCGTTCTAATAATCCGAATGTTGATGCCGTCGGAACTTGTGTGGGTCCCAAAGGACAGCGGGTTCAAACGATTGTTAACGAGTTACATGGTGAAAACATGGATATCGTTGAATGGACGGATGACCAGGCCGTGTTTATTGCCAATGCATTGAATCCTGCTGAAGTTTTAGATGTTATTTTCGATCCTGAAAATGAGCGGGGTTGTACCGTGGTCGTTCCTGACTATCAATTGTCATTAGCCATTGGTAAACGTGGTCAAAATGCCCGTTTAGCTGCTAAATTGACTGGTTTCAAGATCGATATTAAATCGGAAACCGAAGCTTCTGATATAATGGATGCAAACCCGAATGATATTGCCGCTGCTGAGACGGCCCCAGAAGCAACCACTGAGGAAGTACCAACAACAGCAACGAGTGAAGCCAGTAATGATGAAGCAGCAACGTCCGAAGCAGCAGTACCGGTGACTGATTCAGAAGCAGCCGTTGATGAACCAGCGAGTGATGCTGAATAGTTTGTTGCTAAGTGAGTGAAGTAACTAAAGGAGGTCTGGGATTATGAAAAAAAGAAAAGTGCCGTTACGAAAGGACATTGTGACGGGTGAAATGCATCCCAAAAAAGACTTAGTCCGGGTCGTTAAGAATAAGCAAGATGAAGTATCCGTTGATCCGACCGGTAAAAAGCCGGGTCGCGGTGCTTACATCGCGTTAGACGTAGCGGTTGCGCAACGCGCCAAACAGGAAAAGACTTTTGATAAGGCGTTTGGTATTAAAGTTGACGCGGACTTTTACGATGAGTTAGTGGCGTATGTTGATCATCAACAAGCCCGAAAGGAACTTTTCGGTAATGACGCCTAACGAAGCTTGTTTAAACCTACTGGGCCTTTCACGGCGTGCCAGCAAGCAGATTACGGGCGAGGATTTAGCCTTGGCCGCAATTCGTAATCAGACGGCTAAACTAGTCTTTATTGCTAGCGATGCCGGTCCCACGACTGCCAAAAAATTCCATGATAAGGCCCAATCTTATGATGTTCCAGTGATCGATACCTTTACTAAAGCAGAATTAAACACGGCTACCGGGAATAAACGAACCATTTATGCCATCACGGAGGCCGGGTTTGCGAAGAAAATGGTGGCGATCATGACACGGTAAAGGAGGGTGAAGATATGGGGAAAAAGCGAATTTATGAATTAGCGAAGGAGCTCAACGTCCCAAATAAGCAACTGATTGCGCAAGCACAGCAGCTGGGATTCTCCGTCAAAAATCATATGTCGACACTCGGTGACGGTGAGGCGCGTCAGTTACAAGGCGCTACCACGGTTACCCATCCTAAATCTCAACCGGCTCCAGCTAAAACTGGTCGGGCTGCGCAAGCTGCAGCAAAAAATGTGACACGAACTGCTAATCAGCAGCAATCCAACTCGCGTCATCAACAGAGTGGTGATTCTTTGAATAATAATCGTAATAATAACCAAAATAATAGTCAAAGCCGTAACAGTAACGGTAATCGTAGCAATAATAACGGTGGCAACCGCAGTAACAGTAATAACGGTAACCGTTCAACCAATGCTGCACGTAGCAACAGTACTCGGAATAATAATGGGAACAATACGAACCGGTCTAATAACAGTACTAATAACCGGTCCAATAATAGTAACCGTTCAAATACGAGTGCTAACCGTTCGAACAATAGCAGTAATCGCTCCAATAATAGTAGTCAGAACCGGAATAATAACCGGAATACGACGAACAGCAACGCTTCAAACGGTAACCGGAGTAATGGGACTAGTAACAGCTCCCGTAACGGTAGTGGTCGCTTTGGTGGCAGTTTAAACAATAATAACAATGGTGGCGGTAATGGCGGTGGCCGTTATCGGGGTGGTAACAATAATAACCGGCGGCGCAATAACCGTAACAATAAGAGCCGCAATAATAAGAATCAACGAATTCGGCAAGTCAATAACAAGCCAGCCCCAGTTCGGAAAGATAAGCCATTGCCAGAAACACTGGTTTACACGGTCGGCATGAATGCTCAAGATTTGGGTAAGTTATTGCATCGTGAACCAGCCGAAATCATCAAGAAGTTATTCATGTTAGGCGTGGCAGTTAACCAAAATCAATCTTTGGATAAGGATACGATTGAAATCCTTGCCAGTGACTACGGCATTGAGGCTCAAGAAAAAGTGCAAGTCGATGTTACCGACTTAGACAAGTTCTTTGATGATGAAGTTAATAATACTGATAATTTGGCGCCACGAGCACCCGTTGTCACTGTCATGGGTCACGTTGACCATGGGAAGACGACTTTATTGGATCAATTACGGCATACCCACGTTACGGAAGGCGAAGCCGGTGGGATTACCCAAGCAATCGGGGCTTATCAAGTTAAACATGATGGCAAGACCATTACGTTCTTGGATACGCCTGGACATGCGGCCTTTACCGAAATGCGGGCACGGGGTGCGGACATTACTGATATCACCGTGTTAGTGGTCGCTGCTGATGATGGGGTCATGCCACAAACAATTGAAGCAATCAACCATGCGAAAGCCGCTAAGGTGCCAATTATTGTGGCCGTTAATAAGATCGATAAGCCTGGTGCTAACCCTAACCATGTGATGGAACAATTGACTGAATACGGTTTAATTCCTGAAGATTGGGGTGGCGACACGATCTTTGTTCAGATTTCAGCGAAGTTCGGTAAGAACCTTGATGAATTATTGGATATGATCTTGTTACAATCAGAAGTGTTAGAATTAACCGCTAACCCTAAACAAAATGCGGCTGGCTCCGTATTGGAAGCAAGCCTTGATCGTGGGAAGGGTTCAACCGCTACGTTGCTTGTCCAACAAGGGACAATGCATGTTGGTGACCCAATCGTCGTCGGAAATACTTACGGGAAAGTCCGGACGATGACTAATGATCATGGTAAGCGAATCAAGGAAGCTGTACCATCAACACCAATTGAAATTACTGGTTTGAACGATGTGCCTGATGCGGGTGACCGGTTCGTGGTCTTTGATGATGAAAAGACGGCGCGCGATGCTGGTGAACAACGGGCTAAACAAGCTTTGATGGAAGAACGGAAGCAAACGGCTCACGTTACCTTGGATAACTTGTTTGACTCAATGAAACAGGGTGAACTCAAGGAAGTTGATGTCATTATCAAGGCTGATGTTCAAGGTTCCGTTGAAGCGTTAGCTGGTAGTTTACGGAAAATTGAGGTTGAAGGTGTGCGGGTTAATATTATCCATACGGCGGTTGGGGCCATTAATGAAAGCGATGTTGCGTTAGCAGAAGCAAGTAACGCGATTATTATTGGGTTCAACGTCCGGCCAACGCCACAAGCGAAGGCCCAAGCTGACACTGATGATGTTGATATTCGTTTGCATCAAGTCATCTACAACGCAATCGATGAAATCGAAAGCGCGATGAAAGGGATGCTCGAACCAACTTATAAAGAAGAAATCACTGGTCAAGCCGAAATCCGTGAAATCTATAAGGTTTCTAAGATTGGGACGATCGGTGGTGGGATGGTCACTGATGGTGTTATCCATCGTGACTCCGGTGTCCGGGTCATTCGTGATGGTGTCGTCATTTATGACGGCAAGTTAGCTAGTTTACGGCGTTTCAAAGACGACGTTAAGGAAGTTAAACAGGGCTTTGAACTTGGTCTTCGGATTGAAGATTACAATGATATTAAGGTCAACGATGTCATTGAGGCCTACGTGATGAAGGAAGTCCCAGTGGAATAACCTTTAAAAAGGGGGATTAGCAGATGGCACAACATTATCGAGTTGGTCGTTTAGAACAAGAAATCGAACGTGAAGTTAATGATATTTTGTTAAAACGGGTTCGTGATCCACGAGTTGCGGGTGTCACTATTACCGGTGTGACGGTAACTGGCGACCTTCAACAAGCGACCATCTACTACAGTATTTTGTCAGATAAGGCATCCGATGGTGAAAAGACGGCGGCTGGATTGACTAAGGCAACGGGCTTAATTCGTAGTGAATTGGGTTCACGACTTAGTATCTATAAAACCCCGGAATTAACTTTTGAACGCGATCACTCGGTTCAATATGGTAGCCGGATTGACGAATTAATCAATAATTTGAAACGTCAAGATTAGGCGGTTCAACGTTATAGTCGTTGTGAATCTATGTGGATTCACAACGACTATTTTTTTGATCTCAATATTAATTGGAGCAGGCCTAAGTTGGCGGTGGCCCCCTCAACGCTGACTTCTCATCCAGCCGAATGGGTTTGCGGGAGGAAAACGCGTGATTGTAGCCATTGATTACCAGTCCGAAAGTCAGACTTAGGTCGCACTGACTAATTCGGTGATGGGAGGACCATCTTTGGATCGTTACATTAGTGATGTGTACGCTTACTGTTATTTTACGGAAGTTCAGTAAGCTGTATTTAACAGCAGTGGTAGCGGTTGCTCGAAATAATTAATTGCTCGGTTTTAAAATTAAAATAAAATTAGGGTTGACGTATTAAAATGAGAATGCTTTAATATAAACAACCAATAAAACGGAAAGGAAAGATGAATATGACGACTTTAACCATCAATGCAACTTATTATTATGGCTTTGCTTATTTTAGGTAGCGCCCGTGTTGGAACCTTAGATACGGACGGCACCTACGTTCGTGTCTAAGCGAAGTCAATTCATCTTGGCCAGCTAGACACAGTGAGTCTAGCGGCAAGCATATCATCAAATGAGATTAAATTTTGATGAGCCGGCTAGATTCTTGGAATCTAGCCGGCTTTTTTTATTTCCATTAAGGAGTTGTTGTTTATGAACAAGCATCAATTATCAGTCAGTCTTTACTTAAACTACTTTGTTCACGGCATTGGCTTAATTATTTTAACGCAAAATATGCAGGCCTTAGGTCAACATTGGCAAGCACCACTAGCGACCGTTTCTTACGTGATTTCGGGGATTGGAATCGGCCGTTTGCTCGCCTACTTTATTCTCGGCAACTTATCGGATCGCTTCGGCCGTAAAGTCTTTGTCAATCTGGGGATGCTCAGTTACTTGATTTTCTTTGTTGGAATGGCGGTTGTGACCAATATTCAACTTGCTTATGGGTTAGCAATTTTAGCAGGAATCGCGAATTCGGCATTGGATGCGGGAACTTATACGACATTTATCGAAATGGGTGGTCGGCAGGGTTCTGCGAATGTATTATTGAAAGCATTTATGTCTGCCGGCGAATTCTTATTGCCTTTGTTGGTGGCTAATTTTGAAGCTCAGAAAATTTGGTATGGCTGGTCATTTATGTTAGCGGCCGCGATTTTGATAATTAATGGAGTGTTACTGAATCGGCAACAGTTTCCAGCTAAAAATCAATCTAATTCAGATGTGGGCGTTGCAGGGCAACAGCAATCTAAAACACGACGGTGGCTAGCTACAGTAGGCTTAGCGGGCTATGGTTACACTTCGATGGCCCTCATGATTCTCTACACACAATGGGTCAGTCTATTTGCAACGAGGACCTTTCATTTTTCCTCGGTCCTGGCGCATTGGCTACTGTCACTCTACAGTATTGGCTCAATCACCGGCGTTCTTGTGATTTTTTGGTTGTTACGCCGCGGCGTTGCGGAAACTAAATTGTTAGTTGCGATGAATAGTGGTTCGTTATTGGCGCTAGCGGTGATTTGTTTTAGTCCGGTTGCTAGCGTATCCATGTTGGCGGCATTTAGTTTTGGTTTCACTGCTGCGGGTGGTGTGATGCAGGTCGGTCTTAATTTGTTTATCAAATGCTATCCGCATATCAAGGGTCGAATTACCGGTATTTACTTCACGTTTGGTAGTCTGGCGTCCTTTACGATTCCGCTGATGACTGGGTGGCTTTCAAATCAAAGTGTGACGACGGCGATGCGCTTTGATTTATTAGTTGGTCTCATTGGCCTAGCTTTTGTCGGCCTAGCTGCTTGGGCGCTACATATGCCGGCAACGCTCAACCAAGAACGGCAACGGATCAATCACATTGATCGTCAGATTGTTCGGTTACTCAATCAGCGTTTTGACACGGTGACAACTATCGGTGAGTTGAAGCAACAGCAACAGCTGCCGGTATTAGATCAGCAGCGTGAACAACGCGTCTTACAGCAAGTTGCTGTTAAAAGTACGCAAACGGCACACACACCTTATCTACAAGCAATTTTTCAGGCGATTATGCATAACTCACGGGCATACCAAACAGAATTACACAAGGAGGATATGAAACATGATTAATTACGTTACAGCGGGGGAATCTCACGGGCCCCAATTGACTGGAATTCTGACTGGTATTCCAGCAGGCCTTAAGTTAGACATTGCAGCTATTAATGCAGGATTAGCAGCACGCCAAGGCGGCTTTGGTCGCGGCAATCGGCAACAGATCGAACATGATACGGTTCAGGTCAGTGGCGGCGTCCGCCACGGGGTCACGATGGGGTCGCCCATCGCACTAACAATTATGAATCGAGATCACGCTCACTGGGCAGCTATCATGGATCCCGTTAGTCCCGCCACGGCCACGAATACGTTGCGGCAAGTCACACGGCCACGACCTGGACATGCTGATTTGGTTGGGGGCATGAAGTATGGTCATCGGGATCTGCGTAACGTGTTGGAGCGTTCCTCAGCTCGTGAAACGGCCATGCGTGTGGCAATTGGTCAAATCTGTAAGCAGTTACTAATGCAATTAGATATTCAATTAATTGGTTACGTTCAGCAAATTGGTACCAAGCAAGTCACGAATGATTTGGCGTTGACCGTTGACCAGTTACGGGCACGAATCAGTCAGAATGATTTGCGATTACCAGATGCAGCACTGGTTCCTGAAATTCATGATCTTATTACGGCAACCAAGAAAGCTGGTGACACTTTAGGTGGTGTGATTCGGGTCGTTGCGGAAAACGTTCCGGCTGGCCTAGGAAGCTACACGAATTGGGATACAAAGCTAGATGGTCAATTAGCGGCTGCGGTGATGGGTGTCAATGCCATGAAGGGTGTTGAGATCGGTGATGGGTTTGCGGCGGCTGATCACTATGGTAGTCAAGTGATGGATGAAATCAGCTGGGACGAGCAAACTGGCTGGTCGCGGCTAACGAATCATTTAGGTGGTTTTGAAGGCGGCATGACTAACGGAATGCCAATCATTGTGAAAGCGGCGATGAAGCCAATTCCAACGCTATACAAGCCGTTACAAAGTGTTGATATTGCGACTAAGGTGAGCCAAAAGGCGAGTGTTGAGCGCTCCGATACGACCGCGATCGTACCGGCATCAATCGTAGTAGAAAGCGTGGTGGCCATCGAATTAGCACGGGCGTTAACCGCCACTTTTGATGGTAGTAACTTAGTTCGTTTCCAACAAACGGTCGCAGATTACCGTGAAGCGCTTCGAAAGTACTAGGAGGGACGCATGCAAATTCATACTTTGGGTCCTAAGGTTACGGATAGTTATGCGGCAGCGCAAGCGTATAATCATCGGGATCTTCAGGATCAGGCAACGATTGTGGGGCACCCTAGTTTTGAGATGATTTTAGCTAATTTAGCTGTTTACTCGGGCGACCGCTTAATTATTCCAGCCGCTTTTAAATCGACAACGTTACACGCAAGTTGGGGTGATGTCCATTATGCGTTATTGTCCCAATTAACACTACTGACTTGTTTTATGACTAAGTTAGACCCGTTAGTCGTGATCCAGCGATTGGATGCTGACAATCAGATTGGGTATACCCATGCGGCGACTGCGCAATTACTGACAAGATTAGTGCATAACGTTACGGTCCAAGCGGTCGCTAGCAAGTATTTGGCTTATCAAGCCTATCAGCAAAATCAGGCGGCCTACGTGTTAACCAATGAGAAAAACGTAACTTTAACAACGCATGAACGACAACTGACGCGTTTGACACCTTCGATGGTGTGGTGTGTCTACCAAATAAATTAGGTGATGATAATTGATGATAAAAAAATTAATGACGCGGCCCATCAGTGGCTTACAGGGAACGTTAACGGTACCAGGCGATAAGAGTTTATCGCATCGGGGCTTGATTTTGGGGGCCATTAGTCAAGGAACTACGACGCTGCACCACTTTTTACCGGCGGCTGATTGTTTATCGACGTTAACGGCGCTGCAACAATTAGGGGTTCCTATTATGCGGGATGGTACAACGGTGACGATCATTGGCCAGGGATTACGTGGGCTGACGCAGCCAAAGCAAGAATTAAATATGGGCAACGCGGGTACGGCGACACGGTTACTTGCCGGTTTGCTAGCTGGTCAACCATTTACGACTACCTTGGTTGGGGATGCGTCACTTAGTCAGCGGCCAATGGAACGGGTACGTCAGCCCTTGCAAGCGATGGGTGCTAAGTTACAATTAACGGCCGGCCATTTACCAATGACAATCATTGGACAAGTATTACATGGAGGTCGTACAGAGATGCAAATTGCCAGCGCCCAAGTCAAGAGTGCGTTAATTTTAGCGGCCCTTCAAGCTGATCAACCGAGCACGATTATTGAAAAACTACCTACTCGTGATCATACTGAACGACTATTAAAACAATTTGGGGGTCAAATCGAAACCGCGGCTGATCAACGGACGATTACAGTGCACCCTAAGCCAGTCTTGCATGGGCAGTCATTAACGATTCCTGGGGATTTTTCCTCCGCCGCATTTTTCATCACAGCGGCAACAATCATCCCGAATTCTCATATCCGGCTAGTGAACGTAGGATTGAATCCAACGCGGACTGGGCTGTTAACGATCTTACAACGAATGGGCGGCCAAGTAACGGTTGATCAACAGCAACAGGCAGGTGAGCCAGTTGGCACGATTGATGTCGCGTATGCGCAACTACAGCCAGTACGATTAACCGCGGCTGAGATTCCTGCCGTAATTGATGAGTTGCCTCTGGTAGCCCTGTTAGCGGCAACCGCTGACGGAATCACGACAATCAGTGGGGCGGCTGAATTGCGGGTCAAAGAAACGGATCGGATTGCAACGATTGTGACCGAGTTACAAAAACTCGGGGTGCAGATCACGGCCCAACCGGATGGTTTTACCATTGATGGTCGTAAATCTTGGCATCAACCAACGATGCCGTTAGCAAGTCATGGGGATCACCGGATTGGCATGATGATGGCAATTGCGGCGTTACGGTTGGCAGCTCCGAGCGAATTACAGACCGCCGAAGCGGTGAATATTTCATACCCAACTTTTTTTGAAGATTTAGCCCGCCTAAGTCAGGAGGTACCAGCATGACGACCGTATTGATCAAAGGATTGGGATTGATTGGCAGTTCATTGGCGCTGGCCATTAAGCAAGCACACCCAACAGTTCGCATCATTGGAATGGATCGCGACGCTGCCAGCCTGAGTTACGCGTGCCAACAAGGTATGATCGATGACAGTGAAATCGACTTAGCAGCGACAGCGAGCCAGGCCGACATCATTATCTTAGCCGGTCCCGTCAATGTAATTGTGGCTGACTTGCAACAATTGGCAACCGTGGTGTTAAAGCCAGGTGTGCTCGTGACGGATGTTGGCAGTACGAAGCAAGAGGTCATGCGAGCTGCACGGGCACTACAAGAACGGGGCGTCACTTTTATTGGTGGTCATCCCATGGCCGGTTCACATAAGTCAGGTGTAACAGCCGGGCGTGCCAATCTCCTTGAAAATGCCTTTTACTTTTTGGTGCCAGGATTTGCTGCCGAGTCGGCTGTTGAACAATTACAACAACTATTGCGTGCAGCTCGCGTAAAATGGTTAACGGTTACAGCGGTGCAACACGATCGCATTGTGGGTCAGTTAAGTCATTTGCCGCATGTGATTGCTGCTGCCTTAGTTAATCAAACGCAACAGGCCTTAGCGGATTCGCCACTCGGACTACGGCTAGCGGCTGGGGGTTTTAAAAGTATTACCCGGATTGCCAGCTCTGACCCGACGATGTGGGCGGCGATTTTGATGACTAATCCTGAATTAATAACCAATCAATTGCAGGATTATATTAACCAGTTAACACATATAAAAATGGCAATTACGGCGCGTGACCAACAAACATTACATGAATTTTTTGCGGCTGCTAAAGTGACTCGTGACCACTTAGGGCCCGAGCAGCTTGGCGGGTTGCCTAACTTCTTCGACTTGTTTTTAAACGTTCCAGATCAGGTCGGGGCAATTGCAGATGTGACGCAACGGTTGGCCCGAGCTCAGCTTAGTTTGATCAACATTCATATTTTAGAAATTCGTGAAGATATTGATGGGGTGTTGCAATTGACATTTAGTGATGCCAACACTCAAAGCCAGGCTGCGACGTTACTTGCGGCAGCGGGCTATCAGATTGTGAGGAGGAATTAAACATGCAAGCAATTTTAATTGGATTTATGGGTAGCGGTAAAACAACGGTCGGTCGGATTTTGGCGCGGACGTTGGCGACTGAACATGCTGATTTGGATGATTTGATCGTTCAACGGGCCGGAAAACCAATTACGGCGATTTTTGCGGAGCACGGGGAGGGGTATTTTCGCCAGTTGGAACATCAAACCTTGCTCCAAGCGCTTGGAACGCCGGGGATTTTATCAACTGGTGGTGGGACACCAACGATTACTATGAATGCCGTAAGTTTAAAGCAAAGTGCAGTTCCGGTTATATGGTTAACGGCCAGTGACCAAACAATTATTGACCGGGTTCAAAATGACGCTGGCCGGCCATTGGTCAATGAATTGGATCATAGTGCGCTCTTAGCATTGAAAAAGCGTCGTCAAAGTTTATATGCGGCTGCGGCTGATTTGACAATTGCGACTGATCGATTGACACCCCAACAAATTGCTCAGAAAATACAAAATTGGTTAGGTCGCCAGCAAACGGCACTTCAAGCTTGATCGATAAAGTAATCAACAACTATTGCCAGTCTGACACAAGATTAGATTGATGAATCATTGATAATGACCGTGCAGTGCCTGAATTCAGGGCGGCACGGTTTTTCTACGTCTTATTAATAAAAATATGATTTATTGGTTAAATCTACTGTGATGCTAGCTATGCCTGCTTTTAATCATTACTCACGCGATGTTGTGTTGGCTGTTATCGGATTAATCATTATACATGCATTGTGCTAATTAATTATTTAGTATGAATCATGATTAAAACATGCCAGTTAGTTGGATTACTATTAGTCAGTATATGCCCGTCCGATGCCGACCTCCGGGGCTGGGTGCCAATTGCTGGAACGTAGCCGACGTCGATTTGAGCTAACGCCCAACCCGCGTCATCTCAAATACGAGTCTTATTCTAAGCCGGAAGAAGTTCACTTCCAGCTAAGAATAATTTGGCTACTGAGCATTGTCACCCAGCCCCTCCGGCCTAAAAGTCTGTGAGGGGGCACGGGGTGAAGCCGAGCACGTTTTGGCGGGCTGCTCGAATGGCTGATTGCGGCTACTTCTACTCTCAACAATTGCATCTTAAGCTATTGCTGTATATGAAACAACGACTAGTTTAATTAAAGTTGAGCCCATCAATAACTGCATTCAAACACGATCCCGTCTGGAAGGTATTTCTGACAATGCTCAGTGGTGAAATTCCACTTAGCAAGCGTCCTTTGCTTGGTTAGTGGAAGACCAGTATTTGAGACGTGGACTTCGGCTCAAATCTGTGTCCACCACGTTCCAGCAATTGGCAGGAATGCCTGGAAGCCGGCATAGAACGCGCTAATTAAAGAATTTTCCGCCAAATTACACGCTTTTCAGCGGGACTCAGCTGGCAGCTTTTAAACTTAGAAATAGCCATTTTTAATCATGTTTCATGACAAATTAACTAGCACAATGCATCATTATATATTTAAAGCGCGTGGTATATTCATCACTTAGCCAGGATAATTGGTGCTAAACGGCTTAGCTATGGCATCAAGCACTCTGAATTCTTTGATAATCCGCTTACATATGGGTGAGGTGTGGTATACTGAAAACCGTCGATTAAGGACGATTAAATCCGTGACGGCCCTGTTAGGCGTCACTTAAAACTGAATTTAAATATTGAAGGAGTTTTTTATGTTAAACGGAATTCTACCATTATATAAACCCCGGGGAATGACGAGTTTTGATTGTGTTGCTAAAATTCGCCGGCTTTACCAGACTAGAAAAGTTGGGCATTCCGGGACTTTGGATCCGAACGTCGATGGTGTTTTACCAATCTGTATCGGTAACGCCACTAAGGTTGTTCAATTTTTAGTGGCTTCGGGCAAGGAATACCAAGGCAGCATCACACTAGGATTTGCAACGACCACTGAAGACTTAGATGGTGAGGAGATTGCGCGGCAAGCGATTAGTGAACCGTTTACTAGTGAAGCAATCGATGAAGCACTAGAACAGATGACCGGTGCAATTACGCAAATTCCACCGATGTTTTCAGCAGTGAAAGTGAACGGGCGGCGGTTGTACGACTACGCCAGAAACGGTGAAACGGTCGAACGACCTGAACGTCACGTGACGATTACCAGCTTTAAGCAACGGCAGGCTGCCGATTATGATCCAGAAACTAAGACGCAAACGCTTTACTTTACCGTTGCTTGTAGCAAAGGAACCTATGTGCGAACGCTGGCGGTGGATGTTGGTAAGGCTCTCGGAGTACCCGCTGTCATGAGCGACCTAACTCGGCTAAAGAGCGGTGGTTTTACGCTGGCCGAAACGGTGACTTTTGAAGAAATTGCAGCACACGTGGAGGCTGGCACGGCCGGTGAGTTACTAGCGCCAATCGATAAAGCATTGGGGCAATACCCGCGGGTCACGTTGACTGATGAACAGTGGCAACGAGTTAAAAACGGAGCCTTCATTACGGCTGCGGAAGGCCAACAAACTGATCCAGATGCGAACACGATGGTTGCGTTAGTTTACCAAAACAGCCTAAAATGTCTATATAGTTACCGACCGGATGAACAACGGTACAAACCGTTTAAAATGTTTGCGGTCAATTAAGGAGTTTTTTGTCATGCAGGTGATTAATTTAAAGTATCCCGTGGCGACGGGCCAAATTCCAGAAGGACCGATCGTATTGGCCTTAGGCTTTTTTGACGGCGTTCACCGTGGGCATCAACAAGTTGTTGCAACGGCACGTCAGGCGGCCCAAGCACAACACGCAAAACTGGCAGTGATGACGTTTGATCAGCACCCGTCAGTTGTCTTCAAACATACGGATCCCCAGCAGGTGCGCTATTTAACGACGATTGCTCAAAAAACAGCATTGATGGCGGAACTTGGTGTTGAAATCTTGTACGTCCTCCATTTTGATGCGGCGGTGGGTGCCATGCCACCGCAAACCTTTGTTGACCAGTTGATCGTTGGTTTGCACGCGCAAACAGTAGTGGCCGGGTTTGATTACACTTACGGACCGGCCGAAATTGCCAACATGCAACGGTTGAACGAATATGGTCGCAATCGATTTGAAATTATTGAAGTTCCCAAGGCCGAATTGGATGCTGAAAAGATCAGTTCGACGCGCATTCGCCATGCGTTGGACGCTGGGGAAATTGATACGGCCAACCGGTTACTTGGTTATCAATATGAAACTAGCGGTGAAGTGGTCCATGGTGAAGCACGGGGCCGTACGCTGGGCTTCCCGACCGCCAACGTTGCCCACGGATCCAATACGCGGGTGCCCGGAATTGGTATTTATGCCACAATGGTGCAGATTGGCTCACAATGGGTCATGGGGATGGCATCAGTGGGGCGCAACGTCACGTTCGGCGATCATCGTCCAATTACGGTTGAAATTTATTTATTAGATTCCCACGGTGATCTTTACGGCCAACAGTTAACGGTTCGTTGGAGTCATCGAATGCGCGGTGAAATTAAATTTGCGGGTGCCGATGAGTTGGTCGCCCAATTAAAACGTGATGAACAGGCTACCCGAGATTACTATGCCATGCACCCATTTCAGGTGGTACCCCGGATACAAGTTGCTAAACAATCAGATAGTTTGGAGGCATAACGAATGGATACAACAACAATTTTTCAACACGGCACGTTAGGATTACTCGTGCCCGGTCTATTTGATGGAACCATCACGGCCCGGGAACTTTTAACACATGGTGATACTGGAATTGGGACGCTAGATGGTCTTAACGGTGAAGTGATCATTGTTGATGGTCACGCTTATCAGGCACGTGAAGACGGCCAGATTCGTGAAATCAAGCCTGATGAAACGTTACCGTTTGCATCGGTACACTTTGAAAAACCTGACATCAGCGCTAACTTGGCAACAATCAAGCAGGCTGATTTTGAACAGCAGGTTGTTCAAGATTATCGCTTAACGAATGTGTTTGCGGCCATTCGGGTCGATGGCACTTTTGCACATATTAAGACGCGAGTCGCCCCACGGCAAGAACCGCCTTATAAGACGTTGGTTGCAGCAACAGCGACGCAACCCGAGTTTACTGGGGAAGATGTCGCTGGAACGATTATTGGCTACTATGCGCCACACTTGTTCCAAGGGGCTACGGTCGGTGGCTTTCACTTACATTTTCTAAGCAAGGATCATCAGTTGGGTGGTCATTTGCTTGGATTCGAAGTGGAACAAGCTACGTTGAAGGTTCAACATTTTGCTGATTTTCACGTGCACTTACCGATCGACAATGAGGCTTATCTTCAGGAACAGTTTGATAATGAAGTTATCGATCATGCTATTAATAAAGCGGAACGATAAGTAGTAAGAGGTGTATGCGGTTGTTAATGGCCCCCATCTCGACAATATTGATAGAAAAATTATGCTCAGTTTCTGGAAAAAGAAACTGGGCATAATTAGTTTTGTCTCGGACTTTTTGGTGGGTAATCAATTACATCCTGGGTATTAAATCCATGTTGGCGATTACGATATGGATTGCCGCTGATGGCGAGGTGTTATTGCTAGGCATCGTGCTTGCAATGTCATTGATGTGGGTGTATATTAGCACTCGTAAGTAAGGAGTGCTAATTGTTGATTGGGGTCGTTAAAGACCCGTCATGGTGGTGCTTACCATACTGATAATTCAAGCATTCTTTTCCAGAAATACTTTGTCTTTCCTTGACTTTCATCGGGGTGGTTGTTATATTAGTAATTGTGTTAGCACTCCATTAAGTTAAGTGCTAAAAAGAGGTGATGATCACGTTAACTGAACGACAAAGCCTAATTTTAAAGGCCATTGTCCGTGACTATACCGAGGGCGGTAACCCAGTTGGGTCCAAATCGCTAGTTCAAGAGCTGCCAATCAAGGTCAGTTCGGCGACCATTCGTAATGAAATGGCCCGGCTAGAGGATTTGGGATTGATCGTCAAAACGCATTTGTCATCAGGTCGAATTCCATCAATTAAAGGGTACCGGTACTATGTCGATCATATTCTGAAGCCCGAAAAGGTTGACGGCAAAGACTTAAAAGTAATTCAACATTCGTTAGGTGGCGAGTTCCATAAGATTGACGAAATTGTTGCCCAGTCGGCTGATATTTTGTCCCAATTGACAAGCTATACGACCTTCACGTTGCGTCCAGAACTCAAAGACAGTCGTCTCAGTGGCTTTCGGCTCGTACCGTTGGGCAATCATCAAGTTATGGCGATTCTGGTTACAAATAATGGTGACGTTGAAAATCAAACGTTCACCATTCCTAGTGACATTACCGGTGATGAGCTGGAGCCAGTCGTTCGTTTCATTGACGATCAATTGGTTGGCCTGCCGTTACAAGACGTCCTCCGTCAATTAACGCATGAGATTCCGTTAAAACTTGCACAGTATTTGCAAGATCCAGACGGCTTCTTGGATATTTTTGGCAGTGTGTTGTCCAAGGCAGCTTCTGAGCGTTTCTATGTTGGTGGTAAGTTAAATTTGTTTAACTATACTGAACAACAGAGCCCGAAAGAATTACAGTCATTGTACTCGTTACTTGATCAAACCGATCGATTAGCTAATGTGATTGGTCCACCTGGTCAACAGATTCAGGTTCGTATCGGTAATGAGATTACCAACGATTTGTTGAAGAACTACAGTTTGATTACCGCTACTTACGATGTCGATCAACACGGGCAGGGTGTGATTGCCCTACTTGGACCGACCGCCATGCCGTATTCACGGATGATTGGGCTGATGGGTGCGTTCCAACGTGAACTCGCCCGTAAATTACTAGATTATTACCGGTACTTTGACGAGTGACGGACAGGGAGATGAAAACATTGGCAAAAAAATCAACGCATACGGCGCCGACTAATTCACAGGCGTCGACAGCTGATTCAAAGGCAACTTCAACTGCCAGTGAAGCAACTCAGGCGGCAACCAGCGCAGCGGGCCAACCCGAAGAAACAACGCAGGTGGATCCACAAGCGCAACAAATTGCTGACCTTAAGACGCAGTTAGATGAAAAGGACGATCAGCTGTTGCGAGCACAAGCCGAGATCGTCAATATGCAAAACCGCAATAAGAAAGCGCAAGCGGCGTTGCTGAAATATGATGGTCAAGCGTTGGCTAAGGATGTTTTACCCGTATTAGATAACTTAGAACGGGCCTTAGCAACGCAAGCGGATGATGAAGCGGCTCAGCAATTGAAGAAGGGTGTTGAAATGGTCTATGGCCATTTGCAAGACGCTTTGAAGAAGCATGGGGTCACTGAAGTCGCCGCTGCGGGTGAAAAGTTTGATCCAAATATTCACCAAGCTGTTCAGACCGTGCCAGTTGATGATGATCATCCGGCCGATACGGTGGTGCAAGTCTTACAACGGGGTTACCTATTGAAAGACCGGACACTCCGTCCAGCCATGGTCGTTGTGGCACAGTAATTAATCAATAAAAATACTAATTAAAAAGAGGTTTGTTAATTTATGGCAAGTAATAAAATTATCGGGATTGACCTCGGAACTACTAACTCTGCGGTAGCGGTTCTTGAAGGTAATGAACCTAAGATTATCACCACTCCTGAAGGTGGCCGGACGGTTCCTTCAGTTGTGGCATTCAAAGATGGCGAAACTCAAGTTGGTGAAGTTGCCAAGCGGCAAGCAATCACTAACCCTAATACCGTTGCTTCAATTAAGCGCCACATGGGTGAAGCGGGTTACAAGGTTAACATTGAAGGCAAAGACTACACGCCACAACAAATTTCAGCAATGATTTTACAATACATCAAAGGATTTGCTGAAGACTATCTTGGTGACAAGGTTGAAAAGGCCGTTGTAACTGTTCCTGCTTACTTTAATGATGCCCAACGGCAAGCAACTAAGGATGCTGGTAAGATTGCCGGTTTAAACATCGAACGGATTATTAACGAACCAACGGCGGCAGCTTTAGCCTATGGTTTGGATAAGACCGACAAAGACGAAAAAATCTTAGTTTATGACCTTGGTGGTGGGACGTTTGATGTCTCCATCTTGGAATTAGGCGATGGCGTCTTCGAAGTGTTATCAACAAACGGTGATACTCACCTTGGTGGTGACGACTTTGACCAAAAGATCATCGACTGGTTAGTGGCTAGTTTCAAGGCTGACAATGGCGTTGACTTATCACAAGACAAGATGGCCTTACAACGGTTAAAGGATGCTGCTGAAAAAGCGAAGAAGGATCTCTCTGGGGTTTCTGAAGCGCAAATCAGTTTACCGTTTATTTCTGCTGGTGCTAGTGGTCCTTTGCATTTGGAAACCACGTTAACGCGGGCTAAGTTCAATGAATTGACGGCGGACTTGGTTGAAAAGACCCGGATCCCAGTTGAAAATGCTTTGAAAGATGCCAACCTTTCTGCTAGCGACTTAGACGTTGTTATCTTAAACGGTGGGTCTACCCGGATTCCAGCTGTTCAAGAAGCCGTTGAAAAGTGGACTGGCAAAGAATCTAACCATTCAATCAACCCTGATGAAGCGGTTGCCTTAGGGGCGGCTGTTCAAGGTGGTGTGATTACTGGTGATGTTAAGGACGTTGTGTTGCTTGATGTTACGCCACTTTCACTTGGAATTGAAACTATGGGTGGGGTCTTCACGAAATTGATTGACCGTAATACCACCATTCCAACTAGCAAGTCACAAGTCTTCAGTACGGCTGCTGATAATCAACCAGCTGTTGACATTCATGTCTTGCAAGGTGAACGGCCAATGGCTGCGGACAACAAGACGTTAGGTCGTTTCCAATTAACCGACATTCCAGCAGCACCTCGTGGCGTTCCTCAAATCGAAGTTAAATTCGATATCGATAAGAACGGGATCGTTAACGTTTCTGCTAAGGATATGGGAACTAATAAAGAACAAAAGATTACCATTAAGAGTTCATCGGGTCTTTCAGACGACGAAATTGATCAAATGGTCAAGGAAGCCAAAGAAAATGAAGAAGCCGATAAGCAACGTAAAGAAGAAGTTGACTTGAAGAACGAAGTTGACCAATTGATCTTTACGACCGACAAGACCTTGAAGGACCTTGAAGGTAAGGTTTCCGAAGATGAAGTTAAGAAGGCTCAAGATGCTCGTGATGCTTTGAAGAAGGCTCAAGATGATAACAATATTGATGAGATGAAAGCCAAGAAGGATGATTTGAATAAAATCGTTCAAGACTTATCAGTCAAGTTGTATCAACAAGCCCAAGAAGCTCAGGGTGCCCAAGCTGGTGCCGACAGTAATGCTGCCGGTAACGCTGATTCGGCCAAGAGCGGTGATGACAACACGGTTGACGGTGACTTTGAAGACTTGGATAAAGACAAGGATAAGAAGTAAAACTGTCAGAACAAAAGGCCAAGGCCACGTGGCTTTGGCCTTTTTGGTTTAAATATGCTAGTATTAATGAGACTTAATTAAGGTTCATTAGGAGGTTACAATGGCAGAGCAAGACTTATATAAGGTTCTGGGTGTTGAAAAGGATGCCAGTCAGGACGAAATTAAGAAGGCATATCGGAAGCTTTCAAAGAAGTACCATCCTGATTTGAATCATGAACCTGGTGCGGAAGAAAAGTTTAAAGCTGTCAATGAAGCGTACGAAACGTTAGGCGATCCCCAAAAGCGGTCTCAGTATGACCAATTTGGATCAACTGGCGGTCAACAAGGCTTTGGCGGCGGTGCCGGTGGCTTTAGTGGTCAAGACTTTGGCGGCTTCGGAGGCGGCGGTGGTTTTGAAGATATTTTTAGTTCCTTCTTTGGTGGTGGCGCTGGTGGGGCACGGCGACCTAACCCAACGGCTCCACAACAAGGGCGCGATTTACAGTATGAAATGACATTGAAATTTGAAGATGCCATCTTTGGTAAGAAGACGACCATTACTTATAATCGTGAAGAACAATGTGAAACTTGTGGCGGTTCCGGTGCTAAGCCTGGGACCTCACCAGTGACCTGTTCAAAATGTCATGGTGTTGGTTATATTCAAGTTCAGACTAACACCCCACTCGGTCGAATGATGAGTCAACAGGTGTGTGACGTTTGTCATGGGACTGGTAAAGAAATTAAAGATAAGTGTGCAACTTGTGGTGGTTCTGGACATACAGAACAGAGCCATTCTATCAAAGTGACGGTTCCTGCTGGGGTTGAAGAAGGTCAGCAAATGCGGCTTCAAAACCAAGGGGAGGCCGGTACTAATGGTGGTCCTTATGGGGATCTCTTTATTATCTTTAGAGTTGAGCCAAGCAAAGACTTTGAACGCGATGGGGCGACGATTTACTTCAAGTTGCCGATTGACTTTGTTCAAGCAGCACTTGGTGATGAGGTTCAGGTTAAGACGGTTCACGGTGACGTTAAGTTAAAGATCCCAGCTGGTACCCAAACCGGGACAACTTTCCGGTTACGTGGTAAGGGTGCTCCCCGATTGCGTGGTAATGGTAATGGTGATGAACGGGTCACGGTTGCCATTGAAACACCAACACACTTGAACAAAGGCCAAAAAGAAGCCTTGAAGACCTTTGCTAAAGCTAGTGGTAAGACGGTGGCCGGCAACGGTAAGAGTTCACTATTTGATAAACTCCGGGGTGTTTAACTAAATGAATTAGTTTTTGAAATGTCCAATTAGCTGGATAATACTCATCACAATCTGTGATGGATATTATCCAGCTTTTTTTGAGTTGACTTGTAAAGTAAAACGGGCCTGTTTATTAGGTGACCTTTCAGTAGTTTGATTTTTATGCAAACTGTTTCGTTATCCTGTCACCGGGCGATTAGTGAGTGCTAGAATTAGTCAAGGAGGTGAAGTAATACGTCGTTGACTCATGGGAAAAACAACGTTAATGTTACAAAACCGTTACAAATATGTCGGTTCAGCAAGCGCAAATGCAGGTTTTTGTTCTTTTTGAGGTGTCACAGGCAGTATTGGCTGGTAAGTTGTTACACTAATACTTGAACTTAGCGTCCTATTAGCGGCGTAGCTAATATCACCAATCAGTTCGTAATTGATAAGCTAATGGGAGGTCAATCATTGTGAAGCGAAGCAAACTTTTAATAACAGTTTTGCTTGGACTGCTGATTGTGGGGGCTGGTGGCGGCTACTATATTTATCATACAGAGCGGCAAACAGCGATTGCTAAAAAGCGTCAAACTGAGAAAACATTAAAGAAAAAAGCGGCATCGCAAAATAGCCAGCTTAGCCGTAAAGTCAACCAAACGACATTTTCTAATAATAAAAGTACGGATGCACAAGTGACTAAGGTTTTGAATCTAAGCCATTTTGTGGGTTCAGCATTAGTTGTTAAAAATGATCATGTTATTTATAATCGTGCCTTTGGTTACGCAAATAAAGCAAAAGACCAACGTAATAAAGTAAATTCAAAGTATCAAATTTTATCGATTCAAAAATCAATGACGGCGGTCGGCATTATGCAGCTTGTACAGGCAGGCAAAGTAAAGTTAACTGATCCGATTTCTAAGTATTATCCAACTCTTAAGCATGGCCGTCAGACAACAGTTCGTCAGATGTTAGATATGACGACAGGATTTCGGTTGAAGAGTGGTTCGAAGGAATTTTTACCTGAAAATCAAGTGATTGACTTTGCGGCCCATAATGTTTTCTACTATCCAGATAAAAATGGGATTAATAATTATTCGTCCGTTAACTTTCTGTTACTGGCTGGTATTATTCGCAAGGTTACCGGTCAATCATATCAACATTTCTTTACAACGCGTTTTATTGATAAGTTGAATTTGAAGGAAACTGGTTTCTTAATTCATGGTCAGGGTCAGAATGCGACGACTGGCTATCGAGCCCTTGCAGACCAAACGATTCCTAATTATGATCAAACAATGCCAGAAAGCAAAGCACAGATGGCCAATGAGTTAGGTACTGGTCAAGTTTATATGAGTACTGCAGATTTATTTACGGTTGAAAGTGCCATTCTTAAGGGACAGTTATTGTCAAAAAAGAACGTCGCAATCTTGCACACGCGCACAGCTACAGGTGAATATGGCGGTGGTGTTTATAACATGAGTAATGGTATTCGGTCACACGGGCTTGGTTACGGATATGAATCCAGTGTTTTTCTCTCACCAGATGGCAAGACTGGTGTCGTATTGTTGAGTAATTACTATCGCAAGGCTGCCGGTAGTCAAGCAGCGGCTCAAAAAATTTTTGCGGAATTAATGAAGGGTGATATTAAGTAACTGTTATTGAATAAGAGGAGGTGATGGCATGTTCGCAAAGTTGAAAAGCTGGTTTCAACGGCCAGTCGTTCAATTTATTGCGCTCACAGTATTCTATTTTGCTGTCATGCTAGCCTTGGTTTATCTATACGGCTATAGTGGGATCAACCAAGCGAAGTTTATTTACAACGAATTCTAAAAGTGAACGCAGTAACTTATTGTTTGGGGGGAGTTTTAATTATGATTGAGAACATCATTACAACGATTGATGATTATGCACGAACGCAACCCAAGAAAGTGGTTTATGATGTGCAAGGGGTCACGCATACCTATGCGGAATTAAAAGCTTATTCGGATGCGTTAGCGGCGCATCTTGATACGCTGGATTTGCCAGCGAAAGATCCAATCATTGTGTTTGGCGGACAAACTTTTGAAATGATTGCAACTTTCTTAGGGGTTGTTAAATCAGGCCGGGCCTACATTCCGATTGATACGCATTCACCAAATGAGCGGTTAACGATGATTAATGAAATTGCTAAACCGGCTGCTGTGATTGCAGTGGTTGATCTACCAACTGGTGTTGGCACTACTCCGGTTATCACACCGGATCAATTAGCGGCAATTTTTGCAACACCAGTAGATTATCAAGCTGATCACGTAGTTAGTGGCGATGATAATTACTACATTATCTTTACATCGGGAACAACGGGCATGCCTAAAGGAGTGCAGATCAGTCATGATAATCTGGTTAGTTACGTTGACTGGATGTTAGGTGATGACTTTGGGTTGCCTGATCAACCTAATGCGTTGTCACAACCACCGTATTCATTTGACTTATCCGTGATGGATGTTTATCCAACGTTAGCCTCAGGTGGTACGCTGTACGCATTGCCGAAAGCAGTGACAGATGATTTTAAGCAATTATTTGCGGCGTTACCAACGCTACCAATTAATGTTTGGGTATCGACGCCATCGTTCATGGATATTTGCTTGTTAGAACCACGATTCAATGCCGAAAACTTACCGAGTTTAACGCATTTCTTGTTCTGTGGTGAGGAATTAACGCATAAGACAGCAGCAACATTGAAGCAACGGTTCCCAGATGCCCGGATTTTTAATACGTATGGGCCTACGGAAACTTGTGTGGCGGTTACGCAGATTGAAGTCACGGATGCAGCTTTAGCAAAGTATGACCGGTTACCAATCGGGTATGCTAAGGCCGACACGCGCATGTTAGTCGTTGATGAAAATGGTGAAGCAGTTCCAAATGGCACGGAAGGTGAACTGATTATTGCTGGACCGTCTGTTTCGAAGGGGTACCTCAACAATCCTGAAAAAACGGCCAAGGCTTTCTTTGAATTAGATGGCCAGCGCGCTTACCATTCTGGTGATATTGGCACGATGGATGCGGATGGTTTATTCCGGTATCGCGGTCGGGTCGATTTCCAAATCAAAATGCATGGTTACCGAATTGAATTAGAAGAAGTTGATCACTTCTTAGCACAACAACGGCATATCAAACAAGCAGTGGCCGTTCCCAAATACGATAAAGAGCACAAAGTAACTCAAATGATTGCGTACGTGGTGCCAAAGCCAAATGACTTTGAAAGTGATTTTGCCTTGACCACCGCAATTAAAAAGGACTTGCAAGGAATGATGATGGAATACATGATTCCACAACGGTTCGTCTATCAAACGAGCTTGCCATTAACGCCTAACGGTAAGATTGATGTCAAGTCGATCATTAAAGAGGTTAACCCAGAATGATGTCTTTTGACCCATACGGTAATCCAACGTACTTTGTGCTGCTCTTTATCGCGTTGTTACCGTTGATGATTGGTTTGTTATATGGTCGGCGGTCCCATTGGTATGAATCAGTAATATCATTTATCTTCTTAATGCTGACCTTTGGTGGTGTTAAGTGGCGAACTGGGATCGCGTTAATTATCTATTTGGTCTATCAGATCACACTAGTTTGGTTGTACTCAAAGTATCGGCAACGACCAGATTCACCTAATAAAGGCTGGGTTTTCGTGGTCAGTGTGATTTTGGCGATTATTCCATTAGCGGTCGTTAAAATTACGCCAGCTGTGTCGCATGGTGCTAATTCGATTATTGGTTTCTTGGGAATTTCCTATCTGACCTTTAAAGTTGTTCAGATGATTATGGAGACCCGTGATGGGGTGATTAAAGAATTCCATCCGGTACTGTTTGGCCAGTTCTTACTGTTCTTCCCAACGATCTCGTCCGGGCCGATTGACCGGTATCGGCGGTTCGTTAAGGATTACGATAGTGTCCCGACCCGTGAAAAGTATCTCGGATTAGTTGAAAAAGGGGTCCGCTACATTTTCTTGGGATTCTTATATAAGTTCATTTTGGCCTATATCTTTGGAACGCGGATGCTACCTGTCGTTGAACACGCGGCCTTGCAAGCTCACGGCATGTCATGGGCGTTAGTCGGTGTGATGTACGTCTATAGTATGGATTTATTCTTTGATTTTGCGGGTTACAGTTTGTTTGCCGTTGGTATCAGTTACCTGATGGGTGTTGAAACCCCGATGAACTTCAATCAGCCGTTTAAGTCAAAGAACATCAAAGACTTCTGGAATCGTTGGCACATGACGTTGTCCTTCTGGTTCCGTGACTTCATCTACATGCGGTTAGTCTTCTTCATGATGAAACACAAAGTCTTTAAGAGCCGAATCACAACAGCTAATGTGGCCTACGTTATTAATATGTTAATCATGGGGTTCTGGCACGGGGAAACATGGTATTACATCGTTTATGGGTTGTTCCATGGTTTCGCAATGGTCATCAACGACGCTTGGTTACGTTACAAGAAGAAGCATCAGGCGCAGATACCGTCGAATAAATTTACGGAATACTTTGCGATTTTTCTAACGTTTAACGTGGTTTGTTTCAGCTTCTTGATTTTCTCAGGATTTTTAAACACGTTATTCTTTGGGGCCCGGCCATAATATAATTACAATAAGGGAGCGTAATGACAATGGATGATACAAAAGCAACGGTTTTATCAATTTTAACAGACTTAACAGGGGAAGACGTTTCTAGCAATATGGACGTTAACTTATTTGATGAAGGAATCTTAGATTCGATGGGTTCTGTCCAACTCTTGTTGGAACTCCAAAATCAATTAGGCATCGAAGTACCGGTCTCTGAATTTCAACGGTCAGAATGGGATACACCGGCGAAGATTGTTGCAAAGGTTGAGAACTTGCAATGAAGGTTGCCAAACGCCTTTTTAAGATTTTTGGGCCAATTATTTTGGCAGCCGTCTTATTATTGGCCGTACTGCTTTCACCGTTCTCATTTGGATTGAATCACATTTCTAAAGATACTGAGAAAAAGGCCGCCGTTTCCTTATCCGCTAACGTATTAAAGGGTCGGTTAGTTAAACGACAAGCGTTGGATGATGGCTATGTGCCATTCTTTGGTTCTTCCGAATGGTCGCGGTTTGATCCGATGCATCCGTCCGTACTGGCAACTAAATATCACCGTGATTACCGGCCATTTTTGCTCGGTGCACGGGGGACCCAGTCATTGACCCAGTATTTTGCGATGCAGTCGGTGAAAAAGCAGATTACAAATAAGAAGGCCGTCTTTGTAATTTCGCCACAATGGTTTGTTCCTCAAGGGACGCGTAAAGATGCGTTTTCGTATTATTATTCACCATTGCAGACGATCGACTGGTTGCAAGATGAACATAATACGGCAATGGATCGGTATGCTGCCCAGCGGTTGTTACAGATGCCTTCAGGTTCATCCGACCGTGTGTTGGAGGGGGCCTTGGCACGAGTTGCGGCTGGCTTTAAACCAACGAGTGCGCAAATGACGTACATCAATTATAAAGCGCGGGTTCTTGGCAGTGAGGATGAATTTTTCTCACGCTTCGGGATTGCAGGCAAGAATTTGAACACTGTTAATAAGCAGGCTGATAAATTACCAGCGACTTATAATTTCAATCAATTAGATCAATTAGCAGGCAAGATTGGCGCCGCTCAAACGAATTCAAATGGTCTGGAGATCAGTAATCAGTTCTGGAATACGAAGTTAAAACGTAATTACAAGCGGCTTAAAGATTCACAACGCCACTTGAATTACACGAAGTCGCCAGAGTTTGCCGATTTCCAATTAGTCTTAAATCAATTTGCGAAGACACATACGGATGTCTTGTTCATCATTCCGCCAATTAATCAGCGATGGTCCGCATATACCGGATTATCAATGAAAATGATTGCGCAGTTTGATAAAAAGATTCAGTACCAGTTGAAGAGTCAAGGCTTTAATAACGTTTTGGACCTGACCCAGGACGGTGGTGAAGATTACTTTATGACTGATACCATTCATCTAGGTTGGCGTGGTTGGTTAGCGGTGGATCAGAAAGTTGATCCATTCTTGACTAAGAAGACGAAACCAGTTCATTACCAAATCAATGATGATTTTTATTCGAAGCAGTGGCAACGACTTAGTCCGAGTCAGATTGACTATTTTAAATAAGTTAGTAAAAAAGTACAAGCCATCAACGGCTTGTACTTTTTTGGTTGCGCTGAATGATCAGTTGTTCAAATGGCGGCTGTTGTCAGTCCGTTGTATTTGATAGAAAAATTGTGCTTGTGCTTGTATCTTGGTATAATTAAAAAGACTAGGACTTAGGAAGAAAGTAGGAAAATCAATGGATAAAGCGACAATGCAAGATCGGCAACAACATATTCGGAATTTTTCGATCGTCGCCCATATTGATCACGGTAAATCAACGCTAGCGGATCGAATTTTGGAACTAACTGATACGATCTCAAAGCGCGAAATGCAAGACCAAGTGTTGGATTCAATGGACTTGGAACGTGAACGTGGGATTACGATCAAATTGAATGCGGTGGAATTACACTACCAAGCAAAAGACGGGGAGACCTATATCTTCCACTTAATCGATACGCCTGGGCATGTTGACTTCACATATGAGGTTTCACGGAGTCTAGCAGCCTGCGAAGGGGCAGTTTTAGTTGTGGATGCTGCGCAAGGGGTTGAAGCTCAGACACTGGCCAACGTGTACTTAGCCATTGATGATGACTTGGAAATTGTGCCGGTAATTAATAAAATTGATCTACCCTCAGCCGAACCCGAAAAGGTCCGAAAAGAAATTGAAGATGACATCGGTATTGAGGCCGAAGATGCCGTCTTAGCCTCGGCAAAAGCGGGAATCGGGATTGAAGAGTTACTTGAACAGATTGTGCATAAAATCCCCGCACCTCAGGGGGAGTTAGATGCACCATTGAAAGCGTTAGTGTTTGATTCGGTTTATGATGACTATCGGGGTGTCGTGCTTAGTGTCCGCATTCATGAAGGGATTGTCCGTCCGGGTGACCGGATTCGGCTGATGAACAGTGGTAGTGAGTACGAAGTAACTGAAGTTGGTGTTAACTCGCCTAAGCCATTAGCTCGGGATTACTTAATGGCCGGTGATGTTGGTTATATTACGGCTAGTATCAAGGATATTCAAGATACTCGGGTCGGTGATACGGTCACGAATGCAAAAAGGCCAGCGGAAAAAGCTTTGGCCGGTTATCGTGAAATGAATCCGATGGTCTATGCCGGGATTTATCCGACTGATAATGCGAAATTTACGGATTTGCGAGAAGCGTTGGAAAAATTAAAATTAAATGACGCTGCTTTGGAATTTGAAGCAGAATCTTCACAGGCGTTGGGCTTTGGGTTCCGGTGTGGGTTCCTAGGACTGCTGCACATGGATGTCATTCAGGAGCGTCTCGAACGGGAATTTAATCTTGAACTGATTACCACGGCGCCGTCTGTAACCTACCATGTGCTCATGACCGATGGGACAGAGAAACAGGTGGAAAATCCGGCCGAAATGCCAGAAGCTTCGGCTATTAAAGAAATTCGCGAACCATACGTGAAGGCCCAAATCATGGTCCCTAACGATTATGTTGGGGCAGTGATGGAATTAGCCCAGCGAAAACGCGGCGAGTTCGATACGATGGAATACTTGGATAGTAACCGGGTCAATGTGGTTTATCACATTCCACTGTCAGAAATTATCTTTGACTTTTTTGACAAGTTAAAATCGAACACGCGCGGTTATGCTTCGTTAGATTATGATTTGGACGGCTATCGTGCCAGTGACTTGGTCAAAATTGATATTTTGTTGAATGGTGATCAAGTCGACGCCCTGAGCTTCATTGCTCATCGTGATTTTGCACCAGCACGTGGTCGTGAGATTGCTTCGAAGCTGAAGACGATTATTCCCCGACAAAACTTTGAGATTCCGGTACAGGCGACGATTGGATCTAAAGTCATTGCTCGAACTAATATCAAGGCCTATCGGAAAGACGTGACGGCGCACTTATATGGTGGTGACCGGACGCGGCGGATGAAGTTACTCGAAAAGCAAAAAGTTGGTAAAAAGCGGATGAAGGCTGTCGGTAAAGTGGAAATCCCACAAGAAGCGTTCATGGCGGTTCTGAAAACTGACGAAGACGAAAAGCCGAATTGAGCAATTAATAAATAACGCAAAGAACGGCGGTTACATCAATCGATGTAACCGCCGTTCTTTGCGTTATTGTTATAGACAACTTTAGTTAGATTCAGACGATTGTCATAGCCAATTAACCCCAAACATTGTCCATATGAGGCAGCTGCAGTAACCCATCACTAGCTGGATCAGTTGTACCGATAGTCTTTAAATGCCAGATACCTTGATCGTCTTTGGTTGCAACGACTTTTTTGCGCTTGCCTTCTTGATTCTTGTAGAAGCAGTTTTCACTGTCCGCACCGATTTCTCGCGCTAATACATCGTTAGATGTGATGTAGCCATCACTAGTTTCAAATTTTTCAATTTGATCGACACTGGTTAATTGCTCATGTCCGTGTCGATAAATTCTTTCAATAAGTACCATCAGTTAATTCCCCCTAAGATTGATAACCAGACTGATTTAATCATATTTTACCATACCCGTAAAACAGTCAAACACAATTCCGCCATGGTTAGCAAATTTATAAGAATTAAAGCGCACTACTTGCTAAACCAGTGGCAAATTGGTACACTACTTGTTTAAAGTCTGCTATAATAAAAGCTAGATATGAAAATGTAATAACGATAAATTAATTTATTATTTAATCAATTTCACATTGTGAAGGAGAGATCAACGACATGTTAAAACGCACGAAACAGTTTCTGCGATCGATACATTATGACTACGATAAAACATATATTAGACCGCTGATGGTGCCCGACAGCGTTTACGTGTTGAAGTTTGGTAAGGATCACCGCAATAATCGGGTGGTCGTTAAATATAGTCATACTTGGACTGGGCGAATTAAGATCAATGAGATTGCGGTTCGGTTGCATAAGCAAAAGCATCCTCGGATCTTTAAGCATGAGGCCGATATGATCAAGTATTTGAATAAACATCTAACGAAAAAGACCGCAAATAATGACTAAGTTAAAACGATGACGGACTGGCATAGTGGCTAGTCCGTTTTCTATTAGGAGCGAGTGAGCATGACAGATACTGAACGATTTTTAAGCACTCAAACGACGCCAGCAATTGCGGCAGCCTTGTTGGGTAAACAATTGCGACTACAAACGACTACGGGCGTATTGACAGCGTGGATTACGGAGACGGAAGCCTATTTAGGCGTGGCTGATGCGGGTGCCCATGCCTACAAGAATCATCAAACGGCCCGCAACCAAGCACTTTGGCAACCTGCTGGGACAATTTATATTTATCAAATGCGAACCTGGTATTTACTGAACATTGTGACCCAAGCGGCCAGAATACCTGAATGCGTATTGATTCGCGGTATTGAGCCAGCTGTGGGGATGGCACAAATGCAACAGCAACGCCCGGTGCCTATTGCCAACTTGACGAATGGACCAGGGAAGCTAATGCAGGCGCTTGGACTGGATGGATGTCTGAATGGTCAGCCTTTACAGCCGGCGACCTTATCATTGAATCTGCACCATGGCCGCCACCCAAAGCGGGTAGTGGCAACGCCTCGAATTGGAATTGTTAATAAGGGTGAGTGGACAACTGCGCCGCTACGTTTCTTTGTAGCTGGCAATCCGTTTGTATCAAAATTGCCACGACGAGCGGTTGATCACGAACACCATGGTTGGATTACGGGCTGATTGTCAAATTACTGCGGCTTGTTATATAATTGCTAATGAGAATAAACGGTGCGAAGCTAAGGAACTGCGACAAGCGACTTAGCTTTTTTAATAGGAGGATAATGGAAAAATGAAATGGACTGAAGTAACGGTCAGTACTTCTAATGAGGCCGTCGAGGCGGTTGCTAATATTTTAATGGAAGCTGGTGCCAGTGGGGTCAAAATTGATGATGCGTTGGATTATCAGAACTTAAAACCTGATCGGTATGGTGAGATTATTGATTTGAAAACTATTCCGCACGCAATGAGTGGGGCGAAAATCTCAGCGTACTATCCTGAAACGGTATTCGTACCGGAAGTCATTCCGACAATCAAACAGCGCGTGGGGCAATTGGCGGATTTTGGCTTAAACCCAGCGCCGAACGAAGTCAGTATGGCGGCCTTATCTGACGAAAATTGGGCCACAGCTTGGAAAAAATATTATCATCCGGTCCGGGTGACCCGGTATTTGACAATTGTGCCAAGCTGGGAATCATATCAACCTGCTCAGCCGAGCGAGTTAGTTTTACGATTAGATCCTGGTCAGGCGTTTGGTACTGGAACGCACCCAACAACGAAATTGTGTTTACAAGCACTTGAGACCGTTATTAATGGTGGCGAGCATTTAATCGATGTCGGGACTGGGTCTGGTGTCTTGAGCATTGCGGCTAAAGCAATGGGTGTCGGTGCGGTAGAAGCCTATGACCTTGACGATGTGGCCGTGGCGTCAGCACAAACAAATCTAGATTTAAACCCAGTTGCTAAGGATGTTCACGTAGCGGCTAATGATTTATTAGCTGGGATTCAGACACAGGCTGATATTATCGTGGCCAATATTTTGGCTGAAATCATTATCCCACTAGTTCCGCAGGCCCGTCAAAACTTAAAGCGTGGTGGCTACTTCATCACCTCTGGAATTATTGATGATAAGTTCCAAGTCGTGTTAAACGCGATTAAAGAAGCCGGCTTTCAAATCGCTCAGCACACGCAAATGGATGACTGGCATGGCATTGTGGCCTACTTACCAACGGATGAAGATTAGTGAGGAACTGAAATGCAACGATACTTTTTAGCAACACCAATTACAGCAACGGTTGGGCAAACCTTTACGGTTGATGGAGCAACGGTCAAACATTGGATCAAAGTGATGCGGGCTCAGCCAGGAGACCCTGCCGAGTTTGTTACCCAGACCCGTCAAGTAGTGGTAGCGGAACTGGTGAACAGTGATGGGCAAACGGCGACGGCGATGATTACCGCTGTTACCACGCCCACAGTCGAATTACCGCTGCCGGTGACCATTGCCTGCGGGCTATCTAAGGGGGATAAACCTGAACAGATTGTACAGCGTGGTACCGAGTTGGGGGCGAGTGGTTTTGTTTTTTTTGATAGCCAATGGACGGTGGCAAAATGGGCAGCCAATAAACGTGAGCGGAAGTTAGACCGATTAGCCAAAATTGCGCAGGGAGCGGCTGAACAGTCACATCGAACAATGATTCCAAGTGTGACTTATGAAGCGGATCTAACGCACGTGTTAGTAAACACCACGTATGATACGGGGGTCGTTGCATGGGAAGAGTCGGCCAAGCAGGGTGAGAGTAGTCAGCTGGTGCAAACGTTGAAAACAATGACGCCTCCGCAACGCTTACTGGCAATTTTTGGCCCTGAAGGCGGGTTGACGCCTCAAGAAGTCAGCACTTTACAAACTGCTGGTGTTACAGCAGTCGGTCTAGGGCCACGGATTATGCGAGCTGAAACGGCGCCACTATACTTGTTAAGTAGTGTTTCTTTTTGGTGCGAACTAGTGTAATTTTGTGGTCGGTGGTGTACAATAAATAATCATAGTCAGTTAGCAATAAAGCGTAAGCGAGGGAGTTAGTTTGACGGAAAAATTTCGTAAGTTTAATGGCCAGTATTGGCTGATTGCGCTTGTCGTTGGGGTGATGTTACCATGGTTGCTGAAATTCATGAGTGTTAGTCGGTTTCATCAGATTGTATGGCTACTGTTCGTAGTTGACTTTGTGTTGGCAGCCGTCGTGGGCTGGTGGATTCGGCGGACTGAACAGACGGGCTGGTTAATCTGGTTATTTCCAGTTGGCTGTTTTGTGGGTCTATATCTATTTTTCCCAACGTATGTCTATTACTTAGCATTAGTTGATTTAGGCATATCCTACTTAGCATATGGGTTAACTGGTCCCCGCGCGAGTTTGCGTTAAAACGGTTGTCAAGGCACGTTGGGTGGGAACCTCGCGTGCCTTTTATTAAATAGAATCTTTGTGGAAGTCGTGGTGATAAAATGCCCAAACAACCTACTTGGACTGCCCAGGATATCTTGGACATGGTTCAAAAGTATATGAATAATGATCACGTGGCGTTAGTTAAACGAGCCTGTGATTTTGCAGCCTACGTGCATAAGGACCAGTATCGTCAATCTGGTGAGCCATACATTATGCATCCCATTCAAGTTGCTGGTATCTTAGCTGAATTGAAGATGGACCCTGAAACCGTCGCTTCTGGTTTCTTACACGATGTTGTGGAAGATACGGGTGTAACTTTAGGTGACGTTGAAGAACTTTTTGGCCATGATGTGGCCGTTATTGTTGATGGTGTCACTAAGCTTGGTAAGATTCGGTATAAATCGAATAAGGAACAATTAGCCGAAAATCATCGAAAATTATTGTTGGCCATGTCAAAAGATATTCGGGTCATGATTGTCAAATTAGCAGACCGTTTGCATAATATGCGGACATTGAAACACTTACGTCCGGATAAGCAACGGCGGATTGCAAATGAAACCTTAGAAATTTACGCCCCCATTGCGGACCGGTTAGGGATTAGTACGATTAAGTGGGAATTGGAAGATATCTCGTTGCGCTATCTGAATCCACAACAGTATTATCGAATCGTTCATTTGATGAATTCTCGGCGTGAAGACCGTGAGAAGTATATTGAAATCGCTATTCAAGATATCCAAAAGGCACTACATGATCTTGAGTTACCAGAAGCAGAAATTTATGGTCGACCCAAACATATTTATTCGATCTATAAGAAGATGCGCGATAAACACAAGCAGTTCAGTCAGCTTTATGACTTGTTGGCAATTCGCGTGGTCGTTGATTCGATTAAGGATTGTTATGCAGTTTTAGGTGCGATTCATACGCAGTGGAAACCAATGCCAGGCCGCTTTAAAGACTATATTGCGATGCCCAAGGCTAATATGTATCAATCCTTGCATACGACGGTAGTTGGTCCTGAGGGTAAGCCCTTAGAAATTCAAATCCGGACGTTTGAAATGCACCGGGTCGCTGAATATGGGGTCGCTGCTCATTGGGCATACAAGGAAGGTAAGCGAGATGAGGTTCAGGAGACTCAGTCAGGCAATAAGCTGAATTTAGTCAAGGAGATCATTGAACTCCAAGATGAAAGCAAGGACGCTGCTGACTTCATGGAAGGTGTCAAAGGTGACTTGTTCAGTGACCGGGTCTATGCTTTTACGCCTAAGGGTGACGTGACGGAATTGCCAAAAGGGGCTGGTCCGTTGGATATGGCATACTCAATTCATACTGAAGTGGGTAACCATACGACCGGTGCCAAAGTTAACGGTAAAATCGTACCGCTGGATTACCAAATCAAAAACGGTGATATCGTGGATATTTTAACGTCCAGCAGCTCCACTGGGCCAAGTCGCGATTGGCAGAAATTAGTTTATACGCGGCGGGCGCGCAACAAAATCAAACAATTTTTCCGTAACGCTGACCGTGAAGAAAATATTATTACTGGTCACGACATGTTAGAAAAGCAATTACGTGATTTAGAGTTTAATCCTAAAGAGATTATGACTAAGGACAAATTAACCGCAGTTGCTCAGAAGATGCATTATGGCAGTGAGGATGATTTATTTGCGGCGTTAGGCTTTGGTGATGTTCAACCAGTAGGAATTGCAAATCGCTTGACGAGTGATGTGCGTAAGCAGCGAGAAGCAAATCGCCAGCGTGAGCGTGAAGAAGCTATTCTAGCGGATGCTACGGAAACGCCAACGAAGAAGAAGGCTAAGGATCATCATAATGATGATCAAGAAAAGCAGGAACGTAAACGTCAAAAAGTCTCATCTTCTGGTGGCGTGATTATTCAAGGCGTTGATAACTTGTTGGTTCGATTGAGTCATTGTTGTTCACCAATTCCGGGAGACGAAATTGTTGGCTATATTACAAAGGGCCGTGGTGTCTCGGTTCATCGAGTAGATTGCCCGAACGTTAAGAGTGCTGAAGCTAACGGTGAGCGGTTGATTGATGTGCAGTGGGAAAATCCTGAGGGTGATCGGACGAATTATAATTCTGATTTGGAAATTCAAGGTTACAATCGTAATGGGATGTTAAACGATGTGTTAAAAGTCATCAACAACCACACGAAATTTTTAACGAATGTCAATGGTAAGGTTGATCATAACAAGATGGTCATTATTAGTGTTTCGTTAGGTGTTCGGAACTTAGAGCATCTGCAACGAATTATTGATAGCTTAAAAAATGTTCAAGATCTTTATGTTGTCGAACGGAAAATGTTTTAGGAGGTCTTTATGCGAGTCATAGTTCAGCGAGCACAGCAGGCACAAGTAAGTATTGATGGTAATGTTCAAGGTGCGATCGACCATGGTTTCGTCTTGCTGGTCGGTTTTCAAGACGGCGACGGCCAGACCGAATTAGACTACGTTACACATAAGATTTTGAATCTCCGCGTTTTTAGTGACGCAGCTGGCAAAATGAATTTGAATATTCAGCAAGTTGGTGGTGCCATCTTGTCGATATCGCAGTTTACGTTATATGCAGATACGCGTCATGGCAATCGGCCAAGCTTTACGGATGCGGGAAGTCCTGAGTTAGCTAGCAAGTTGTACGATACATTTAATCGGCAACTCGCGGCTAGTGGGGTGACCGTTGCGACTGGTGAATTTGGTGCTGATATGCAAGTATCCCTAGTTAATGATGGCCCGGTCACGATTTGCTATGACACTGATCAACGTTGAGCTAAAGCTGAAAGGCCAATCTGGTACTTTCAGCTTTTTGTCTATCACAATCAATAATAGGAGTGAATGAGATGCGCGAGTTTTTATGGGATCTTGACGGGACCTTGCTAGATACTTATCCAGCCATGGTCCAAGCTTTTCAACAAGCGGTGGCTGAGTTAGGTGGAACAATAACGGCTGAAGCAACTTACCGGCTAATGCGCCAACAGTCGGTTGGTTATGCGGAAAAAACGATAGCAGCGCAAAATAGCTGGGATTGGCAGGCTTTGCGGGCGGGCTATCAACGTTGGGAGCCACAATTGCAACAAGCACCGGCCGCTTTTGCGGGGGCCAAGGCGGTGCTTGCAAAAGTAGTCGCAATCGGTGGTCATAACTATTTAATGACGCATCGTGATGAAAGCGCCCAGACCTATTTGGTCCAAGCCGGCCTTGATCACTACTTTACGGACGCAGTCACTGCCGACCAGCCGTTTCCACGCAAACCAGATCCGGCGGCCTTAAATTATTTATTAGATAAGCACCATGTTGATCGACAACAAGCCGTTATGGTTGGTGACCGTAACTTGGATATTGAGGCGGGTCACAATGCTGGCATTGCGGGCTATTTATTTGATATTGATTGGCTGATCAAGGTGACTAGTTCGCCCGAGATTCAAGTGACAGATTTAAATGACTTATTAACGATGGTCGGTTAACTAAGATACTGGCAATCCTAGTATAATTAGTGATTGTATCTAGCAAGTTGTTAAAAGCCCCGGTATCAGTGCAGGTCAATTGAGACGGACTGGTATCGGGGCTTTTCAGTTAATATTGCATCAGAATACGGTCGACGGCTGCCCCGTATGTCTCACCAAAGAGGTTCAGGTGAGCTAGCAGATAGTAAAGTTGATAACTTGGTAGTCGGGCTTGCGTGCCGGGAGCAAACGGGTAGATGGCTTGATAGCCTTGATAGAAATCAGCGTCAAAGCCGCCGAAGAGTGTCGTCATTGCGAGATCCATTTCACGGTCACCGTAAAAGACGTCGGGATCAATCAAAACAGGTGTGCCGGCGGTATCGAACAAGTAATTACCTGACCATAAATCACCGTGAAGGAGACTTGGTTGCACGGTATGCATGTGAGGATCTTGTAGAAGTTGTTGCCGCAATCGGCGATAATGCTCATCACGTGTCTGTGACCATAAATGGTGTTCCTTTGCCAAGTTGACTAATACATCTAAGCGTTGTTGGGTATAAAAAGTCGCCCAATCGGATTGCCAGTGATTAAGCTTAGGCAGTTTGCCAGCCGTGAAATCGTGGTCGAGGCCAAAGTGGGTTTGATGTTGTTGGTGGACCGTTGCTACGGCTTTACCAAGGGCAGACTGGCTACCGATCCCAGTTGTTAACCAATCTAGCAATAGGTATCCATCAGTTGCAATTGTGCCACTGGCAATAATAGTTGGTGTCTTGATCACTGCACCGAGTAGTTGCAATCCAACAACTTCATGGTCAAAAAAGGTGCCGTTGTTGTTCGGCTGGACTTTTAAAAAATATTGGTGGCGACGCGTGACAATCCGAAAAGCAGCATTGATATCGCCACCACTAACTGGCAATATTTGCTGAACGCCGGTTAATGGTAGCTGTGCGAGCCAAGCTTTTGTTAAATGCATCATGACCCCTCCTAAAATAATGCTGAATATCGTTGTCATCACTGTAACGCAATCAATTGCGATTAACAATTAGAAGGCTTAATAGTGCTGTGACTGACTAATTGTTAACTGTACGAGTTACTTAGCGGGCGTATGATCAAGCGCCCCAGGTTGAAGCTCAACAGCAAAAAATTGGTCGCCATCCAAGTAATTGAGATGGCGACCAATTTCAGACACATGATGTACTTCACGATGTTGCTATTGGTTAGCAAAGTAGGTGGTTAATCCCGCGTAGACGGCATGGGCCACTTCTTGCGGGTATTTTTTTGAGCTGATGGTCTTGAAGTCGGACTTGTCATTAATGTAGCCCAGTTCCATCAAGACGGCAGGCCGCGAATTATCACGAATAACTAAGAAGTCACCGAAGTCAGTTCCCTTACTAGGAATTGGCAAGGTCGAGACATTATTGTTCAACGCCTTGGCGAGTGCTAGTGAAGTTGATTTATGATAGTAATAAGTCGTAATTCCAGAAGCCGTGTTCTTCTCTGGTGAACTATCAAAGTGGAAACTGATGAAGGCGTCCGCATGCAGCTTATTTGCTATCGCTGGTCGCGCACTCAGCCCCACATATTTATCACTATCACGGGTCAAGACGACGTGGGCACCAGCTGCGCGGAGCTTTTTAGCCACTGCTTTGGCTACCCGTAGCGTGTACGTTTTTTCCATCTTGCCCTTGCTGGAGAGCGCTCCGGAATCAGAACCACCGTGTCCGGGGTCTAAGACGATGGTGGCCTCAGAGATCTTAGTGGTTTTGGTTAACTGACTGTTATGTTCGTTGACCAACCAACTGGCAATCCAGCCAAACTTATGATCCGCATAACGAACGTACAGCCAATTATTCTTGCGTTTTATAATGTGGACCTTGGTCCCCTTGGACGTTGCGTCTTCAATGGCATAGCTCATGCCAGGACCACTACGGATATTGACATTGGCAATGTTAACGGTGGCTGTGTTATTAGTCACTAGTAGCACTACAAAGCCAATCACCAAGCCAATGAAAATAAGCGTAACGGTGATTTGACGCCAAAATTGTTTTAAAACTTGCATGCTTTGTCACCAACTAAATTTAAGATAATTGCAATTTGAAGTGCTGCAAATAGTATACCAAAAAAATGGCTGACCGACTAAATTTTGAAATGATTTTAACTAGAATCGTTGACTTTTAAGTGATTTTCGTGTAACTTTAACCATATATTAATCAATCGACCGCAGAGAAAGTAAGAGCATTGTACGCCACTATAATCAGAGACCGGTAGTGCTGAGAATTCCGGATAGTGCGCAATGAGGAGACGCTTTTGAGGTGAACGGCAGCGTTCCGCCTGTGATTACAGACGTTATCAATTAGTACTCAAAAAGGTGGTACCGCGCTAACAGCGCCCTTGGTAAATAATCAAGGGCGCTTTTTTTGTCGATTGCAATCAAGGGAGGAACTATTAATGAGATATCAACGGCCTAAAGGCACCGCCGACATTTTGCCTGGCGATAGTGAAAAGTGGCAATACGTTGAAGCAACGGCTCGTGCCGTCTTCAAGACTTATCAGTTCAAAGAGATTCGGACACCGATGTTTGAAAATTTCGAAGTCTTCTCACGTTCAGCGGGGGATACTTCTGATATTGTGACGAAGGAAATGTACGATTTTCATGACAAGGGTGACCGGCACATTACGCTCCGCCCAGAAGGAACTGCCGGAGTAGTTCGGGCATTCGTGGAAAATAAATTGTACGGGCCGCAGGTTTTAAAACCCTATAAAGTTTATTACATGGGACCAATGTTCCGTTATGAACGGCCCCAATCAGGTCGGTTACGTGAGTTCCACCAATTAGGCGTGGAAGCTTTTGGTAGTGAAAGTGCCGCCCTAGACGTTGAAGTAATTGCAATGGGCTATAACTTACTTAAAACCTTTGGCTTGACTGATTTGAAACTGGTCATCAACACGTTGGGTGATCAACAAACGCGTGATGATTACAGACAAGCCCTGATTGATTATTTGGAACCCCACTTTGATGAATTGAGTGATGACTCCAAGGAACGGTTACACAAGAATCCATTGCGGGTTTTAGATAGTAAGGCACCGGAAGATCAACAATTTGTGGCCGATGCACCATCGATTTTAGATTACTTGTCTCCGGAAGCTCAAGCGCATTTTGATCAAACTAAGACGTATTTAGATGCGTTAGCAATTCCGTACGAGATTGATGCCACGATGGTCCGGGGATTAGATTATTATAACCATACGATTTTTGAAATTATGACCCACTCAAAAGCGTTAGGCAAGGGCTATACGACGATCTGTGCTGGGGGTCGTTACAACGGATTGGTTAAGGAATTAGGCGGCCCTGAAGTTTCTGGGGTTGGTTTTGGCCTTGGAGTTGAACGGCTATTAGTGTTGATGGATGCCGAAAACATTGCGGTACCGACTGATGATCAGTTGGACGTCTATGTCGTGGGAATTGGTGACACTGCTAGTGCTACGACTTTGAAACTGGTACAGGCATTACGGGCAGCCGGTTATAAGGCCGAACGGGATTACTTGGATCGCAAGCCTAAAGCTCAGTTTAAGAGCGCTGATCGCTTGAATGCACGTTACACAATGACGGTGGGCGAAACCGAGCTGGCTGATCAGGTCGTTAACTTGAAGGCTATGGCGACTGGTGA
Source organism: Lactiplantibacillus sp. DA1 (assembly GCF_032681335.1). Lineage (NCBI taxonomy): Bacteria > Bacillati > Bacillota > Bacilli > Lactobacillales > Lactobacillaceae > Lactiplantibacillus > Lactiplantibacillus sp. DA1. The sequence continues at coordinate 284,204 of NZ_JAWHTQ010000002.1, read as the reverse complement.
GGAAACCAAGGTTGCGATGGCGGATATTTATCAAGATGCTCATCAAGTTTTAGATAAGTAGTGTGGACGGCAAGTTTGCCGATTTATAAGGAGGAAGCGTTTATGAAACGGACCACATATGCGGGTCTCATCAATGAGGATTATTTAGGCCAAACGGTCACTTTACAAGGTTGGGTACAAAAACGCCGTGACCTTGGGAGCTTGATTTTTATTGATTTACGGGACCGTGAAGGAATTGTACAATTAGTCTTTAGTCAGGAATTTTCAGCGGATGCTTTGGCGGTAGCGGATCAGTTACGGGGCGAATATGTCATTGAAGTGCAAGGAACTGTTGTTAATCGGAATGCTGACGCTGTTAATGACCGCATGAAGACTGGTAAAGTTGAAGTTGAGATTCACAATGCCAAAATCTTAAATAAGGCGAAAACTCCGCCATTTTATATTCAAGATGACATTAACGTATCAGATGAATTGCGCTTGAAGTACCGTTACTTGGACTTGCGTCGGCCAGAAATGCAACGTGGATTGAAAATTCGTAATGGCATCACCCAAGCAGTTCATAGCTATTTTGATGCCAACGGGTTCTATGATATTGAAACGCCGTTCTTAACGAAGTCGACGCCAGAAGGGGCCCGGGATTACTTAGTGCCTTCGCGGGTCTATCAAGGGCATTTTTACGCGTTACCACAATCACCACAACTCTTTAAGCAATTGCTGATGGGGGCCGGTTTTGATCGCTACTATCAAATTGCGCGCTGTTTCCGTGATGAAGATTTGCGGGGTGACCGTCAGCCTGAATTTACCCAGATTGATATGGAAACATCCTTTTTAACGGCTGAAGAAATTCAGTCCTATACTGAAGGTTTGATTAAGCAAGTCATGAAGGACGTCAAGGGTGTTGACATCAAGACGCCATTTACCCGAATGACTTGGCAAGAAGCTATGGATCGTTTTGGCTCTGAAAAGCCGGATGTACGTTTTGGTATGGAACTCAAAGACATGGGTGTGGCTGTTTCTAACGCCGGTTTTAAAGTCTTTGATAATGCACTTGCTAATGGTGGCCTGGTCAAGGCGATTGCGGTTCCAGGTGGTGCTGATCAGTACTCCCGGAAGCAAATCGATGCTTATACGGAATATGTCAAACGGTTTGGAGCTAAAGGCTTAGCTTGGATGAAGGTCACTGAGGATGGTTTTAGTGGTCCCGTGGCGAAGTTCTTCAAAACTGATGGTGATTTTGAAGCCATTACGAGTGCTGCTGCGGCTAAACCAGGCGATTTATTACTGTTCGCTGCTGACAGTTTCAAAGTCGTTTCTGATACGTTAGGCTACCTGCGGACAGCTATTGCCAAAGAACTTGACTTGATTGACCAAAATCAATACGCCTACTTATGGGTCGTTGATTGGCCACTATTTGAATATGACGAAGGTATTGAACGCTGGGTACCTGCGCACCATCCATTCACAATGCCCAATGAAGAAGATGTTCATTACTTGAATGATGGCGAAGATCCCCACAAAGCCCATGCCCAGTCGTATGATATCATCTTGAACGGTTATGAACTCGGGGGCGGGTCGATCCGGATTCATACCCGCGAATTACAAGAAAAGATGTTTAAAGCGTTGGACTTTACGAAGGAACGAGCACAAGAACAATTTGGGTTCTTGCTGGATGCGCTGGATATGGGCTTCCCACCACACGGCGGCTTAGCAATCGGGTTAGACCGGTTTGCAATGTTGCTATCTGGTAATGATAATATTCGTGAAGTAATCGCCTTTCCTAAGAATTCTAAGGCTTCAGAACCGATGACCAATGCACCATCACGGGTATCTGACCAACAATTGGCTGATTTAGATTTGAATATTACTAACCCGATAACAGATGACGAACCAACCGAATAAAGCAATTAAGAGCGTCTAGAAATGGACGTTCTTTTTAATTAGTGTTAGATTTGTATTAATATTTAATTGGAGGAATTCTCATGGAAACAGCAATTTTTGCAGGTGGATGCTTTTGGTGCATGGTTCAGCCCTTTGATAGCCAACCGGGCATCGATAGCGTCGTTTCAGGTTATACCGGTGGTCACACAAAAAATCCAACGTATGAAGAAGTTAAAGCACATACGACTGGCCATACGGAAGCAGTCAAGATTACGTTTGATCCCCAAATTATTAGTTATGCGGAATTAGTTAATATTTATTGGCATCAGACGGATCCTACCGATGCGATGGGACAATTTCAGGATCGTGGCGATAACTATCGGCCGGTCATTTTTGTCGATGGCCCACAACAACGCCAAATTGCCGAAGCTTCCAAACGTGCATTACAAGTCAGCGAACGATTTGTTCAGCCAATCGTTACAACAATTGAAGACGTACAACCGTTTTATCCGGCTGAAGCGCGTCATCAGCGTTTCTATCAGAATAATCCGGTCGTGTATGCGGAACAGGAAGCGGGTGGCCGTGCTGATTTTATCGCTGAACAGTGGGCGGATGCGCCTAAGGTAGATTAGTGCTAGTGTTCACCAAATATTGATATTAAGAAATGAGGTCATGACAAGCAAGCGTAGCTGGCATGGCTAAGATTGGTTCAGCCGAGCCGATTAATGGTATTTTGCTGAGAAACGTGAGACTTTTAGCAGAAAACTGCAAAAGACCGGCTGTTTGCGGATAGGCGTGTTACAATAACGAAAGCAAAAACGTAAAGGAGCACACTTAATTCATGGATGATTTTCAGCAGTTATCCAAACACCATCGCGATGTCGTAAAAGCGTCAACTGCATTTATTTACGCCATTTTAGTTTCTATTGCCATGAACTATTTCTGGACCCCTGGGCATATTTATTCATCAGGGATTACTGGGTTAGCCCAATTGATTAATAGTTTAATGAGCAAGTTTCTACCAGTCCAAATTTCAACAGCGGCACTACTGTTTATTTTGAACGTACCGATGTTCATCATTGCGTGGCGCGCTATCGGACATAAGTTTACACTGTATACGTTCTTGGCGGTTACATTATCTAGTATTATGATTAAACTGATTGCCCCAGTCGGATTGACTCATGACCCCATTATTTGTGCGATTTTTGGGGGTGCTGTTAATGGTTTTGGAACCGGAACGGCTCTTAAAAATGGTATTTCAACTGGCGGACTCGATATTATCGGGATTGTATTACGCCGTAAAACGGGACGGAGTATTGGGACCATCAACATGGCCTTCAATTCGATCATTGTGATTGCGGCCGGTTTCGTCTATGGGTGGCCATACGCTTTTTATTCGGCACTCGGTTTATTTGTGAATGGTCGGGTCATGGATATGACGTATACGCGTCAGCAGAAGATGCAAGTCATGATTATTACGAGTCGCCCGAAGACGGTGATTGACAGTGTTCAAAATCGAATTCGCCGTGGTGTTACTATCGTCCACAATGCTGAAGGCGCCTATCAACATGATGACAAGACGATTTTATTCACGGTTATCACGCGTTACGAGATGGGCGAGTTGAAGGCGGCGATGGCGGAATCCGATCCCCACGCTTTCGTCAGTATTTCGGATACAGTCAAGATCCTGGGGCATTTCTATGAACCGAAACCTTGATTGGGTTGATATGATAAAAAGTGTTTGCAAACCATGGCGTTTGCAAACACTTTTTTGTAGATGCTCTAGTTTGGCTGGACGCCATTAGTTAGTACTATTAACTGTGTCCCGACTAGCCGAAGCCTGGGAATCTGGTATATAATACAAGCATTGTGTTAGTGACTGATAGCATGAGAAACTAGTAATTAATAACGAAATGAAAGGATGGCCAGTGTGAAAAAAACAATTTATGTCTGGCTTGTGCGGATTATATCGTGGCTGGCACACTTTAGCACCACCGATCGGGTCATTTATCTCATGAGTTTTGCAGATAATTTGGACTTTATTCGGCAATTGAATCAGCGAATCCCGGGACGCGTAACCGTTTATTATTTGCCAAGTGCCAGTACAGGAGCTGCCCAACTGGCACAAGCCGGGATTGTAACGCAGCCGTATCATGATTCTATTCGATTTGCATTGACGGGGATTCCCGCCATTACACGGGCAACGGATGTCTATATCGATAATTATTATGGCTTTACTGCCGGCCTGACTCGGCGTTCATCGCAGCGACTAATTCAACTTTGGCATGCTGCTGGAGCAGTTAAAACGTTTGGTTGGGGTGATCCACAGACTGCTCAGCGCTCCGCAGATGATCGCCAGCGATTTCAAGCTGTTTATGATCAGATTACGGATTACGTGGTTGGTTCCGATAAGATGGGAAGGATTTTTGCGGCGAGTTACCACGTTCCGGAGACACGCATGCGGGTTTTGGGATACCCACGATCGGACCGGTATTGTGAGTCTGACTGGGTGAAGCGAACGGCGACCGCCATCTATCAAAAATACCCAGAATTTAAACAACAGGAAGTTATTTTGTATGCGCCAACGTATCGGGCCGGTGTTCAGTTTACATTACCAGCAGATTTTGGCCAATTAAAGTTACGACCTGATCAACGGTTGGTTATCAAATTACATCCGCATTTGGTTGATCAGGAGCGCGATTTGCAAGCTCGTTACCCAGATCAAGTGATGTTAGTACCCGAGTTTAGTACGGATGAATTATTGACGGTTGCCAATACACTGATCAGTGATTATTCATCGGTTGTGTTTGACTACGCGTTATTACCGAGTTGTCAAAAGATTGTTTTCTATGTATTTGATTGGGACCACTATAAACGTGAGGTGGGCCTCCAAGCTGACTTTAAGGATTGGGCGCCGGGGCCATTCGTGATGACGATGGCGGATTTGAACCAAGTCTTGGCAATGCCAGCGACGTCGTTACAACTGGTCCGATTTAATCAGCTGTGGAATACGCGTAATGATGGTCACGCGATTGAGCGGACCTTGGCGTACTTTTATCCACAGGCGACTGAAACTAGTTGAGATACTTCAGCTGGTGCAATGATTGTTTGGTATCGTAAAGAAAATAGCGCTAATCCTTGTTATGATCAGAATTAGCCAATTTGAGAAAAGGATGGATCAATAATGCTTAGACTAGGATCACATGTTTCGATGAAAGCGCCTGATATGTTGCTAGGCTCAGCCAATGAGGCAGCTAGCTACGGCGCCAATACGTTTATGATTTATACGGGGGCGCCGCAAAATACGCGGCGCAAACCGATTGATGAACTTAAAATTGCTGAAGCCCAATCAGTAATTGATGCTAACGATCTTCGTCAGATTGTGGTGCATGCGCCATACATTATTAACTTGGGCAATACGAAAAAACCGGGTTACTTTGAATTTGCAACGGAATTTCTATATCAAGAAATTCAGCGGGCGGACGCAGTTGGGGCAACGCAATTGACATTACACCCTGGCGCCCATATTGGTGCTGGGGCGGATGTGGCCATTGCACAAATCATTAAAGGCTTGAATACGGTTATCCGACCAGAACAGCATGTTCAAATTGCGTTAGAAACGATGGCTGGTAAGGGGACTGAAGTTGGGCGGACGTTTGAAGAGCTCGCACAAATGATTGACGGTGTGACTCACAATGAAAAGTTATCCGTTACCTTTGATACTTGTCATACGAGTGATGCCGGCTATGCCATCAGAGATGATTTTGATGGGGTTCTGAATGAATTTGACCATGTCATTGGGCTAGACCGCTTGAAAGTGATTCATCTCAATGACTCGAAGAATCCACAGGGTGCGCATAAAGATCGGCATACCAATATTGGTATGGGAACAATTGGCTTTGATACTTTGAATGCGGTCGCACACCATCCTCAGTTACCAGATATCAGTAAGATTTTAGAAACGCCATATGTCGGGGCTGATAAGAAACACCAGTTGCCACCATACAAGTACGAGATTGCCATGTTGCGCGCTGGCCGGTTTAATGACCATCTGATTGCAGATATTGAACAACAGTAGTTAATAAGAATTGAACGATGATCGCTAGCCGGTTATCGTTTTTTATTTTAAGGAGGAAGTTTAAGATGCAATTTGAACAACGGATACTAGTAGTCGGTGGTACTTCAGGTTTTGGCATGGAAATTACGCAGCAGGCATTACAATACGGTGCTCGTGTTCATATTATTGGTCATACGACTGCGCATGTAGCGGCTGCAGTTAAAAAAATAGGAGTTTCGAACCGGTTGATGGGAACGGCGTTAGAGGCACAAGATAAGGATCAGTTGACAGCCTTTTTTGAAAAAAATACTGGTTTTGATCATATTATTTCGATGCTAGGTGGTGCCATGGGTGGCGGATTTCTTGATAACTCGGTGGCGGCGATACGGCAGACGGTTGAAGATAAATTTTTTGCTAATCTTCAGCTAGCGCAGATTGCTAGTCGGCATCTTAACCAGCACGGTTCGCTAATCTTCACTTCCGGTGCGGGTGGTCGGCCGGATAACGCTTCTGGGGCCATCATTGGCAATCAAGCAATTAATACGATGGTTGCTGGCCTCGCCGTTGAGTTGGCGCCAAATCATCGTGTTAATGCAGTTGCACCAACTTGGACACCAACCGGATTGTGGCGGCAATTATCTGCTGAGCAGTTAGCGACTCAAACAGCTGAAGTAAGCGATGGTAATCCATTGAAACGTGTGGCGACACCAGCGGAAGTGGCGACAGCTTATCTCTATCTGATGCAAAATCAATTTGTGACGGGACAAGTATTGCATGTTGATGGGGGTGTCGAATTAGCTTGAGTTGTTCGCAGTTACTGGAAATGCTGAGTATCGCAAGATAAATAGAAGACAAAGAGCGTTACGATTTTAAGTAGTCGTAACGCTCTTTTAGTGAAAAATAGGCTCATTGTGGCCGTGATTAACTAGTAAGTGAACCGGTTAATGATTGTCCGACTCATCAGTATTTAAGCTCTCGGTAATCAGAGTGGCCGTTTCTTCAATCGATTTATTAGCGACATTGATAACTAAGCAACCAATCTTCTTGAAAATCTTGTCAGCATATTCAAGTTCTGCTTTGATTTTATCTGTGTTGGAATACATGGTATCAGGATTGAGCCCATATTGAACCATCCGCTGTCGGCGAATGTCATTCAACTTTTCAGGATCGTTAGTTAGGCCGAAAATCTTTTTAGGATCGACTTTCCAAATCTCATCAGGAATTTGAGCTTGAGGAACCAGTGGTAAGTTGGCGACCTTTAGATTGCGATTGGCCAAGTAAAGTGACAAGGGAGTCTTAGAAGTTCGCGAGACGCCCAGTAAAACAACATCGGCTTCCAAAAAGCCACTAGGATTTTTGCCATCGTCGTAAGTGACCGCAAATTCGATCGCGTTGATCCGATCAAAATAGTTGGTATTCAAGGCATGAACCGTCCCAGGATGATTGGACGGTTGAACGTGAGTAATTTGCGAAAAAGTGTCAAGAGCTGGCGTAATGACGTCATAATAAGGTAATTCATGGGTTGCACAAAATTGATTGACAATCTGACTAAGCCGTCGATCGACGAACGTGTGAAAGATGGCGGCATGTTCCTTGAGGGCTTGAGTTAAGACGGTTTGGAGTAGTGAATCTGTCCGTACAAATGGAAAACGTTGATAGCGAATGTCATAGTCGGAAAATTGAGCAGCTGCGGCTAAGGCAACGTTGTGCGCCGTTTCACCAATGGAATCGGATAAAATAAAAACTTTAATTGCTGACATGTAATAACCTCATTTCGGTTCGATAATATCCTTAGTGTAGCATAGCTGGCGGGGGATGAAAACGATTTACTGCCCGGATTGACGTTGCTTTTAATGTTTTATTTTAAGGAAATTGTAAACTTTAGTTGACGGCCTTTTTCAATTTATGTATAATTTACTAGAACAGTTGCGTTATGTGTAAGTACGCATAATTTAACGGTTACTTTTTGAGCTCGGAGGGAGGGAATTTAACATGGCAAAAACAGTCGTTCGTAAAAACGAATCTCTTGATGATGCTCTTCGTCGCTTTAAACGTACCGTTTCAAAAAGTGGTACTTTACAAGAATACCGCAAACGGGAATTCTACGAAAAACCAAGTGTGAAGAAGAAGTTAAAATCTGAAGCAGCACGTAAGCGTAAGAACCGTCGTCGTTTCAAGTAATTAGTATTATACTAATGACCTAACGAGGAGGGAAAACCAATGAGTTTAATTGATACACTCAATGGTGATCTAAAAGCTGCGATGAAGGCGCGCGATAAGCAAACCCTCAGCGTTATACGGATGCTTAAGTCCGCAGTAATGAATGAACAAATTAATGCGGGTCATGATTTAACGACTGATGAAGAAGTGAGCGTACTTTCACGTGAGCTGAAACAACGGCGCGAATCATTAAGTGAATTCGAAAATGCGGGTCGTCAAGACTTAGTTGACGGCGTTAAAGCAGAAATTGCAATTGTTGAGCAGTACATGCCAAAACAATTGTCGGACGAAGAAGTTCAACAAATTGTTGCTGAGACCATTCAACAAATCGGAGCCACTGGTAAAGGTGACTTTGGTAAGGTGATGGGAGCAGTGATGCCCAAGCTTAAAGGTCAGGCGGATGGCAAGCTGATCAACCAAACAGTTAAATCATTATTGAATTAACGGTTAACCGGAGAAGACTTTCTCCGGTTTTTTTGTGCTACCTTTGCCACTAACAACAATTGCTTACGGAAATAAGATCACAATTTGAAAAGTTGGTTCGTTAATTAGGCGTAGCCGGTGGAATGTATTGGTGAGTGGAGGCTGGAGCGTCCTTGTACTGGTTCCTAAGGGGCTTTTATGCTATGATTAATTAACAAATACCTGCTGAAATCAGCGTGGTTATCACGCTGATTGTGGGTGACATTACCAGATGATGGTGATTAAATCTGTCAATAAAGGAGTCCATGTTTTTGACCGAAAACTCAAAATATGAACAAAAATTTCTCATTGCTGATCCGACCCAATCAGTTGCTTTATTAGGGCCAGAGGACGCCCACTTAGCCTTGCTTGAGGACGGACTACACGTACAATTACACGTGTTTGGTGATCAGATGACGATTAGTAGTGATGACGAAGCGGCTGTTCATAATACGCAAGCAGTACTAGACAATTTAACGAGTTTAATTAAACAAGGCATTCAAATTGGCGCGCCCGATGTCATCAGCGCCATTAAGATGGTAAACCGCGGCACGTTGGCTTACTTCAAAGATCTCTATTCGGAGACCTTGATCAAGGACAATCGTGGACGGCCCATTCGGGTGAAGAACTTTGGTCAACGACAGTACGTGCAAGCCGTTGCTAAAAGTGACATTACATTTGGAATCGGCCCAGCGGGGACTGGGAAGACGTATCTCGCTGTTGTCATGGCGATTGCTGCCTTAAAACGTGGTGATGTTGAAAAACTGATTTTGACTCGGCCAGCAGTTGAAGCCGGTGAGAGTCTTGGCTTTCTGCCGGGTGACTTGAAGGAAAAGGTTGATCCATATTTACGGCCGATTTATGATGCTTTGTACGATATTTATGGCGCTGAACATACGCAACGTTTAATGGATCGTGGCATTATTGAAATTGCTCCGCTAGCTTATATGCGGGGCCGGACGCTTGATCACGCCTTCGTCATCTTGGACGAAGCTCAAAATACGACGAATGCCCAGATGAAGATGTTCCTGACCCGCCTTGGCTTTGGCGCCAAAATGATCGTTAATGGTGATATTTCGCAAATTGACTTACCACACCACACTAAGAGCGGGTTAATTCAAGCCGAACAAATTTTAGATGGTATTAGTAATATCACGTTTGTTAAGTTTACGGCGGATGATGTGGTTAGAAATCCGGTCGTTGCCAAGATTATCACGGCTTATGACCGCGTGGAACAACGCTAGGGGGCACTTATGGATTTAGAATTATATGATCAAACAACGGCTGGAGCGCAGCCTGAACAGTTGCAACTAATTCAGGATCTAATCGCGCTAGCCGGGAAGACATTGAAGTTACGAGACGACACGGAAGTTTCCGTGACTTTAATGAACAATGATGCGATTCAAAAAATTAATGAACAATATCGGGGTGTTGATCGGCCAACGGATGTCATTAGTTTCGCGATGCACGATGATGATGAGGACGATCTGATTGTGATGGATCCTGAGATGGCAGCGGAAATGCCGTTAAATCTAGGTGATATTATGATATCAGTTGATAAAGTCAGCGAACAAGCCGCCTTTTTGCAACATTCAGAGGCCCGTGAGTTGGGGTATTTGGTCGTTCACGGCTTTTTACATTTAAACGGGTATGATCATCTTCAGCCAGCAGATGAGACCGAAATGTTTACGTTGCAACGTCAGATTCTGGATGCTTATGGCCTCGAAAAATAGGCCGGATCGGCTTCAGGTCGGCAAGAATCACTCCTTTTGGCAATCCTGGTTGCATGCTTGGAATGGTCTTAAAACGGTCGTGATTGAAGAACGGAATATGCGAACGCATCTTGCATTGGGAGCGGTAGCCTTGATTGCTGGCTGGTGGGTTCACCTAAACGTTAACGAATGGCTATGGCTGGCATTAGCTATTTTTTTGGTCATGCTATGTGAAATTAACAATACGATTGCCGAAAACTTGTCCGACATGGTGACAGGGCCCAACTTCAGTCCATTAGCTAAAAAGATCAAGGATATTGCAGCTGGCGCAGTCGTGTTTGCCGCAGCATTTGCAGTTTTGGTCGGGTTAGTATTGTTTGCACCCAAAATTTGGAACTTCGTTGTCGACTGGTTAGGCTAATGATTGGTCAACCGGTGGGCAAGATTGAAAGGAATTGAATATGGCAGAACAACAAGCATTTCATTCCGGCTTTGTGGCGATTATTGGTCGTCCAAATGTCGGTAAATCAACATTATTAAACCGGGTCGTTGGTCAAAAAGTGGCAATTATGTCAGATAAAGCCCAAACGACGCGGAATCGAATCCAAGGTATCTATACAACGAGCGATACCCAGATGGTCTTTATTGATACGCCTGGGATTCATAAGCCACACAGTCGCTTGGGTGACTTTATGGTCAAGTCGGCGTTGTCGACATTAGGTGAAGTGGATGCGGTGTTATTTATGATCAATGCTGATGAACGACGTGGTGCTGGTGATAATTTTATTATTGACCGACTTAAGACGGTCAAACAACCGATTTATTTGGTGATTAATAAAATTGACCAAGTTCACCCGGACCATCTCCTGGAAATCATGGATCAGTACAAGGACGCGTTACCGTGGAAAGAAGTTTACCCGATCTCGGCCCTTGAAGGCAACAATGTTGATGAATTATTGGCGACCTTGAAAGCGCAATTACCAGAAGGCCCTCAATATTATCCGTCTGACCAGATCACTGATCATCCAGAACGTTTTATCATTTCGGAATTGATTCGTGAAAAGGTTTTGGAATTGACGCGCCAAGAAGTGCCACATTCAACAGCGGTGGTCATTGATTCAATTAAGCGGCAGGATGAAGAAAAGATTCACGTGCAGGCCACGATTATTATTGAACGTTCCTCACAAAAAGGGATTATTATTGGTAAGGGTGGTAGTATGCTCAAGAAGATTGGTTCTCTAGCCCGGCGTGATATTGAACATCTGCTCGGGGATAAAGTGTACCTTGAACTTTGGGTGAAGGTCCAAGAAAACTGGAAGGACCGCCAAGACTTGTTGGCAAGCTACGGCTACCGGCAAGATGACTATTAGAATCGTTAGGTGATTCAGATGGCCCAACAAATGGTCACAAATTTTAACGGTATTTTGCTTTTTCGCCGCGATTACCGTGAGCGCGACATGCTGATCAAGTTTTTAACCGCTGAGTATGGTAAGAAAATGTTTTTTGTTCGCGGTGCGCGGCGTCGCGGCTTCAAGATGGCGGCAGAGTTATTACCTTTTACGATGGGGGAATACGTTGGCGATTTACGCGATCAAGGCCTGTCGTATATTAATAGCGTTAAATCCGTTCAGTATCTTGAGCATATTAGTCAAGATATCGCGCTGAATGCTTACGCGACGTATGTGATGAATTTAGTCGACGTGGCTTTTCCTGATAATCAACCGGTAGGCCGGTGGTACCAACAATTGACCAGCGCGCTACAACTGATTGATCAAGACGTGGCCCCCGCGTTGGTGGCTAACGTGGTTGAGATTCAATTATTGCAACCATTTGGCGTTGCACCGGAATTGCGTTGGTGTACGGTATGTGGCCGTACCGATTTACCACTGGATTATTCTGAAAGTTACGGTGGTTTACTTTGCCAGCAACACTGGCACTTAGATCTGCATCGTTTGCATGCCAGTGCCGCGGCTATCTTTTATTTGCGCCAGTTTTCGGTGCTGGACTTGGCCAAGGTTCATTCCATTAAGGTCAAACCGCGGACGGCGGCGGAGTTACGGCGAATTCTCGATGAAATTTATCAGAACTCAGTGGGCGTTCGATTGAAATCTAAACGCTTCATCGATCAGATGGGCAGTTGGTACCAACCACTGGCGCCACGCAAGAATGAGGATTGACAAACGAACAAGCATCAGCTATGATGATGAAGAACTGAATAGTTAAGTGTTGATGAGAGAAGGTTGATGGCCTTTGATTTACAGTGAGATCGTGATGGTGTGAAACGGTCAATCAAAGTCGTTAATTGGCGCTCTCGGAGCTTTAAGACCATGTAATTAAGCTGCTGAGGTTACTCAGAAGTAGGGTGGAACCGCGAAACCAATCGTCCCTATGTCGTTATTGTTGACGACAGGGGACTTTTTTGTTGCCATTAAGTTGGTTGAGCGGGTCCCTGCTTCAAAGTTATCAGCCGTTCAGTCACTAATTTTGGGAGGATACTAATGAGCAAAAAATTATCAGTGCAAGAGATTATCTTAACCTTGCAAAAGTTTTGGTCGGATCAAGGTTGTATGTTAATGCAATCCTATGATACAGAAAAAGGGGCCGGAACGATGAGCCCCTACACGTTCTTACGGGCAATCGGTCCCGAACCATGGAATGCAGCCTATGTTGAACCATCACGGCGGCCTGCTGATGGGCGTTATGGTGAGAACCCCAATCGGTTATACCAACATCACCAATTCCAAGTGGTCATGAAACCTTCACCAGAAAACGTGCAGGATTTATATTTGCAAAGCTTAGAACAATTAGGGATTAATCCACTGGAACATGATATTCGCTTTGTAGAAGACAACTGGGAAAACCCATCAATGGGTTGTGCCGGTGTTGGTTGGGAAGTTTGGCTCGACGGTATGGAAATTAGCCAATTTACGTATTTTCAACAAGTTGGTGGCTTAGAAGTTGATCCGGTCACTTCCGAAATCACCTATGGGTTGGAACGCCTGTCTTCATATATTCAAGATGTGAATTCCGTATTCGACCTTGAGTGGGGCGATGGTGTGAAGTATGGTGACATCTTCTTGGAACCAGAATTTGAGAATTCTAAGTACGCCTTTGAAGACAGTAATGAAGAATTATTGTTAATGTTATTTGATGAATACGAAAAGGAAGCTAAGCGACAAATCAAGAATGGCTTAGTTCACCCAGCGTACGACTACTGTCTTAAATGTAGTCATACCTTCAATTTGATGGATGCTCGCGGCATGGTTTCAGTAACGGAACGGGCTGGTTATTTAGACCGGATCCGGAACATGGCGAAGTCAATTGCCAAGGAATTTGTGGCGCAACGTGAAAAACGTGGCTTCCCATTATTAAAACATGCACAGGAGGAGACGAAATAATGGCGAAAACTTATTTACTTGAAATTGGTTTGGAAGAAATGCCGGCCCACGTCGTTACACCGAGTGTGTTACAACTTAAGGAACGAATGGTCAAATTCTTGAAAGATGCGCGACTCGATTTTGAAGATGTTAAAACTTTTTCAACACCACGCCGGTTGACGGTCCAAGTGCTGGGCTTAGCTGACAAACAGGCGGATGTGAAAAAAGAAGTTCGGGGCCCAGCTAAGAAAATTGCCCAGGATGCGGATGGCAACTGGACAAAAGCTGCGATTGGCTTCTCTAAAGGTCAAGGAGCTTCGACTGATGATATCGTCTTTAAAGATATTAAGGGCACCCCGTACGTCTTTGTGCAAACTTTTACGGCTGGTAAAACGGCGGCTGAAGTTTTGGCGACTGGCGTTAAGGATGTTATCACCAAGATGAATTTCCCAACGATGATGAAATGGTCAACGTACAGTTTTAAGTATATTCGACCGATTCGGTGGCTCGTATCATTATTAGATACCGATATTGTACCCGTTCAAATCTTAGACGTGACGGCTGATCGAATTTCTCGTGGTCATCGTTTCTTAGGCCATGATGTTGAGATTGCGACTGCCATGGACTATGAAACTGACTTAGCCAGTGTTCAAGTGATTGCGGATGCAGCAAAGCGTAAAGCAACGATTCGTGAACAGATTGCGACCTTGGCTAATAAACACGATTGGCAGATCAAAGTTAACGAAGGCTTGCTGGAAGAAGTTAATAACTTGGTGGAATACCCAACTGCATTTGCAGGTGATTTTGATACTAAGTACTTAACGATTCCAGACGAAGTATTAATTACTTCGATGCGTGATCATCAACGATTCTTCTACGTGACGGATGCTGAAGATAACTTGTTACCACACTTTGTTTCTGTCCGGAATGGAAATACGGATCACTTGGAAAACGTCGCTTTAGGTAACCAAAAAGTGTTGACGGCACGATTAGAAGATGCGGCTTTCTTCTATCATGAAGATCAACAACATTCGATTCAAGAATACGTCGAACGGCTCAAAAAGGTTAGTTTCCACGATAAGATTGGGACCATGTATGAAAAGATGCAACGAGTCATGGTTATCAGTGATTTCTTAGCCAACCGTTTTGGCTTGACTGAGACTGAGCAAAACCAGCTTCACCGCGCAGCTCAAATCTATAAGTTTGATTTGGTGACGGGGATGGTGGGAGAATTCCCTGAATTACAAGGAGTCATGGGTGACAAGTACGCCGTCTTGAAGGGTGAAGATCCAGTAGTTGGCCAAGCCATTCGTGAACATTACATGCCAATCAGCGCTGATGGCGACTTACCTAAGTCCAAGGTTGGCGCAGTGTTAGCCATTGCTGACAAGGTCGATTCCATTACAAGCTTCTTTGCTGTTGGGCTGACTCCTAGTGGTTCTAATGATCCGTTCGCTTTGCGGCGTCAGGCGTTTGGAATTGTCCGAATTGTCCGAGATCAAGGTTGGGACTTCCCGATTCGTCAAATCGAAATCGATATTCAAAAAGAACTAGTGGCACATGGTGCGACATATCACTTGGACTTTGAAAAGCAAACGGCACCGGTGGCTGATTTCTTAACGGACCGAGTTAAGCAATGGTTCAATAATCGTAAGATTCGTTATGATATTGTTGATACGGTCGTCAAAGGGAGTCGGCAAGATATTCGTGAAATGTTCAAGGCGGCAGATGTCTTGAATGCTCATCAAGATGATCCTAAATTTAAGGATACGATCGAAGCCTTTACGCGTTTGTTACGAATTACGGCCAAGGCAGAATTACAAGCAGGTGATTTGACGGTTGATCCTAGTTTGTTTGAAAATGAAGCGGAACGGGCACTTTATGAAGCGGTGCTTGACGTACAGAAAAAAATTACCCCAACCATGAGTATGGAAGATCGGTTTAAAGCTTTAACAAGCTTGCGACCATTAATTGCGGATTATTTTGAACAAACGATGGTTATGAGTAAGGATGAAAAAGTCCGTGATAACCATTTGAAACAGCTCTTAACAATCGCTCAAATGGTTAACGTTATGGGTGACTTAAACCAATTAGTCGTTAAATAAGACTAGACTGTGTATAATAAAAGAAGTTACAGTAAATTTGCTGTGACTTCTTTTTTAGCACTTTTGAAAAACAAATTTAACAAATATGTCTAATAAGAACAACTTATTGTTGCACTGCTGTCAAATTTGTGATAACCTATATTCTGTCAAAGTTTGCACGCACAAAGTCGCATCTAAATTTCGTGATGCGACTTTTACTTGCGTCAATGGTTTAGCTGGTTTGTCAGACTTTAGTTAGTAGAAATGGGGTGGCAAAGTGGCCAATCGAATTCCAGAAGAAAAGGTTGAGCAAGTTCGCTCAGCAGTCAATATTGCGGATTTTATTGGACAATACGTTCAGTTGAAGAAGGCTGGTAAGAATTTATTTGGCCTGTGTCCCTTTCACGAAGAACGCACGCCGTCTTTTTCGGTCAATGAACAAAAACAGATTTTTCACTGTTTCAGCTGTGGCCGGGGGGGCAATGTGTTCAGCTTCATTATGGATCTCGAAAACTTGTCTTTTCCAGAAGCAATCGTCAAAGTAGCCGATTTTGGGCACATTGACTTGCCGGCAACTTATACGGCTCAGTCACAACCGACCGCACCTAAGGATCAGCAACAAGCTGATTTGTTAAAGTTATACGCGGATAGCGCCAAGATGTATCAACATATTTTAGTTAATACTGAACTTGGTGAACCGGCGCTCAAATACTTGCACGAGCGCGGACTGGATGATGAAACGATTAAAACGTTTGGCATCGGATATGCACCCGCTAATCAGCTTTTATTGGATTTTTTTAAGGAGCATCAGACAGACTACCAACTACTACGGCAGTCGGGACTGTTTATTGAAAATCAAGCAGGTGACTTACGTGATCGCTTCATTGACCGGGTCTTGTTTCCGATTAAAGACGCGAGTGGGCGAGTAATTGCTTTTTCAGGGCGGATTCTAAAAAAATCACCTAATGAACCCAAATATTTAAATAGTCCGGAGACGAAGCTGTTTAATAAGCGTTCGGTGCTCTTTAACTTTGATTTAGCGCGTGGCCCCATTCGGCAACAGAAATCGGTGGTACTATTTGAAGGCTTTATGGATGTGATTGCGGCCTATCGTGCTGGCATTCAGAACGGGGTTGCATCAATGGGAACGAGCTTGACTGATGAGCAGATTTACATGCTTGAGCGCGTTACCGACACCCTATATGTCTGTTACGATAGCGATATGCCAGGGCAAAAAGCGACCGATCGTGCCCTGAAGTTACTGAGTGGCAACAGTCGACTGAATCTGGGCGTGATCCAAATGCCGGATGGAATGGATCCCGACGAATATTTACGTGCTCAGGGACAGACGAAGTTCGTTCAAGTATTTGAAGATGGCAAGCAAACACCAACTGCTTTTGAAATGCAATATTTAAAACATGATTTGAATTTGCAAAATACGCCTGATCAATTGACTTATTTGCAGGCGGTTTTGCAACAATTAGCACAGCTATCATCGAGTGTCGAACAGGATTTATATTTAAACCAGTTAGTGGCTGAATTTGATCTTGATAAGGACGATTTGAAACAACAGTTACGATCGCTCGTTGGTCGGCAGGCTGTTCAGCGTGGTGGTAGTCATCATGATGATCGGCAAATGACGCCTCCGCCGGCACCAGCGCCGTTAGTGCCACCACCAGCAACGGTTGATGGTGGCACTAATAGTGGCCCGTTGAGCCGGGTAGAAAAGGCTGAACGGCTATTATTATACCGATTATTGAATGATCATGACGTTTGGTTACGGGTAATGGCGACTGCTGGTTTTCACTTTGTTCATGATTCTTATCAGCAAATCTTGGTATATGCGGAGGCTTATTTTAAAACGCATAATCAGTTTGACTTGGGCAATTTTACGGATTTTATGACAGATTCTGATTTACAACCAGTTGTCACCAGTTTGGAATTTATGGACGTAGCCAGTGAAACTTCAAAGGAAGAGATTGCGGATCTGGTCAACGTGATTATGAATCAACAGCCGCTGGTGGAACAAATTAATAGTAAGAAGGCTGAGTTAACAGCAGCTAAGCAAATCGGTAATCATGATTTGGTCCAACAGTTGACGTTGGCACTAATTGACCTTTATCGGCAGCAGCAACAGGTTCAACAAGCTGATAACTAGGCATGACAATGGTATACTTAAAGGTAGCTCGGTATCATAATCGAGCAGCTGGTAGATGCACACTAAATAGGAGGCTACTACATGGC
This sequence comes from Lactiplantibacillus sp. DA1, assembly GCF_032681335.1. NCBI lineage: Bacteria > Bacillati > Bacillota > Bacilli > Lactobacillales > Lactobacillaceae > Lactiplantibacillus > Lactiplantibacillus sp. DA1. Next base: position 266,170 of record NZ_JAWHTQ010000002.1, on the reverse strand, counting down.
AAAGGCAAAAGCAACGACGGCATACGACAAAGCCGTTAAAGCATTAATCAAAGAATATAAGAAAACTGGTAGCATTCAATATGATGAATTATCAGATAAATTAGCAGCGCCTTATAAATTAGATGCTAGTGGCATTGATAAATTACTACAAAAAGTTGAAGATGCAGGGATCAGTGTTGTTGATGAAAAAGGTGATCCTGATGCTCGGGCGGTCAAGAGTGTCAAAAAGGTTTCTAAAAAGGAACTTAGTGATGCTGGATCGGCTTCTGGAATCAAGATTAATGATCCTGTGCGGATGTACTTGAAAGAAATTGGTCGAGTCGACCTGTTAACAGCTGACGAAGAGGTGGCTTTAGCGCTTCGAATCGAACAAGGTGATGAATCTGCTAAGCAAGAATTAGCCGAAGCCAACTTACGGTTGGTCGTTTCCATTGCCAAGCGTTACGTGGGTCGGGGAATGCAATTCCTTGATTTGATTCAAGAAGGAAACATGGGGCTAATGAAGGCCGTTGAAAAGTTTGATTATCGCAAAGGGTTCAAGTTCTCAACCTATGCGACTTGGTGGATTCGCCAAGCGATTACGCGGGCAATTGCGGACCAAGCGCGGACAATTCGGATTCCAGTGCATATGGTGGAAACCATTAACAAGTTAATTCGGATTCAACGGCAACTGTTACAAGATTTAGGCCGCGAACCAACCCCTGAAGAAATTGGGGCCGAGATGGATATGCCAACGGAAAAGGTTCGTGAAATCTTGAAAATCGCACAAGAACCGGTTTCATTGGAAACACCAATCGGTGAAGAAGATGATTCACATTTGGGTGACTTCATTGAAGACCAAGATGCGACTTCACCAGCCGATGCGGCAGCTTATGAACTGTTAAAAGAACAACTAGAGGGTGTCCTTGATACCTTGACGGATCGGGAAGAAAACGTCTTACGGTTACGGTTCGGACTTGATGATGGTCGGACCCGGACACTAGAAGAAGTTGGGAAAGTCTTCGGTGTTACGCGTGAACGGATTCGGCAAATCGAGGCCAAGGCGTTGCGAAAGTTGCGCCATCCATCACGCAGTAAACAATTGAAAGATTTCTTGGAATAATCACCAAATAATTGCGTCTGACCAACCAGCTAAAGAGGCTGATTGGTCAGACGCTTTTTTATTTATGTGGATGTTGAAACATACTGTTCTAGTTTTTTGCCGGTATCTGCCAAGATGAACAGCCACTTAACTAAGCAAGTTTACTAACTCGAATTTTTTCCAGCGGGTCTAAGCTGGCTGTTTTTGACCTTAGAATGGCACTCTTTAGTAATTTTTTGTGCTGTAATGATTTAGACCCCGCAGTTGACGTGATTGTTTTGTGTGGAGAATATGATTGTTGAGTTGTCAAACTCAAATTAGTATGTTAGTGTACTAGTTGTAGTAATACACGTAGTACACAAGACCGAGGTGATAAAATGCCGTTTGCAACTAATGGGGCACCGTATTACGAACAGTTAGTTATGCAGATTAAGCAGCAGATTGTTCAGGAAGTCTTACGACCAGGGGATAAATTGCCTTCAATTCGAGCAATGGCGTCAGAAATGCATCTTAATCCGAACACGGTTAGTAAGGCTTATCAAATCTTGGAGCATCAGCGAGCCGTGTACACCATAAAAGGTCGGGGGACGTTTGTGAGTGAACCGAGTCAGATTGCAACTGATTCGAATGCGGTTGATGATCTTCAGACGCGCTTACAATCACTGTTAACGGAAGCACAATTTTTAGGAATCAGTGCGCAGCAAGTTCAGGCGTGGGTGACCACGGCTTATCAAAAGGGGGAGTCACGGGATGAGTATCCAAGTTAAAGCATTAAGTAAGCAGATTGATAATCGTGAAATATTAAGGGGGATTACTTTTACTTGGCAGCCAGGTCGAATCGTGGGATTGGTCGGGCGGAACGGCGTTGGAAAGACGACGCTTTTTCGGACGATGGCTGATCACTATTTGGCGGACGAAGGCGAATTAGTGATTGAGGGGCAGTCGACTTTGCAGCAACCATACTGTCGGCAAAAATTATTTTATATTGATACACAACGTCACTTTTTTGGTGGTCAACGGTTAAAACAAATTATAACGACTTATGCATTGGCCTACGATAACTTTGACCGGCAACGATTATCACAACTATTAAGAGACGAACATTTATCAGCCAAAAGTTATTATCGACAATTATCAAAGGGTCAACAAATGTTATTTCAAATCTTGTTAGCGCTAGCTAGCAATATGGCCTATATTATTTTAGATGAGCCGTTTGACGGTTTAGATATCTTAGTTCGGGAACGGATTGTCACCCATATTATTGATGAAGTCGCGGACCGCGGTGCCAGTTTTTTGATTTCATCGCACAATCTCGATGAACTTGATGGCTTATGTGATCAAGTCTTGGTTTTACAACATCATGAATTGGTTGCAGATTATGATCTAGAAAGCTTACGAGCGACGGCCCGCAAATTTCAACTGGTTTTTGCAGACAAACATATACCAGCGGTCGTGAAAAAATATGGGCAGCTGATTAAAGTTTACGGTCGGGTCTTGGAAGTATACTTTGCGGACTACACGCCGACAATTGAGACTGCGCTTCAACAAGCTCAACCATTGATGATGGCTGTCCAGCCGTTGACTATTACAGATGTTTTTCGAGTTAAATTAGGCGACCGGCAAGCTGTTTGGGGTGGTGTGTAGAATGGCAACTGTAAAATTGAGACGGTTATGGTGGCAACAAAATCGGGCTTGGGTGCGACTTGTGACAGCGGCGTGTCTGTTAGTGAGCTTATTAATGGCAATTAATGTGACACATACTTGGCAGGTGGAACATGCCCGGAGCGTACGTGGTGAACGGATCAACGCTGCGGATTTTATTAAACACCCGAAAGACTATAAAATTGTCGGACATCCAGCGGTTAGCTTGCAAGCCTATTATGAACATCTTGACCAGTATTTTTGGCCCGGCGAATACACTTCTACTAGTCCGGATCAGGCAGTGCGGGCCCAACGACCCAACCTTTTGTATTATGTTGTGGCACTTATCAGTGGCTTAATGTTCGCCTTCTGGGGTCGACGAACACACAGCTACGAGTTTATGCTTGGTTTAGGTGTTACGCGCTGGCAAATTTGGCGACAACAGTTGCGACTCGGATTGGTATTAATGGCAACCGTTTTTGTGAGCCAGGTAATTTATTATGGTTGGATTATGGTCGTGATTCCTCAAGTTTATCAGCGTTACCGTAATTTGGCCGCTCTTTTGGGCAGTAGTGTGGCAGTGACGATGGTCAGCGGGTGCTTGCTGATGCTCGGCTGGCTGGTGGGGAGCCTTAATCAACGGTTATGGTTGGCAATCCTGATCAGCACTCTGACCTGGCGTTGGGCGTCGGGAATGTTAACGCGGACAAATATGTGGTTGCGGTGGTTTCACATTCAGTCGTTGCCTAGTATTTGGTTACATGTTCACTACGGCGTGGCGGCAATCATGGCATTAGTGGGCTTGCTGATGCTGCTAGGATTAACTTGGGTAGCCTGCCGTCAATGGTCAGCGGATATCACCACATTGCGGCAACAATCGCCATTCAATGGGGTTATTGCCAGCGTTCTCATTAGTTTGAGTATAGGGTCAACGCTCGGTGATATTTTGCTTTTACCATTGATGAGAACAATTATGCCGTGGTATGAATTGGTCGGAATTGTGCTGACTCTGATAGGAATGCTCATCTATCAGAGTTGCCGACAGCACCGACACGTGGGGGAAATCGTAAGATGAATAAAAAATTGGGGCACTTGATTATTCGGCAACATGCACCACTTCTTATTGGTATATTGGTCCTGTTTTTGGCACTGGGGGCGTGGACTGGCTTCAGAATGAATCAACACTGGCAAATGCTAGATCAGAATCATGAAATGCTAATTTCAGGTCTTAAATACGACCACCAGCGGCAACAGTATCAGGATGTAGATGGCTTAGTAGCACCTTCGAAACAGCAGTACTTGAATCAATATTTACAAGTTTATCATGCTGATCGGCGGGGATTATTGGCGAATTTGCGCGTTGGGAGTAATATTGAACCAAATGATTTTCTGTGGGGAATCAGTATTTTAGTGGGCATAGCACTCATTGCCAGTCCACGTTACCGGCATCAGAATGAGTGGTTACAGAGCTTAGGCTTTCGCCGAGCAGCAATTTTTGGTGCGACGTTTTTGAGCTATAGTTTAACGACGATCATTGCGTATAGTTTGGCGAAATTAATGGTTCTGCTGGTGCTGGTACAGAACGTTCCCGGGACTTATTTCACGCAATTCAATTGGTGGGTCTGGGGCGGCAATGTAATCAGTACCACGCTCGTTGCACTGATTTTGATGACCGTTTCTGCATTAGTGTTATTGGTCACGCCTAACCTGGTGATGGCAATGCTCGTCGGCTATGCAGTCGTTAAACCAATCAGTAGGTTTGTATTGATACGGTCATTCGGTCAACCTGGTAATTATTTGTTGGCGTTCCTCAATCAACACTGGTTGTTGGGTATCGTAATTGGATGTCTATTCTGGGGCTTGGGCGGGCTACTTGGCCGGTATTTGAGCGCCCAGCAAACCACGGAGCGTAACCACCAAGCGATTTTGTTACCGGCTTTGCGGGTACCAATGCTGATAGGGTTGAGCATCATACTGACTAAATTGATTACCGACGTTATGCTGGCACCACAGACGAGTTGGTCATATGTAGCAGTAGTTTGGTCAGCAACATTAATTGGTCTGATCGCTTGGATTTATCAACCACGCTGGAGTCGTTACTTTTGGCAAGTTGTGCGCCAGTTACGCTAATATGATGAAATTAACAATTAATCGATAAAGCATCCAGCCGGTCATTAATCATATTTGACCGGCTGGATGCTTTTAAACGTTACGGGTTTGAAAAGAATAGTTGGCAAGCGTTAAGAATAACAGTAGATAGGCGATATAACCAATCGTCAGCGTGGATAGATTTAGTCGGGTTAATTGTTGTAGCTGTGGTGTTTGGATTTGCTCGCCTAGATTGATCATGTTGAGCGGATTCCACTTTAACCAGCTGACTTTGGCGTATAAATAAAAACAAAGCTGATTGAAAATGGTCACAGTAAAGTACCCAATGATGCCAGTCAGAATGGCTGGTGTTGAGCTGGTGAATAGGGTGCCCAATAGTAAGACGACAATCATTAAAAATAATAGGGTCAGTCCTGTTGATAGCATGTTCAGACCCCAAGTGTGCCAAATTGTACCGTAATTAGGTAACCGCCGAAAGAAGCTCAACTTCAGTCCGAGACTCATGAGGGTGCTAAAGCCAGATAAGCCAATCATCAGACCGAGTATCGTGAGCCATTTGCTGACTAAGACTTGGGTCCGCGAATAACTGCGATAAAGTAGCGCTCGTAACGTGCCATTTTGCCGTTCATTCGTTAAATAAGTGCTGCCAATTGTGATTGCCAAAAATAGTATCGGAATACAGCCGTAGTCGTTGTTTACAAATGCATCATATGGCGTTAGTAGCTGTGGGTAGTGAGCGGCATATATCGCAATTATGAATTGAAAAATCATTATAAATGGAATAAACAGTTGAATCACACGATGGTGCATTAATTTTCGATTTTCTTGTCGTAACAATGTGCCCGAATTGTCAAATCAAGTGCAACACTTACAACCTATTCTTAAACAGCGGTCTAGTTAATCAAAGTCTGGCAGGACACCCTTAGCTGATTGATAGCCGAGAATTCGCCGTGGCCGTTGATTCAAAGCATCTTGAATCGCTTGAATCCTGGTGATGGTCAAGGACCGCATCGACCGTCCATTGGGAACGAACTCGCGAATCAACTGGTTTTGGTTTTCATTAGATCCCCGTTCCCAGGGTGAGTATGGGTGGGCGAAATAGACCGTTGTACCAGTCACTTGGGACAGGTTTGCAAACTCCGAACCATTATCAAAGGTCACAGTTTTAAAGTGTTCAGACCCATAGTCATCGATAACGCTTTGAAGCGCTTGGCGACAAGTCTCGGCATGATAATTCGCAATTTTAACAATGATTTCATAGCGACTAGTTCGCTCGGTCAATGTCATGATGGCTGGCTCACTAGCGACCCGCTTACCCTTGACTAAATCGCCTTCCCAATGGCCGACTTCCATACGCCCATTCACAGCGGTTGGCCGGTCTTCGATGGACTGGCCTAAAGAGCGCTTATTCCTGCGCTGGTGGGTCTTATGGGCCGACTTTATCCGTCGGCGTAACTTCATCGGGAGCTCACTATTAGTCAGTTCTAACCGGCCTTCGTCAATGTAACGGTAAACCGTGGGTGTCGAAGGACACGGTAATTTGGACCGGTGCATCTTAAACCAGTGGACAAAAGAGTCGATACTGTGGACACGCGGTTTACGGCGTAATTCAATCACCAACTGGCGGAAGAATTCAGGAGCCTTTAGTAACCAACTGACCGCGTGGCAAGCTGTTCGGTGGTTATCATAAACGACTTGGGCGGTATCAGCAAAGTAGGCCACAAAAGGCTTATGGTTAGCACCGATTTGCCGGATTGTCCCACGTTTCAGTTCACGACTGATGGTACTAGGGTTGCGATGTAGTTCGCGCGCAATCCGCCGGCAAGACCAGCCGTCAGATTGCCGGGCCATAATCAGGCCACGTTCGTAAGGTTGAAGTTGTTGGTAGTGAAAAGTAATGGTATTCTGGTTATGGGTCATGAAGACATCTCTTTCTTAGTTCGTGGTGATTTAAGAATAGGTCTTCGTAGCCTTTTTGGTCCAGTTTTTTAGGTGTTGCACTTAGATTTTAAATCCGGGCAAAATATTCAATAAATAATTGTACCAAGTTAGGCGGTCATTCGAGTGGTTTGCCAGTCACCGATGTTCACCTGCATTAGTGGCTGAAAAAATTCGGGCACTGGCAGACTAACGAACTGGCATGAATACAAGCCAAAAAACACGATCACTAGCCAGTGACCGTGTTTTTCTTTGATGATTCTGGAAATTAGTTGTTCGCGTCAGCGGATGGTGTCATCCAATCAACAAATCGATTTGCATGTTCGGTAAAGAAATTTACGAGTCGCCCAGTTAAAAAGGCTGCAATGAGGGTACCTTCCCGAACCCCCGCTAAAGAATGAGTAAAGCTAAGTGCCAGGACTAGTGAAATGCCAATCAGAATGAAATCATTATAAACTTTGACTTTGGCAAACTTGAGTTGATGCATCAGTGCGATGGCGTTCGGAAGTCCTTCACCAGGCATGATAATGGCGTGTGAATTGACTTCTAAAAAGACACCTAACGATAAGAGCACCGTTCCCATTAAGACAAGTCCGAGTTGCTCGATGTATGTCTGATTAGGGAGACTATGGAAAAACCGCACAAAAGCATCGATGAACCAACCGAACAGGCTACCCGGAATTAATTGTAATAAATTTTGCCAGGAGAACTGCTGGCGCAAAACGATGGCTTCTAGTAGAACTAAAATGAAAATAAAAGCAATTGTCAACTGGCCAATTGGAATTGCCGTAATATTGCTAATGACATTCGGAATACTTGAAATTGGGGACGTTCCTAATAAGGATAATTTAGAGAGTGCGACGCCAGCTGACATGCACAGGATGCCAATTACGAGGACTCCAAAGTGTTTAATGAATTTTTTCAATGACGATTTCAATCTCTTTTCTCTTGTAAGGCTAGGTAAACTTGTTGTAATTGGTTCGTAAACACTTGCTCGTTGACTTCTGGATGAGCAGCGAAGAAGTCATGCCACCAGTCAATCAACGTTTTCTTAATGGCGATAGCGATTTGTTCACCGTCCGGTGTCAAGCTAATTCGTAGACTACGCTGATCGGCAGGATCACGAAACCGGATGACGAGTTGGCGTTGCTCAAGTTGACGAACAGTTCGAGCTAATAAACTAGGATCGAGCATCAGACTGGCAGCCAAGTCCTTTTGAGTTTGGGCCGGGTGATCGTAAACAACCAGTAATAGGTCACTTTCGGTCGCCCGAATGTTCAGCGCCTGTAGTTGGGTGTTGATGCTGTTTTTGGATTCGCGGTAAATACCCGCAATATATTTAGTTAGACTAAAATACTCGATAGTCAGCACTCCTTTTTTATAAATAGTGGACAAGTCCATTATTTATAAAAAAAACGACCTTGTCAAGTCAGTCGTTTAATGGGTCACAGTTGTAAGTCATAGTTAATAGTGGATATGGACGGCCCTGATCATCAGTTGGTTGGCGATTAGTGACTTGGAAACCACGGTGTTCATAAAATTGACGCGCCCGCGAGTTTTGATCATTCACCGTAAGCGTTGTGGCACCATAATCCTGAATACTAGTTTGCAGTAAGGCGGTTCCAATACCAGTCCCACTAGCGGTTGGGGTGATAAAAAGCATGGCTACTAGTGAACCATCAATACCGATGAAACCAGTTGGGGTATTTTGGTCATCCACTGCAATGAGCAGTTGTGGAACGGTTCGTAATGCTGTGGGGACTTCGTGCTCAATGGTTGTGATTTCAGTAGGCGTTAGAAAGTGGTGGCTGGCGTCGACGGACTGTCGCCAAAGCCGAGTTAATCGGCTAATCAATTGCGGTGTTCGCTCGGCAGGTTGTAAAGGCTTAATTAACAATGGTCGACCTCCTTATTTCGTTGTGATTGGTTAAGTTTAACATAGGGGCTAGTGTCAGCGGCAAAAGTAATTTAACATTTGGAATAACCTTTGAATGGACTAGTCGTTTTCCAACTGTAAGAGGTCGGATTAGGGCGCACACATGTAGGCGATTAGCAACTAAACGAAGTGAAGTACCGGTTAATTAGCGACTATACTCAGCTAGTGACGGCAAATTAATCGACATTGTATTGGCTGGCTCGTATACTAGCGAAAAGTGGATTGGATGTGTTGGAATGAAATTTCTAATTTTTGGCGGTGAATTACTGGTGTTGGCTGCCCGGCTATTTTATGGTCGCACATTGTCATTGAGTTTGCGTATTGTTGGTGTCATTGGAATCATTGCGGTTTCACAATTAGCGCATTGGGCATTGAAAGCACGGTGATCAGCGACACTGATTGTGATTCAAATGAACTTTTGGTCTAGATCCAGAAGTTCATTTTTTGTCTGGTTTCTAATCTAAAGTGGTATGCTGACTTATCAATACTGCTGGAATAATGACATTTGTCACCTGATAGTCATGACAAACGCGACTACTCGACCCGAATGCGCTGACGTACACTATAGTCATTAAAGGGGGGGGCGGTTATAATGACACCGTTGATTGAAGCAACTAAGGTTGCATTTAGTTATGGTCAACAATCAGTTTTGACTGATATTAATATGACGATCGTACCGGGCGAGATTATTGGTCTGATTGGTGAAAATGGGGCCGGCAAAACAACGTTGCTGAATCTATTATTAGGAGTCAATCAGGTTCAACGGGGCCATCTCAAGGTGTTTGGGCAAGCGGCCGGTAGTCTGATGGCGCGATTAAAGATCGGGTCGATGCTGCAGGGCGATATGTCAATTCAGGGCGTGACGGTTCGTGACATGCTAATGTTAGCTACGGCTCAACGGCTGCCAGAATTTGATTGGCATGTATTATTAGCCAAATTGGAATTACAAGATTTAGCCCAACAACGTTTGACAGCATTATCCGGAGGACAGTTGCGTCGAGTCACCTTTGCTTTAGCGCTGGTAGGTGATCCTGATTTATTATTTTTAGACGAGCCGACCGTTGGCATGGATACCAATGCGCAACAGACATTTTGGCAACAGATTAGGCGCTTAAAGGCCGCTGGTAAAACCATTATCATTACTAGTCATTACCTACCGGAGATTGAAGCTATCGCCGATCGAATTATGTTGTTGAAGGACGGACAGTTTGCTTTTCAAGGCTCATTTGCCGCGTTGCAAAAGCAATATCAACAGGTAGAGATTCGTTGCCAAACGACATTGCCAGCGGACCGGTTTACAAACTTAACGGCAGTAACTGCGGTTACTAAGCAAGGTGACGAACTACGCATGAGTAGTGAAGACGGTGACGCTACGCTGCAAGCGATGGTGCCAATAATCAGTGAGTTGCATCAAGTCTCAATTAGTCGTGAATCATTGACGGATATTTTTGTTCATCTGACGAAGGGGGTCTCAGCATGAAAATTTTAATGGCACAACTAAGCTTCGATGCACGGCGTTTGATTATGCGCAACGCAGCGTTTCAGTTCTTTGCCTTGGTGATGCCAGCAGCTTTTTACTTGTTATTTACAAAATTAATGGTTACTGGTGGCACAACGGCCCAAGTCGCACTTTTTAATCGGTCATACATGGGCAGTATGATTGTTTATAGTGGGACGATCAGTGGGCTGTTCAGCATTGCCCAGATTCTGATGCATGACCGGGAGCGGGGACTATTACGCTGGCTACAATTAATGCCACACGGGGTGGTACCATACTATCGTTCGATTGGTATTGTGAGTTTAGGGATGAATGCACTAGCAGTCGTTATTTTAGGCACGCTTGCGGTCGCCGTTAACCATGTTGATTTAGCGGTGTTCCAATGGCTAGGGATACTTGGAATTGCCTTGATCGGTCAATTGCCGACGCTACTTATGGGTGTGGGGCTATCTTTCTTGAATCGTGCTGAAACGTTAAGTGTTGCCAGTAATTTAATTACCTTTCCAATGGCTATTATTAGTGGCTTATGGTGGCCCATCAGCATGTTACCGGAATGGTTGCGGATGGTTGGCAAACGACTGCCAACATATTATGTGAACGATTTGTTGGTCAACTGGAGCACCCATGGTACACTAAAATTAATCGATTTGCTTGGTATCGGGCTGTGGGTGTGCGGCCTGCTGGTGATTGTTAGTTGGAAAATTCAGCGGGGACTTAAACGGGGGAATGGCGTTGTTGACGCATCATAAAAATAAATTGAAGACGATCGAATGGACGAGCTACGTGTGGCTCGCCTATTTGCCGTACACAATTGCGGCTTACATACCAGTTAAATCTTGGCATGATTGGTTTTGGCTAATGCTAGTTGGTGTTTTTCTTGTATTGTACATCTTGGTTGTTGAGAAGCCACACTGGCGTACAGTGACGATGCCAGCGGAGTTAGTTGTGACGGGACTGTTTGCAGTATTTGCGGCTAACAATTTTATGATCATCTTTCCCGGCTGGCAAGTAAGTTTTTTACTTGGTCGCCGTCCTAAACGAGAATTTTATGGTTTTGCTTTGGGGTATTATGCCTTTTTAATTGGTGGCTGTATACGTGACTATTTGCAGTATCCTGGCGTGTTTGGGTGGCATAATGGTGACGTGATGGGCTTAGTTTTTCCGTTGTTATCACCCATACTCGCGTATACCTTTTCGCGGTCAGTTGAACGACAGCGCCAACTCAACCAAACTAACCGCCGATTAAAGACAATTGTTGAACGTAACGAACGTGAACGAATCGCGCGTGACTTGCACGATACCCTTGGACAGAGCTTTTCAATGATTACACTCAAAACGGAATTAGCTAAAAAATTGCTCGTCAAAGCACCGGAGAAAGTGGCACCAGAATTGGACGAAATCGAACAAACCAGTCGTCAAAATTTACAGTTAGTTCGCGAAATCGTCAATAATTTACATGAACAATCGCTCACAGAAGTCCTGTTGGTTCAAACTCGTAATCTAGCAGCGGCCGGTGTCTGGACGACGACAACTGGTGAGACACAAGCAACCCAGTGGCCGACAACGGTCCAAAGCTGTTTTGCGGCGGTGTTAGTTGAAGCCATGACCAATGTGATGCGCCACGCACACGCGCACGAGGTGCGGATTGATTTTGTCGAGACGGCAAAATTTTATCAGATTAAGCTGCAAGATGACGGTAAGGGCGGGGCATTGATTCGTCAGGGTGCCAACGGAATTGCCGGGATGCGAACACGCTTGCAAGCTAAACAGGGCACTTTTGCTATCACGAGTAGTCGGCGTGGTACCCAGTTAATCTTAACTTTACCAAAGGAGCCGTGAGCCAGCATGATAACTTTATACTTAGCAGAAGACCAAAGTATGCTGAATTCTGCCTTGACCCAGCTATTAGAATTAGAAGATGACCTACACGTGGTGGGCAGCGCAGCAGATGGAATAACAGCATGGCAGCAGTTGCAAACATTGCAACCAGATGTCGCAATTCTTGATATCGAAATGCCGGGGATGACTGGTTTGGATGTTGCTGATCGATTGGCCAGTTCGCAGCTAGCCACGAAAGTAATTGTTTTGACGACCTTTGCGCAACGCCGTTATTTTGAACGAGCAGTTAAAGCCAATGTCGCGGGATATTTGTTAAAAGATAGTCCAAGTGATGATCTAATCGAAGCGATTCGGGCTGTGATGACCGGTCGCACCATCTATACCCCCGAGCTGGTGACGAATATGTTGTCAGCGGATAACAATCCATTAACTGAACGGGAATTAACGGTTTTGGTGGAAGCTGAAAAAGGACTCCCAACCAAGACGATTGCCGCTAATTTATACTTATCGGCGGGGACAACCCGTAATTATTTGTCAGCTATTTTTAGTAAATTGGGGGTTCACAATCGGTTAGAGGCGATTCGAGTGGCAAAAGCTAATCAATGGTTGTGAAACTAGCAGTATATAAATGAAAGTTAAACCAGATATATGAGAACCAACACATATACAAATGATTTGGTGCGCGATATAATAATTAAATAGTGATTAATGTTGAACCCTATTACTAATTACGTGGCAAATCTTGAAGAATGGAAGACCCGGTAAGATGAAAATAATTATCGTTGGTAGTACCCATGCAGGTACAGCAGCGGCACGTGCAATTTTGACGCGTCATCCTGAGACGGCGGTGACGATTTACGAGCGGAATGATAATGTTTCGTTTGTTTCGAGTGGGATTTATTTATACTTAACGGGTGTTATCCAACACCTAGAAGACATGTTTTACACCTCGCCGGCTGATTTGAAGCAGTTAGGCGCCCAAGTTAAAACCCGCCATAATGTTTTACGAATTGATGCGAGCCATAAAACGGTGCAGGTCGCCAATATGCAGACTGGCGAAGTCTTTGATGATACTTATGATAAGTTGATTATGGCAACTGGTTCATCAGTTATTGTGCCACCAATTATGGGTATCGATCATGAGAAAGTATTACTTTGCAAAAACTACGAGCAGGCTGAACAACTTTACCAGTCTCTACAAGCCAACCAACGCGTTGCAATTGTTGGGGCCGGATATATGGGGACCGAGTTAGCGGAAAGCTATGCTAGCATGGACCAACAAGTCATGTTATTTCATTCGCATTCACATATTTTGAATAATTATCTTGATCCCCAAATGGCGGATGCTACAACTAAACTCTTGCAATATCACCAGGTCGATGTTCACCTCAATGAACGGGTGACTGGATTCACGAGCGGTTCGAACGAACAGTTGGTCGTTGAAACCGCGCAGGGTGATTACGAGGTTGACTTGGCAGTCGTTTGTGCTGGCTTTATGCCGAATACGGAATTGTTACGCGGGCAGGTCGCTATGGACCGCCACGGTGCCATCTTGATCAATGATTATGTTCAAACCTCTGACCCGGATATTTATGCGGCTGGGGATGCTTGTGTGGTCAATTATAATCCAACGGGTCAGCCGGTGTATGCCCCGCTGGCCACTAACGCATTGCGCCAAGGGGCTTTAGCGGGGATTAATGTTTTCGGAGATTTACAGCCGTACATGGGAACGCAAGCCACCTCAGCCATGCAATTATTTGATCACACGATGGCCACGACTGGCTTAACCTATGTGGCAGCGCAAAGACGAGAACTACCAGTACGACGCGCCGTCTATCAAGGCAATTGGCGGCCAGCTTATATGCCGACGACGGCCAAAGTCACGATTGAATTAGTTTATAATTATCAGAATCGTCAGCTTCTCGGCGCGCAATTCTGGAGTCGTCACGACATTGCCCAAGCTGCCAACACGATCTCAGTAATGATTCAAAATCAGAATACGATCGATGATTTGGCTTACGTGGATATGTTCTTTCAGCCGAATTTTAATCAACCGTTCAACTATTTAAATTTGGTGGGGCAACTAGCCGTCAAACAAGAATATCAGCGAGGCAATCAAACACCACGAATTACAGCTCGTGGTAACTGGTCGAATAGTAGTGATAAGCATTGACCTAACGTAAAGCAGCACAGGCGCATTAAATCACAGACTTGGGGTCATTGCCCAAGTCTGTTTTTATGACATCCCAATGATGAAAACGCTGTTCGCCATCCCATAATTGTTGAAAAAGCTTGACTTACGCTGACAGGAACCCTGTATAATAGGTTCCAATCAAAGGTGGGGATCAGGACATGCAAGTAAAAGTGAAATGGCTGTCGGGGTTGCTAGTGGTTTTGTTAGTACTGGGGCTCAGTGGATGTATGGCCCAACAACGTCGCATGAAGTATATACGGTCAAATACGCCCACGTTATTTTTCCACGGTGGCGGTAGTAGTTATCACGCTGAGGAACATATGGTACAAGCGGCTGAAAATGCAGGGGTGACAACTAGCGTTATTCGGGCGATGGTCAGTAAGACGGGGCGCGTCAAATTAGTGGGTACTTGGCAGCATGGTGCCATTAATCCCATTGTGGAAGTGAATTATGCGGATAATCGCCAATTGAATTTTAAACGTCATGGACAGTGGGCTAAAAATGTGGTGATTGCATTGCAACGGCGGTACCACATTCGGAAATTCAATATGGTTGGCCACTCGTTAGGCAATATTTCGTTGATTTACTATTCTTTACAAAATAGTAATCAGTCCCGGTTGCCCAAGTTACAAAAACAGGTTGATATTGCTGGCCACTTTGCGGGTTTGAACTTTAAGCGGGTGCCAACTAGTGTCCGCCAACCAGCCAATCTCAAATTAGCGGCCGATGGTAAGCCCAACCGGATGAATGCAACATATCGGCGGATGACCGGTTTGCGGCAGACGTTACCGCGGCGTGTGCAAGTATTGAACCTGTACGGTGATATTGGTGGTCATACTGATGGTACTGTCCCGAACGTATCGTCATTATCGTTAAAGTATTTAGTCGCGTCGCGAGCACGGTCGTATACGGAACGGCGCTTTACAGGACAACAAGCGCGTCATAGTCGGTTACATGACAATCCACAAGTCGATCGAGCCTTGATTAAATTCTTGTGGGGACGATCGAGTCATTAAGGGACAACGATGGCCACTTTATCGGCGAACCTAGATAATCAAAAAGACGTTCAGAATCGGCGCATGGTGCTGTTGTGGCAGCGTTGACCAGCGGTGGACGTTAGCGTAATGATTACCGGAACGAGCCCGAGACGATGCGTGTTAAAAAGGGCGCTCCAAGAATTCATGGTGGATTCTTGAAGCGCCCTTTTTAAGACTTTAACGCGTCGTTTGACAGTCAATGTGGCGATTGGTCAATTGGCTGAGGCTGGAGCCGATACCGTATTAAGCTTCAGTGCCGACGTTGATGATGAGCTTACCAGCACTATGACTGTTTTCGCTATACCGGTGGGCGGATTGGAGACCAGCCGTACTAAACGGAAAGACTTGGTCGATGATGACTTGTAAGTGTCCTTCAACGACGAGCTGCCCCAAGATGGCTAACTCACGGCCGTTGGGTTGTAACCACCAGCTGGAGACGGTGGGACCTTGTGATTTTTGAGCCGACGTTGGTTGCCCGTCAATCGTCACGAGTCGGCCAGTTGGCTTTAAGATTGCCAAGCCCTCATCAATGGCGTCAACGGTATCAAAGACGGCATCGTAGTCTGTAAGGACATCTTGAATAGCCGTCGTGTGGTAATCAATGACGTGGTCAGCGCCGATTTGCTTCAACAGCGCATGGTGGTTGGCGCTCGCAGTGGTTGCAACTTCGGCACCGAGGTACTTAGCAATCTGGATGGCGTTTAACCCAACCCCGCCGGCACCGGCTTGAATTAAGACTTTCTCGCCAGCTTGAATCTTTAATTGGTCATGAATGACTTGGTAAGCAGTTAGCCCCGCTAACGGCAAAGCGGCGGCTTGTTCAAAAGAAAGACTGGCTGGTTTTAGCGCTAATTTGTCTTCTTTGACTGCGGCATATTCAGCGTAAGTCCCACGGCGGCCGTCGGCATAAATGTCTGGACGGGCAAAGACTTCATCGCCAACCTTAAAGCTGGTCACGGCCGCGCCAGCCTCAACAATGGTCCCAGCGACATCCCAACCAAGGACAACTGGCATTTGCCAGTCAAACATGCTTTTAAGCAACCCTTGACGAGCTTTCCAATCGATGGGGTTGATACTCGTTGCCTGAACGGCGACTAAGACCTCGTCCTGATCAATGCTGGGACGTTCGATAGTGGCCATCTGGAGTTCTTCGGGCCCACCGTACTGATTAATAATGACTGCTTTCATTTTAAATAATTCCTCCCTGAAACTGAATAACTTAGCTTAGCATTTTAGTTGTGCTCAATTCAATTATTTAGTTCGAATTAGCGTGAATTAGATGCGCGTCGTCTTCAGCAGCCATCAATTGGGCAGTGTGTTGTGGTGATTGGTGAGAGCTGAGTCGATACTGTCAGTCAGTAGGTATTTGTTGCTGCAGGTCTGTCGCCAGTTGCGTTAAAAAGGTTTTGGCGGCTTCCGACAGGCGTTGTCCCTTAGTCCAGACTAGGCTAGTGCGGGCGGTTATTCGAGGTGTTAGTGGGATGAAAATCAAATCGGATTGGTTCGTATTGATGATGCCATCAATCCCCAACGCGTACCCGACGCCCGCAGAAACTAGTAACGAGGCATTATAGAGTAAATTATAAGTGGCGACGATGGTGAATTTGGGCGTGCTTTCACCATACCAATCCTGAAGTTGATTGATCGTACCGTGTTGTGCAGAAACAATGATCTTTTGGCCTTCAAGATCAGCTAAGCTAATGTAATCATGGTCAGCTAGCGGCGAATGCCGCGGAACCAGTAATCCCCAGCGACTTTCTCCGGGTAGATGGATAAAGTTTAAGTCGTGTTTGTCAGTTGGTTCCGTGACGATTCCAAAGTCAAAGTTCCCGGTTTTGAGGTTGGTTCGAATCTGATTCGCATTACTACTCGTCACATTGATCCTGATTTTCGGATACTGTTGTTGTAGTTTCTTAACCGACTGAGCAATCGTCAAAAAACTGCGCATCTCGGCACTCCCTAATTCAATCGTGCCACTGATTTCTTTGGCTGTATTAATGTTGGCAAGCGTCTTATCGGCTAAGGCGATGATTTGGTTCGCCTGCGTGGCAAAGTATTCGCCACTACTCGTGAGACTGATATGACGGCCATTGCGTTCAAATAGGGTCACGCCCAGTTCATCCTCTAAATCCTTTAATTGTCGTGAAATTGTTGGCTGCGAGACGTGTAAGCGTTCAGCAGCCCGACTGATATTTAACTCGGCGACCACTGCTTGAAAATAACGTAGAACTCGTAATTCCATCTAAAGCACTTCTTTCTATTACAATTAAGTATAATTTTAAATACCATATAAGCATTCGACATGATTGCTGTCAAGCTTTAAGATGAAACTTGAGGTTAGTGCAGAATAGTTGGTTATTCAGAGAATAACGTGTCAAGCATCAAGGCAGGGCACCATTTAACCGAAGTGCTCTGAATTAAGCACCACTATTTTTGCCAGAATGGAGGAATGTTAACGATGAACAAAAGTAATCAGCCCGTAGTGTCAACCACTGTAACCACGATGCAGTGGTCCAGAGCACAGTTAGCCGCTTTTAGCACGGCGGATGATTTTCAAGTCTCCCCATTTTACAGTGATGGGCAGACATACGGGACACCGACCTGGATTTGGTCGGTCGTGATAGGGCAGCAACTATTTATTCGTGCTTGGAACGGTCCGCGCTCACGCTGGTATCGATCGGCCGTAACCCAAAGGGCTGGCCGGATTCACTTGGCCGAGAGCAATCATCTGGTGAATTTTGTGCCCATTTGTGATGAACAGTTAAATAACCAGATTGACCAAGCTTATCGACAAAAATATGCCGGTAGTCCGTATTTAATGCCGATGCTAGCAAGCGGACCGCGGCAGGCGACGGTCCAAGTGATGCCACGAATATCTAAGAAAGGTGAATAGAAATGACTAAAATAATGATTATTGGTGCTAATGGTGGGATTGCCAAGAAGCTGACGCAACGGTTATTAGCAGAAACTGACGATGAACTGGTATTGTTCTTACGTCGAGCGGAACGTTTAGCCCAGTATCGGGAGCAACCACGGGTCACGCTGATTGATGGCAACGTGCTTGATACGGATGAACTCGCCACAGCAATGGCACCGGTGGACATCGTCTATTCCAATGTTGGTGGGACTGATCTAGCAGCCCAGACGAAGAGTATTTTGGCCGCAATGGCCCGAACTCAGCGGCAACGGTTGATCTTCATTAGCGCACTTGGCGCCCATCATGAGGTGCCAGGAAAATTTGGCGCGTGGAACGAACAAGCCATTGCCGATTTCCTACCCGGTTTTCGAGAAGCAGTGAGGTTGCTTAGTGCTTCCAAACTGGTTTATACGGAGATCCGACCAGCCTGGCTAACGGATGTTGCCGAAATTGATTATGAATTGACGACTGGCGCAGAACCTTTTAAAGGAACTGAGGTATCACGAGCAAGTGTTGCCGATTTAGTCTTTAAATTAATGGCGCATCCTGAAAATTATCAGCGTGTCAGTTTAGGGGTCGATAAACCTGGTACGGCGGGTGACCGGCCTAGTTGGTTGTAATTCCTGTCATGAGCCTTGATTGAATGCTAAAATAGGCGTTAACGCTCAGACGACAACGCCTTCCGATGCGGGGTGGCGCAAATTCAAATGACGAACTAACAGTGAATAGATGATTAAATAGAATTCAGGGGGAAGTTATTGAAAAGAATACGCTTATGGGGGCTGATGGCAAGCCTGCTGTTATTATTAGTTGGTTGTGGTCGTGCAGAGACGACCGGGGTGACTAAACCGGTTACGACTCAGGGGCATCGCTACATTCCGACACTGTTTTTCCATGGGTGGGGCAGTAGTTACCATGCTGAGACGCACATGGCAGATGCTATCGTTAAAGCCGGCAAAACACAAACTATTGTACGCGCGATGGTTGCTAAAAACGGGACGGTGGCTTTGAAAGGCCACTTTAGATCAGGTGATTATCGACCAATTGTCGAAGTGAACTTTGCTAATAACCGGTCTTCAGATTATCCAACCGTGGGCCGCTGGGCAAAAAATGTGGTGGTGGCGCTCCAACGAACTTATGGCATCACGTCGTTTAACATGGTTGGTCATTCCATGGGTAATATGGCGATTACCTATTATCTATTGGCGAATGCGCAAAATGAGCGGTTGCCGCAGCTCAGGCGACAAGTCGCAATTGCTGGACATTTCAATGGTATTTTAGGCATGGACGACAGCCCTAACCAGATGACGTTGAATGCTGCGGGACGACCGAATAAATTGCGACCGGCCTACCGCCAGTTATTAGGATTGCGGCGGGTTTATCCACGTCAGCAAGTACGAGTCCTTAATATTTATGGCGATAAGGGCGATGGGACGCATTCGGATGGGTCCGTCAGTAACGCTTCATCACGCTCTTTACGGTACTTAGTTGCGGCGCGTGCGCGTTCTTATCGCGAGGTTAAGATTACTGGGAAACATGCGCAACACAGCCAGTTGCATGAAAATGCGCAGGTCGACCGGTTACTGATTGATTTTTTATGGCCCACACATTAAAGTGGGGCAGCCTGATGGACAGGCACTGGCGAGTTCGCATTTTTAAAATTGACGCTAAAGAAACTGGGGTAGTCAGCTGACGTTTGTCAGTGATTAGCCTAGTTTTTAGGTTGCTACCAACTTGTAATGACGGGGTATTCGCGCTTAAATAGATAAAGACTGATTACTGGTAACGGTGTTGGTCGTTTGCTAGCGCGATCAGAGTGGCTGATTATAGTAGGCTATTGATAGTAGTTACGCGTCCAATCGATTGTATGACTAATGAGGGTCGAACAAACCAGGTCATTATGGTGACCAAGCAACGGATTATTGGAGTGGGGGGTAGTGGCGGATGTTTAGTTATGAGCAGCTCGAAAAATATAATGAAACTGATGTGGAAATTTACAGGTACGTTATTAATAATATGGATAGGGTCGGCTACATGAGCATTCGTGAGTTAGCTCACGAGTTGCACGTGTCGACCTCGACGATTTTGCGTTTTTGTCTTAAAAATGGGTTCGAAGGTTATCGTGATTTTAAACGGGCTCTTAAAAGTGAACAACAACAGTTGTCCACCTACGAGCCCAAGAGCGACGTCAGTGAGCTAGCACACTTTTTTGCAAAAACTAATTCTAGCGCGTATGAACGTAAGTTGATGCCAGCGCTCACGTATTTGCGTCGAGCCACGCTGGTTATTTTTGTCGGCATTGGTTCCTCAGGCAGTTTGGCCCGCTATGCCGCGCGCTGTTTTACCAACGCTGGTAAGGTTGCGTTTGGACTTGAGGATAGTAATTATCCAGTGAATACTTTTGAGATTCACGATACGGTCGTTTTTGCGTTATCTGAGAGTGGCGAAACCCCAGAATTAATTGCACTTGTTCAGCATTTTCAACAACGCCGGTGCGCAGTCTTAAGCATTACTAACCAGTCCCAATCCACGCTAGCGAAGCTTTCCGATTGGAATTTTTCATATCAATTGGCTCACCAGAGAATTAATGGTAATTATAATATAACGACCCAGGTCCCCGTGGTCTATGTGATTGAGACCTTAGCGAAACGACTATAACTAAAGAAACGAATCGTGACTTGAATAGTAACGATTCGTTTTTTAAGCTTGGAAGTGAAAGGGGTGCTTAATGATGGATGAACGACAGCGGAGTTTGAGCGGTCAGACCTATGATGCACACGCACCAGTATTTTTAGAGCTAAAACGGCGTACACGGCAACTTTTAAGCCAGTATAACCAGCTCGCCTATGACCAAAAAAGTGAGAAACGTACGATATTGCAGGCTATGTTTGCCAAGATTGGATCGAATGTTTCGGTGGGGAGCCCATTTATTTGTGACTACGAATGTAATATTTCGATTGGTCAGAATGTTTCAATCAATATGAACTGTACCTTGATCGACTGTAATCGGATTACCATTGGCAATAATGTCTTGATTGCCTCAAATGTTCAAATTTATACGGCTACCCATCCGGTCGAACTGCATGAACGTTTACGTGCGGACTGGCAGCCAGATAGTGATCAGTATTTTTGCCAGACGTTAGCGCGGCCAGTCACAATCGAGGATGGCTGTTGGATTGGCGGTGGCGTGATTATTATTCCCGGCGTGACAATTGGTCGGGAATCCGTGATTGGTGCCGGTAGTGTGGTCGTCAAAGACATTCCAGCTAATTCGTTGGCGGTAGGCAATCCTTGTCGTGTGATTCGGCAGATTAATCAAGGTGAACCGCATGCTTAAGATGATCGCCTTTGACTTTGACGGCACGCTCGTGCCGACGATTCCAATGGTGATTGACGTCTTTCGTCGTAGCGTTGCACCGTACGTTGAGCACGAACTGACCAAGCAAGCTATCGTCCAGACGTTTGGGCTAAATGAGGTTGGGATGGTCAAAGCAGTGGCTGGTCAACGGTGGCCGGTCGCTTTGGCCGCCTTTTATCAAGAATACGCTCGCGCACATTTACGGGTGTCAGCACCGTATCCGGGAATCGTCACACTTTTAGAACTGTTGCAGCAGCAAGGGGTGGCGCTAGCTTTGATTACGGGTAAGGCGGCTAAGAGTTGTCAAATTTCCTTGGACGTGACTGGCCTGACGTCCTATTTCCCCACGCGGTTGTATGGTTCTGAGTATCAACCTAATAAAGCTGACAATCTGCGACAATTGATGCGCACTAAGTCGTTAGACGCCGCGGAACTCTTGTACGTTGGCGATACTCGCTCAGATTTTGAAGCAGCTGATACGGCCGGGGTGCAATGTTTGACGGCGGCGTGGGATCCTAATCAGCCAATTGTTGAAGCCGGCGATCAGATCGTGTTTACTTCGGTCGAGCAGTTGTGGGCCTACTTGCAACGGCGACTTGGTCATGGATTGGTGCGGCCAATGAGCCACAAACCACGGTGAAAAAACAAGCTTCTTAGTGTCAACAGATAAAGTTATGACACGGCGTATGCTAGATGGGGTCGGTATGGAGTTATATGGTGAGAAAATGCTTGCCGGGTCTTGCCCAATTCGCCATACCATAGTATGGTTAGGACAAACGAGTTAACGGGAGTGACAATATGGACTGGGAAGACTATTTTCCAACGGCAATCGCTGAACGTGGGTACGATTATTACTTACAGGGGTATGTCACTGGTTTAAAGCGGACCAAAACACAAATTACGGCAACGGTTACGGGCACGCAGGACTATGGCGTGGTGATTGATCTCGCTAATGGTGACTTTCATGATGGCGCGTGTGAGTGTCCGTATGCCAATGGTCATCCGTACTGCAAGCACATGGCGGCCGTTTTGTACCAAGCGACGGCGGCTGACAAACCTGCCAGTCAACAGCAAGTTTCCAAAGCACCAACTAGTTGCGACAGTCTTGAACAGGCTGCCACTAAGCTGGTTGAGCGGGCTACTGATCGGCAAGTCCGGGACTTTTTGAGTGCGGTGTTGGCCCATGACAATCATCTCGTCCAGCTGTTCCGGACGGTCATGGGTGAGACTAATGTCGTGACAGATTTACCTGAATATCTCGCGAGTGTTGATGATTTATTTGACACTAACGCGGATGTCGGTGGTTTTATCGATTATGACGCGGCGACGGATTTCGGTGATGAGGCCTTAACTTTCTTAAAAGAAGAGGTGCAGCCGTTGGTCGATCACGGCAAGTATGGTTTGGTATTTCAAATCTTGGCGCATCTGATGCTTAAAATCGACCACGTCGACATTGATGATTCCGATGGTGAAATTATGATGATCATGAGTGCTAGTGACGACTTGTGGGAAGCTGTCTTAACAAAAGCCGACGCGGATGTGCAGCAGCAGGTGTTTGATTGGTTATGCAAACAATTAACGAAGTCGTTGAATATCATTGAAGATACGCTTGACGATTTATTATTCACATATTTCAAGACGCCAGCGTTTATTGATGCAAAGTTGGTGTATACCGCTAAACGGTTCCGTGCGGTGCAAAAACACCCGGATTTCTGGGACTATGACTGGCAGATTGAAAAATGGCTAAAGTACTATTTACAAATGATGACTGCGGCTCATGTGCCTGATAAGCAAGTTATTGAATTTTGTGATTCTAATTTAGCGATACCACAAGTCCGCCTGTTTTATAGCCAGTTCTGTCTTCAACATCAAGATGAGGCGCATGCGCTCCAATTACTAAAAGATGGCAAAAAGTTGGTCGCGGACAATCCAAGCGTGTTAGCCTCCCTTAGTCGCCAACTGAAGGACGCTTATCAGCAATTAGGTGAACAACAATTGTATCGTCAGGAATTATGGCAATTGCTGACTGAATATGCGCCAGCAGATGAGATGCTATTTTCAGAGTTGAAGCAGAGTTACCCGACCAAGGATTGGCCGGCGGTTCGCGAGCAACTGTTGACGGCGATAGCGAAGAATTCCAATGTTGATTTGAAACCACTGTACGTGCAAGAAAACTTATTGAACCCGCTATTAAAAGCGGTCGTGGCCACGGACGGGCTCTGGGATTTACGGAGCTATGAGTCTTTATTGAAACCACGTTTTTCAGATCAGCTATTAGCGAAATATGATCATGAAGTGCGGAAGATGGCCACTGCTACCGGAACTCGGCGGAAGTATCAACAATTAGTTGGCATATTGGAACGGATGCTCGCTTACCCGGCTGGTAAATCGACCGTGCAGGCGATTGTGCATGATTGGCAGCAACAATATCCGCGGCGCTCAGCAATGATGGATGAGCTCTCGCGGCTAAATTGGTAATTGATCGTCAGTCATCGAATCACAATTAAGTTTGAATAATGACCGAATTATCATCTTGAAACCGGTGTAATGAGCCTTAAGCGACCGAACTGATTGACCATAGGGTGTGGATATGCGCTATTGACGTCATTCGTAGTTCGGACCGCTGCTATGAATAAATTAGCGAGTGATGTGAGGAACGTGATCAGTAGTGCATATTTTGATTATTGGAACGGGTAAATTGGGGTATCAGGTGTATCGTCGAGTGGCCATGATACCGCAGCACCACGTGACTTTGCTGGATCATCACCGGCATGAGCATGATGTCTCGTTAGCCACGCAGTTAATCGGGGATGCGAGCAATGTTGATGATTTAAAACGCGCGCTGCGAGGGATTGACGTCGTATTTTCAACGGTGGGCATTACCCACGCGGCGCAGTTTGCCACGGCATTGGTGCAAGCGATGGATGCAGTTGGGGTCAAACAGCTATTTTGGACGACCCAGTTTCAAATCAACTATGATCAGATTTCAGAAGCAATGTACACCTTAGCCCGCCGCGAGTTTGGGTTTAGTCGTGAAGTTGAGACGACCTATGTGGCGGGGCAAAAGGCCGGGGCCGCAGTCATCAGGAATAGTGATTTGGACTATACATTGCTAGCCTGTCATTTTTTCAAGTACAATGATGAAGCAGATCAATTAATTGTTGAACCAGCTGGAAATGCTGTTAGCGGTGGGCCACTAAGTCTATTCTCATTGGCGACATTAATCACCGATATGTTGGAACATCCACAAGATTATCCGCAACGTGAGCTCATGATCTCAGCTTGGCCAGGCGAAAAGTAACATCAGTTCTGGCTGATTAACTTGAGTGGGCAACAGTAGTACTCATAAAATATAAGTTTTGATGGCGATAGCTAAGTTGCACCAACGGGTAACTGGGCTATCGCCATTTTTGTGCAGAGTTTCAAAACTTACGACTGTTATCAGTGTGCTAATGTAAATTGGTTCTATTTTCCTGAGCCAGACGGTACAATATTTGTAAATTCATCAAAAGATTGAGGAGATGGGAGCAATGTCACAATGGCAACAAGATTGGGCTTACCAAAAGTACTGGGTCATGGCACACTCACAGCAGCATTATAATGCCATCCGACAATTAGCTCGGCACAATGATTGGTCAGTTGCAAAACAGGAACGCTACCAACAATTATTAGCAGAAGCCGAACAAATTACGCCAACTAAAGCCACGTTGACAACGGCTTATCAGCATGTCTGGGGCTATTTTAAAAAGCGGTGTACGCTGGCCGAGAAGCAACGTTACCTGAATTTACTAACGAATTTAACCCCGGCACACGATCAGCTTGGGCCGTTCTTGTGGCAGTTAACGGTGAAGTACGAAGTGGCTTATTTGCTGGCGTCACGCTTGCTGCGCGCGTTTGATCAGCATGAAAATTAACGTTTATTCGTATAACATTTATATTATTTAAACAATAATAAATATGAAAAAACAATGAATTTTTTACGATTACTTCGTTCAGGTCCTTACAAAGTTATGAATAACCTGCTACAATAATAAACAAGTTATAATTATCATAATAAAAACACTAATCAAGGAGGCGAAATAATTATGATTAAATTGTTTACGCAAGCAGGATGTAACTCATCGCGAAAGGCCCGCCAATGGTTCCGGGATCATGATATTGCATTTGAGGAGAAGAACTTTAGTAGCGCAGCCCCTACTGTTAGTGAGTTAAAACAGATTCTGTGCCTAACTGAGAATGGATTGGAAGATATTATTTCTACCCGTTCACAAAGTTATCCCGCAATTGCTGATAAGCTGCCAGATATGTCATTCAATGAGACGCTCCGGCTGTTATGCGAACAGCCCCAGTTGTTGCGGCGGCCAATTATTGTTGGCCGTAATAAATTGCAAGTAGGCTTTAATGATGATGATATTCGCCAATTCATTCCCCGGCATATTCGGCGACTGAATTTTCAACAAACCTTAGTTGGATTGGTGGATATGTAATGATAGGGGACTTAAAGTCCACCATATTGTGAAAATGGTAATTACTAGGTTGATGTAAATTAATGTTAATCCGACGCTCTTTTTCATAATTGTTGATGCCAATAGCGGCCTAACTTGATTGAAAGACGTCATAAAGAAACAAAAACATCCCGGCTAGCAGACAGGCTAGTCGGGATGTTTTTGGCGCTTCAGCAGTCATTTAGTCGACTGTGATGGTAGTGGAAGATGCCATTAGCTGTGCCAACTGTTCCTCGGTTGTCCGGTTTTGGGACAACGGTGGCAAGTTGTCGAGCGTAAAGTAGGCTGTTTGGGCGACCTCAATGTTAGGCTCAAATTGGCCATCAGTAATTTCACAAGCAAAGACCAATTTATAATACTGAAATGGTTGGGGAATATCGACACGTAGAGCAGTATCAAAAACGGTGATGAGCCCCTGAACCGCGACGTGACGGCCAGTCTCTTCCCACACCTCGCGTTGCACATTTTCAGTCGGCGTGTAGCCCACATCCGCAAAGCCGCCTGGTAAGGCCCATAGTTTCGTTTTAATATCTTGAACGAGTAGTAGCTGGTTTCCATGGCGTATCAAGCCGCGAACGTCGATCTTGGGGGTGATGTAGCCAGAGTCCTGAGTTAGAGCAGTCGTCAGGTCAGCAGTGGCGACGTTGGCAGCGGCGGCCATTTGTTGAATCAATAAGGTTTGCAACTTTTGATAGCGATCTTTGTCGAACGGGTCAGTCGTGTAGGCTAAGCCGCTTTGAATCAGGGCTAACATTGCCCGTTGAGTGGTTAATAGTGAAGATGGCATGTTAATGATCCTCCTCTAAAGGTAAATAAGTTTATCAGGTGCAATCTTAGTAGCTAGGTTATCCGGTAGTGGCTGATCAGTCACAAAGTAATCAAAATCACTGAGAGCTAGCAAGTTGAAGTTGTGGCTGACGTTCACCTTGGTGTGGTCAAACAACAGCACTAGTCGGTCGCTTTGGGCGCGTAACGTTTCCTTTAAAGCAATATCAGATTCGTAAGCGTAATAAACGCCGTCTGCGGTCAACCCAGCGCAACTCAAGATCGTGGTCGTAAATCGAAATTTGTGTAGTGCTAGAATGCTGTCGGCGCCTTGAACATACCGTTGTTGTGCATCTAATGTGCCACCCAGGATATGCGTTTGAAAGTTGCTATGTCGTAATGCCTGATCAGCAATGTCAAGGGAATTCGTAACGATCATGCCGGGGTGCTTGGACTAGAGATATTGTGGTAGACAGGCAACGGTGGTTGAGATATCTAGAAATAATAAAGCATCATTTAGTAAATACGAACTGGCAGTGTGGGGCAGGGCTCGTTTGGTTTGCAGTAAGTCATCATCCTGGTTCAGGTACTAATCTAGCTTATTAAACGTATTCGGCCGACTAATGCCGACGTAGTTTCGCTCAGCCAAATTATGAGCTGCGAGTTTGACAATATCGCGCTGGGCAGTATCGCGTGAAGTCCCCGTTAATTGCATAATGTCTTTTAAACGCAGTGACGGGTGGGTTTTTAATTCATCAAGCATCAATGTTAAGCGTGTTTTTTGGTTCATAATTGATCACCTTAAGCTTTTTTTAGCATTAAACACATACTAACTTATTTTAGCTTAAATAGAAGGTCAATGACACCAATCAATGAAAACGGTTAAATCAATCGGCGTTGATGTTGTGGTTACGCCTTGAAACCCTTAAAATTAAGCTAATTAGTGGCAGGGCTGCAGCGTACGAAAGGATGGTTCAGATGGAAGTGAAAAAAGTGGTCATTGTTGGTGGCGTTGGTGGTGGTGCTTCGGCGGCGGCCCGCGTGCGTCGATTGGACGAGTTCGCCCAGATTACAATTTTTGAAAAGGGATCGGATGTCTCATTTTCCAATTGTGCCTTACCGTACACATTCAGTGATGTGATTGACCAGCCCGATGACGTGATTTTAAAGACGCCGATGCAATTCGAGCAACAGTACAATATTGACGTTCAAGTGAATACAACGGTTGTCGCCATTGATGCGCAGGCTAAGACAGTGACGATCAAACGGCAAGGACAGGTCACAACGACGACCGTCCCATATGATACATTGATTCTGTCACCTGGCGCCCGACCGATACTACCCGCAGTGATTGCGGGAATCGACCGGCCCAATGTTAAAACGGTCCGCAATGTTCAAGATGCCCGAACGATTCAAGCGTATCTGACTGAACAACACGTTCATGATGTGACGATTGTTGGCGGCGGCTTTATTGGACTAGAGATGGCTGAGAATTTACAACAGGCTGGCTATCAGGTCACAATCATTGAGGCCGCCGGGCATGTCTTGGGCACTTTGGATGACGAGTTTGCTCAGCTAGTACACAAGGAACTATACGACCACGGTGTGCAGGTGATACTGCAAGAACATGTGACGGCCATTGGTGCAACACAAGTGCAGCTCGCCTCGGGACGCGTCGTGACAAGCCAGTTAGTGATTATGGCGATTGGGGTTACACCAGTAACTGAATTAGCGGTTCAAGCGGGTTGTGCGTTAGGCGTGACCGGTGGTATCAAGGTTGATCATCGCTACCAGACGTCCGTGGCCGACATTTATGCGGTGGGCGATGCCATTGAAGTGACAAATCGGCTTACGCGTCAATCTACACGGCTAGCATTGGCGTTTCCCGCACAAATGCAGGCCCGACACATGGTGGATCAATTATACGGGCGGACGCCACATTATCAGGGTGTGATCGGATCGCAGGTTCTTCACGTCTTTACGTTAAACGTGGCGTCAACGGGCCTGAACACTGCTGAGTGTGAACACCAGCAACTTGATTATCGGTTCGCAACGGTGGCGCCGCAGAATCGGGTCAGCGTGATGCCGGGGACAACAGCCGTCTTTCTTAAGTTGATATTCAGTTATCCGACCGGTGAGATTTTGGGCGCGCAGGCCATTGGTCAATCGGACGTTGACAAACCGATTGATATTATCGCTAGTCTAATCACGATGCACGGTCGAGTCAGTGACCTGACAGATGTTGAATTATGTTATTCGCCATGGGTCAGTACCGCCAAAAATGTCGTCAATATGGTTGGCTTAGTGGCGGAAAACGTCCTGAACGACGAATTTAAGCAGGTTGCGGTGACGCAGGTTCGACAGCTGGTCTTGGCGGGGGCGTTTATCATCGATGCCCGTGAACCACAAGAGTACGCTAATGGTCACATCAAAGGTGCTCATAATATTCTACTGAGTCAGTTTCGGCAGCGCTTAGCGGAGATCCCGACCAATCAGCCAGTTTATATTCATTGTCAGACCGGACAGCGAAGTTACAATATGATCCGCGCATTACTTCAGCGTGGTTTTACGAACGTGGTCAACATTGCTGGGTCGTATGCCGAACTAGTTCAGTATGAATACTTTAATGATCAGACAACGGGGCGAACCTCAATCTTGACACGAACATGATGATTGATAACTAAGATATTAATTTTAACAAAATTTGATGACGTGGCAGAGGCTATTGGGGAAAATAGAACGTTCATAAGTGTTAGACTGAAATTATCATAAGAAAGTTGGTGGCGAAATATGCGAACGATTGAAGACGATGCCGCGCTTCGGATTCTAGCAGATGTGATTAAGATTCCATCAGTTAACGACCATGAGTTGGTGGTCGCGAAATACTTACAGACCCTGTTGGCGAAGTATGATATTTCAGCTGAGATTCACCCCATTACCGGTGATCGCGCGAATTTAGTTGCTGAGATTGGTCATGGGCAGCCTGTTTTAGCAGTTTCCGGTCATATGGATGTGGTCGCGGCAGGTGACCTGGCGGCGTGGGACACCGATCCTTTCACCTTAGTAGAAAAATCCGGTCAGTTATTTGGTCGGGGTGTCACGGATATGAAGGCTGGTTTAGTCGCATTAATCGTTGCGATGATCAACATTCAGCAGCAAGGTGGCCCTAAACATGGCACCATTCGCTTGTTGGCGACAATGGGCGAAGAAGTTGGTGAAGCTGGCTCGGCTGCCTTTTATCAACAAGGGGCGATGCAAGATGCAGCTGGTTTACTGATTGCTGAACCTTCAACGGTTTATGGAACAGCGGCTGAGCAGAAAGGGTCTTATGACTTAAAACTGACGTCTAAGGGTAAGGCGGTACACAGTTCGACACCCGAACGCGGCTACAATGCCTTAGTCCCGCTGATTAAATTACTCAATGAAGCCAATGACTATTTTGAAACGATTCCAGCGGGCGAGATGGGACCGGTCAGATTTAACATTGACGTGTTAAACGGTGGGAACCAAGTAAATTCGTTACCCGATTTAGCGACTGCACTTGTTAATGTGCGGACGATTCCGGAATACGATAATGACCAAGTGACCCAAAAATTAACGGACCTGATCGCAGCGTATAATCAGCAAGGTGCTGACATTAAGATGACCGCTATCATGAATGAGTCACCAATTGCAACCACGGCTGATAATCGGTTAGTAAAATTAGTGCAGGCCATTGGCAAGCCCTATGCTGGCCGCGATATTGTCGTTGCCTCAAGTCCGGGAATTACCGATGCGTCCAATTTGGCTAAGCATCAACCAGCTGATTCTCCCTTTGCGATTTATGGACCGGGTAATATGACCCAACATCAGGTCAATGAAAGTTTACCAAAACAGATGTTTTACGACTTTATTGCAATTTATCAACAACTGTTTACACGTTTTTTGGCCGAGTAATCGGTGTTGATTGATCGTAAAATCAAAGACCCGCTGGCAGTCAGTAACTGTCAGCGGGTCTTTGAACGGTTAGTACCAATTTTCAGGTGCATGGGTCGGTGTTGAAAAAGCGACAGCAATTTGTCGCAGAGCTTCGTAAGTTTCGGCGGTATTTACCCCTAAAATTGTCGCCATTCGTTGTTCACTGGTTTCAAAGAAACGTTCGATCTTGGTGGCTAATTGGCGGGCCTTGGGTGTTAGGAGTAGTCGTTTGTAGCGACCATCGTCCTTTGCTGGCACGCGAATGAGTAAATCAGCGGCTTCCATTTTGGAAACGAGGCTGGAACAGGTTGCTTTACGAATATTGAACTCTAATTCTAAGTCCCGTTGGAAGAGGTTGTGATGCTGTTCATTGTTGGCAATAAAGTTGATCGTACTGATTTGCATGCCAGTTAGTCCCAGTGATTTTGCATAATGGTCTGAGTCCCTGGCTAATGCATTGTTCGCTTTCTTAATCATGATTCCTAATGAATCTTGCATGGGTAGGCTCCTTAATGATGTTATGGTTCGTATTCTAACTAAATTGAATTATAAGAACTAATTGTTAAAAAGTCAATTAAAATAGGACTTTAAATTTTAGAATAGTATGCTAAAATAGTTAATTAGTTCGTATTCGAACTATAGGTCAAGGAGCTGATTTTAAGTATGGAAAAACGTGTTGACCTCAAATTGATTCTTGCAATCGTGGCTGCCGGATTACTTTCATTTTGCGGAGTGATCGTGGAGACTGCGATGAATATCACTTTCCCTAAGTTGATGCGAGAATTTGCACTCAATACGGCGACGGTCCAGTGGATGACCACGGCTTACTTGTTAGTAGTCGCAATTATTGTGCCAATTTCGGCGTTTCTGAAACGCCGCTTTCGCACTAAAACGCTGTTTGTGACAGCCAATTTATTGTTTATACTGGGATTGGTCGTTGACGCGACCGCGACCAGTTTTTCCGTTTTAGTCACTGGACGAATCATTCAGGGAATGGGAACTGGGATTGCTTTACCACTGATGTTTAATATTATTATTGATTGGGCACCAGCACGGCAGAAAGGGACCTTGATGGGAATTGGCACGCTGATTACCGCAATCGCCCC
Organism: Lactiplantibacillus sp. DA1; assembly: GCF_032681335.1. Taxonomy (NCBI): domain Bacteria; kingdom Bacillati; phylum Bacillota; class Bacilli; order Lactobacillales; family Lactobacillaceae; genus Lactiplantibacillus; species Lactiplantibacillus sp. DA1. Next base: position 234,289 of record NZ_JAWHTQ010000002.1, on the reverse strand, counting down.
AGCACTGGGGCCGACTTTTGGGGGCTTGATCGTTAGTTGGATGGATTGGCATTGGATTTTCGTATTGCTAATCCCGGTACTCGTGATTTCACTTGTGTTAGGGCTGTATGCGATTCGACAAGCCCAGCCGACAGTTAAAGTTGGATTTGATGTGGTCGGTTGGCTGATGATCGTCCTCTTATTCGTTGGCTTTACAATTGGATTTAGCAAGTTAGCCACGATTACCACGCAACCACTGATTTTTGTGGCTTGGCTAGTGGTCGGTCTGATTGGTCTTGTGGGTTTCGTTATCCGCACACGTCGAGCGGCACAACCGCTAATCAATCTGGCGATTTTTACCACAAAATCTTATGATTTGCACTTAATGGCGTACTTTTTGGTTCAAATCTGTGCCCTCGGGTTGGCCTTCATATTGCCCAACTACATCCAGTTAGTGAATGGCAAGAGTGCTTTGTTAGCTGGCTTGTTTGTACTACCTGGCGCGGCAATCGGGGCTGTTTTTGCCCCACTAGGTGGACGGATTCTAGACAGTCTGGGTGCAGCCAAACCAGTCCTAACGGGTTCAACAATTTTGGTTATTGCCATGGCACTGTTTACGGTGTTGGGGATGCACCTGTCAGGCGGTTTGATTTTAGCCATTTACATTTTATTAATGATTGGTATTGGCTTAACCATGGGTAATACGATGACGAGTGGCTTACAGCAGTTGTCAGCTGAGCATCAAGCTGATGGCAATGCCGTGTTCAATACCATGCAGCAGTTTGCAGGAGCCATTGGGACTTCGGTCGTGTCCGCCGTTATCACGTTAGTTCAAGCACAGGCGACTGGAACGAGTGCGCACCGCACAGCATTAGGGTCGACCGTGGCGCTAGGGCTGTTACTGGTTTTGGTACTAATTGAATTAGGAACAATGATATTAGCCATGAAGACGCGTCGAGCTGTTCAATGATAAAAATATTATAAAAAAGATTGACTTTATTTTGAGAAGGTGTAATCTTTAGTTGTTCAAAAGTTAATCGGCGATGACGTTCGCCACATAATAATTGATAATCAATTTGATGACGTCTACTGTTTGTTTTTCAGACAGTAGACGTCTTTTCTTTTTGGTTACGAAGGAGAGATTGATATGGAAAAACAGGCTATTGAAACGGTAAAGGCTCGCGAAATCTTTGACTCACGGGGGAATCCCACAGTTGAGGCTGACGTTATTTTGTCTGATGGCACGTTGGGACGTGCGGAAGTGCCATCAGGGGCCTCGACTGGCGAAAAAGAAGCGGTTGAATTACGTGATGGCGGTGATCGGTTAGCGGGTAAGGGCGTGCTTAAAGCCGTTAATAATGTCAATACGGCCATTAATCATGTTTTACATGGTGCTGACCCATTTAATCAGGCTCATATTGATCAATTGATGATTGACTTAGATGGTACGCCTAATAAAGCCCGGCTAGGTGCAAATGCTATTTTAGGGGTTTCGATGGCTACGGCGCGGGCAGCCGCTAATGCCTTACACCAACCGCTTTATCGATATTTGGGCGGTACGGACTTAGAGCTGCCGCAAACATTTCATAACGTGATTAATGGCGGTGAACATGCGGATAATGGCATTGATATTCAAGAATTTATGATTACACCGGTTGCACGAACCAGTTTTCGAGATGGTTTTGAAAAGATTACGAACACTTACCATACCTTAAAAAAGGTTATCGAAGATGCTGGTTACACAACCGGTTTGGGTGATGAAGGTGGATTTGCTCCTAATCTCAAAAATTCAGAAGAAGCCTTACAGATGCTACATGATGCGATTATTAAGGCAGGCTATACACCTGGCAAGGAAATTGCGATTGCTTTTGATGCGGCGGCTTCGTATTTTTATAACCGAACGACCCACAATTATGATTTTGAGGGTAAAACGTATACGCCAGCTGCTCTTGGTGATTATTATATGCAGTTATTAGCGAAGTTTCCGGAAATTATTTCAATTGAGGATCCTTACGGAGAGGAGGACTGGGATAACTTTGCGGCCTTTACAACCGCTCATGGTGATCAGCTCCAAATTGTGACCGACGATCCCGTTTGTACTAATCCGCAATTAATTCGGCAAGCGATTCAACAGGGTATGGCCAACAGTATCTTAATTAAATTAAATCAAATTGGGACGATTACTGAAACCTTGGAAGCGATTCGGCTAGCTCGCAAAAACGGTTATACCACGATGATGTCACACCGATCTGGTGAAACTGGTGACACTTTCGTTGCCGACTTCACGGTAGCAACCAATGCAGCTCAATTAAAGTCTGGTGCGCCAGCCCGTTCTGAACGCGTTGAAAAATACAATCAATTACTGCGGATTGAGGAAGAATTAGGTACTGACGGTACCCGGTTAGCACACTTTCCAGATAATGTTATGTTTGACTAATTATTTAGCGATAACCTGGTGATGCATAACAAATGTGGGGTGTGAAATGCTTGAAGATTTAACGAAGCAGCAAGCAGCCACTAAACTAGCGGAAGATGGGTTTAATGATGTCCCAGAACCAACGTTTAATTTTTTAAAAGCTGTGGTCGGTCGTTTATGGGAACCTTCAGCATGGATTTTGGAAGGTGCCTTAGTCATTGAAGTTGTTTTAGGCAAAGAAATTCAAGCCGGTTTTATTGCCTTAATGCTGATCTTTGCAGCCGTTAATGGCGCAATTCAATCGCGACGTGCGGCCATGGTTTTACAGGAGTTAGCGCATCAATTGACGCCTACTAGTTCGGTACGACGCGATGGTCATTGGCAATTGATTAATGCGAAGGCTTTAGTTGTAGGTGACCTGATTAGTTTACAGGTAGGAAGCGTGATCCCGGCTGATGTCCATGTGTTGACGCATTCAATTAATATAGATGAAAGTTCGATTACCGGTGAATCCGTTGCAGTGACACGCATGCCCGGTGATATTGCATTTGCAGGCACGATGGTGCTGGCTGGAACAACCTTAGCACGTGTGCTGGCAACGGGCAGCCATAGTCGCGCTGGGAAAACAGTTAGTTTGATTAATCAAACTAATGCACCTGGTCATTTACAACAATTGTTGGGCAAAATCATTGGTTACTTGGCATTGTTAGACAGTGTTTTAGCCATCGTTATTATTGGGGTAGCACTAATTCGCCATGCGGATATGGTTCAGATGTTACCGTTCCTAGCGATGTTGTTCATTGCTACGATTCCAATTGCCATGCCATCAAGTTTTGCGGTTGCAAATGCGGTAGAAGCTCGTGAACTTAGCCGGCATCGGGTTCTAGTTAGTGAATTAACCGGTATTCAGGAAGCAGCCAGTTTGGATTTGTTACTTGTTGATAAAACGGGAACGATAACAACGAATCAACCGCGGGTTGTACAGTTTAAAAACTTATCAGCCAGGTCAGACCGGCAACTGATACAGTTAGCAGCCAGTGCGACCGATTTGCGACATCCCAGCGTTGTGGATCAAGCACTTATGAACTTTGCTCGTCAGCATCGACTGGAGCAGTTGCCGCAGCAAGAATTTAAGCCATTCGATGCCAGCGTTGGTTATGCCGAAGCATTGGTTGGTGATGCACTAACAAGCGTGCGGGTGCGCGTTGGTGCGCTTAATCGTCTATGTGAGTTAACGAAGCAACAACCATCTTTGACAATCGATCAGCTGGATTTGGCTCAGGGACGCTCAGTGGCAGTGATGATTGATAATGTCTTACAAGCTGTATTGATTTTGCAAGATCAGCCGCGCCCAGATAGTGCGGCGGTTTTGAAAAGTATTCAACAACGTGGTGTTAAAACGGTTATGCTGACTGGCGATAATTTAAAAACAGCGCAGGCTGTGGCTGATGCGGTCGGATTAAAAGGTCAAGTGGTTTCCTACCAGACATTTAAAACGCACATGCGACCGTTAGCACAAGTTGCCGGGATTGCCGAAGTTGTTCCAGAGAATAAATTGGCGATTGTCAAAGCTATGCAGCACGCGGGTTACGTGGTGGGGATGACAGGCGACGGTGTTAATGATGCTCCCGCATTAAAGCAGTCGGAGGTTGGGATTGCCGTTGACAATGCCACCGATTTAGCCAAACGAAGTGCTAAGTTCGTCTTATTGACGGGCGGCTTAGCGAATATTCTGACGATTTTAGATAGCGGTCATCGCGTTTATCAGCGGATGTTAACCTGGACCATAACCAAACTTGCTCGAACGGTTGAATTGACGGTGCTCTTAACGATAGGATATTTATGGTTAGGGCGCGTCCCACTGTCGTTGAATGCGATGGTGTTAGTGGCTATTCTTAATGATTTAGTGACGTTGGTACTTGGCACTGATCGAACAACCATTCGTTATCGTCCTGAACAATGGGATATGCCTCGCTTAAGCAAAATTGCGGGGGTATTAGCAGCTGGGTGGACAACTGTAGGTGTTGGCTTGATGGCCTGGTTAAGTGGTCAAGGATTGGCTGCTGGCCAGTTGAGTACTAGTCTTTATGTCTACCTTATTTTTAGTGCCATGCTAACAATCTTGATGACTCGTACTAGCCGACCTTTTTGGTGGGGACGGCCCAGTCACGCAGTTGTGGTAACAATTGGTTTGAACTGCTTGTTGACTGTCGGATTAGCTAACCTTGGTTGGGGTGTGCTGGCCATTAATGGTTGGTTGACCTTGATAGTTATCATATTAGTTTTAATGACTGGTATTAGTTTGACGGCAGTCCAAAGACTTCTGGCAACTATCGATTAAATACTTGTCATGCTTATAACAACGGTGGTATTCAGTAGGAGATCAATTAATTGCGAAAATAGTGGGTCACGGTTATTGTTAAATTGGTATTGAAAAATGAATGGAGGTACCGATTTGCAAGCATATGTCGTGAACCAACCAGGTGGACCAGAAGTGTTACAATTAACGACACTTCCTAAACCAAGCGTCAAACCGGGGTGGACCCGGGTAAAAGTTTTAGGTTTTGGTATCAATCACTCAGAAATCTTTACACGGGAAGGCAAGTCACCGAGCGTGCAATTCCCACGAGTACTCGGAATCGAAGTAGTTGGTGTGGTCGATGCGACCAGTGCGCCAGCAACGTTCATGTCTGGGCAACGCGTGGTTTCAATTATGGGCGAGATGGGTCGAGCGTATGATGGTAGCTATGCCGAATACGTATTATTACCGAATGAGCAGGTTTATCCGATCAAAACGGATCTGCCGATCGCCTCATTGGTGGCAACGCCTGAGACCTATTACACGGCTTATGGCATTTTTAAGTCGTTACAGCTTAAAGCGACGGACCGGGTGTTGATTCGAGCGGCTACTAGTGGGGTTGGAATTGCCGATTTGAATCTGATCAAGGCCTATAATCCTAAAATCTATGTGGCGGGGACCACTCGGCGGGTAGCTAAACGGCAACAATTAATTGATACTGGTTTTGATGAGGTCATCGTCGCCCCGGATAGTGCCCATTTACCAACTGCGACGGCTCATTTTGATAAAATTATCGACTTGATTGGTCCGCTCAGTGTCAAAGATTCGTTGTCGCATCTCAACGAAGGCGGCATTGTAAATATGACGGGCGAATTAGGTGGACTGTGGACTGTTCCTGATTTTGACCCGATTAGTGATATTCCAAATGGGTGTTATTTAACAGGTTTTTCTTCTGGTGATGTCTCTCAGACGTTGTTGCAAGATTTATTTGATTTCATCACAACACATCACGTGTCGGTCGCACCGGCTCGGATTTTTAAGTTCGATCAGGTATCAGCTGCCCATGCTTATTTGCAAGCGGCGGACAGTTTTGGGAAGGCTATTGTGTTGATGGATTAAAATGGCAGTATTCAAAATAAAAATAGCGTTGAGTCCGCCAACATTAGTTGGTCGACTCAACGCTATTTTTGTTGGTAGTTGTCAATTAGATTCAATTGGTTTGCGCGCGGTACAGTTGCTAGTTATGACGTCGATTGATCCAAGTCGTTGATAAATCCATCGCAGCCTTAGTTGCGTTTGTCTGATCAAGTGAATTGAGCATTACAAAGTCGCGAACCATGTCTTGGAATCGAGTTTGCGTGACTGGTACGCCGGCAGCTCGCAATTTTGTTGTGTAGGCTTCGCCTTCATCACGCAGAAAATCAGCTTGGTCGGTCAGAATCATTGCAGCGAGCAAGTCGGTGAGTAGTTTTTGTGAAGCTTGGAGTGGCGTAGCTGTGATTTCTTTGCGAGCGTGGTAATTTAGTAAATATTGATTCAAAAGCCATTTCATACTAGTCTGAGTTAAATAGTAATGATCTGCAAATTCTTGATATGAAAGAGTATCAAAGTTAGCGTCTGTGACTGGATAATAGAGTAATTGTTGTTTGATGGGGATGACTAGATGCTGCTTAGTCATAATGGTCATAACTGTTGCCATGTTACCCCCAACGGAGTCACCAGCAACGCATAACCGGGTGACATCGAATTGTTTACTAATTGCAAGCGTTGGAAGCTGTTGTAAGATTGCGTAGTTCTGTTCAATAGCGAGCCTCTGGTGAACGTGTATATTCTGGGAAGATGACCAATGAGTTAGTCCGGACAGCTAATTCACGAATCAGTTTGTCATGAGTATGGGCATCTCCCAAAATCCGGCCGGCACCATGAATATAGAAAATAACTGGCAGTTGGATATAGTTACCGGCAGGACGCATGAAGTGCACGTTGATGGTGCCCCGCTGACCAGTATCCATTAGCTGATCGTCAATATCAACGCTGGCCTTTCGAAAGGAACTATCTTGGGTTGGTCGAGAATCGAACGGCCCTCGATGGTGACAGTTCATAGAGACGTGGGTGAGGATCAGTTGCCGTGGTTAGGCTGGTAGCAACAGGTTCTAGAGTAACACGCTCTAATTGGGACGACATCGTGCATTCCTCTTCGTGGTTGTATCGACGGTATCGTGATAGCTATGCTGGATGCTAAATCAGGATAGACGACTTATTCGCGATAGCCCAAAATAGTTGTGATATCTAAATTCAGTGCTTTAGCAACGCGGGTGCCGTAAGACTTATCGGCCGCGTAAAATTGTTGAATCTCAAGTTCTTTAACGCCGGGGAGGGTCACTTGTCCAAGCGTATTTTTGATGGTTTCAATCAGGCGGGCTTGCTCTGATGCACTCATTAGACGATATAGGTTACCAGCTTGAGTCGTATTATCAATATGATGGGTGTACGGTTGAGCTTGTGCATCGCCCGTAATCGGAGCTGCTTGTATGGCTGCGTCAGCGACTTCTTGGGGGCCATTCAGTGAATTTGGCTCATAATTGACGGCTGCCCCTTGATTATCAGCTTTCATGTAGCCATCGCGTTCGTAATTATGCACAGGAACGATGGGCTTGTTAACTGGTAAATCTTCAAAGTTAACGCCCAAACGGTAGCGTTGAGTATCTTTATAGGAAAATAGGCGGCCCTGTAACAATTTGTCTGGTGAAGGTTCTACGCCAGGAACAAAGTTAGCGGGCGACATAGCGGCCTCTTCGATATCCGTAAAATTATTAATTGGATTTTCGTTCAACGTAATGCGACCGACTTTGATGAGTGGGTAATCTTTATGGGACACAACTTTAGTTACATCGAAAATATCCCACTGGTAGTCTAAACCTGCTTGATATGGTATAAGTTGTACATAGAGTGTCCAAGACGGATAATTACCAGTTTCGATGGCGTCGTATAGGTCGTCTTGAAGATGGTCAAGATTTTTGAGTGTCATTTGGTCAGCCGCCGCTGCTGTCATATTCTTAACGCCTTGATCAGCAATAAAGTGATATTTGATCCAGAATGAGTTGCCCTGTTGACTGACCCACTTAAATGTGTGCGAGCCATAGCCATTCATTGTTCGGAATGAAGCGGGCAGCCCACGATCACCCATTAAATAGGTGACTTGATGCAGTGATTCCGGTGAGTGTGACCAGAAGTCCCATTGCATATTTTGTGTACGCCGGTTGGTTTTTGGATCACGCTTTTGCGAGTGAATAAAATCCGGAAATTTTAGAGGATCGTTGACGAAGAAAATTGGCGTGTTGTTACCGACGATGTCATAATTACCTTCTTGGGTGTAGAACTTCATCGAGAAGCCGCGAACATCGCGGACGGTGTCAGGGTACCCTTTTTCACCAGCGACCTGTGAGAACCGCATGATTAGGGGCGTTTTTTTACCAACACCGTTGAAGAGATCGGCTTTAGTATAAGCACTCATATCATTGAGAAGTTCAAAGTAACCCTTAGCACCGGCCCCCTTAGCATGAACAACTCGTTCGGGAATCCGTTCACGGTCAAAATGGGCTAACTTTTCTAATAAATCGTAGTCTTGCATCAGCACTGGTCCACGGGTCCCCGCTGTTTGTGAATGCTCGTTATTGGCCCATGGTTGACCTGCTTCAGTCGTCAATTTGTCTGCCATCATTCATCTTCCTTTCTGTAAGAACCGACAATAAAAATAATTAAATTTTGTACAATTAAAATGCTAACATGCAATCTTACTTTGACGCCAGTCGTTGATAATCTGATAACTAAGATTTTGCGAATTAAGTCAATTGGTTTGTTAGTTCGCTGTGTAAATCAATAATGACATTTGCAATCAACGTTGTTATACCAATGTTTGCCGTTGGTTGTGACAATGGTCAGTGACCTTTATTGACAGATTTTAAGGATGGTGGTCGTGCGTTAATATCGATAGACGGTCCGATCGTAAAGTGTCAATTAGCCTTAAAAATGCGGCCCGTGTGGGATCATAATTAAAGCGCCGGCATCCAGATCTTATTTAGATCTGAACACCGGCGCTGTTGAGTTGGCTTGTGAGAGGGCAAACGACTATTTGGCGCTAGAATGTGCAAAGACGTCGGTCGCGATTTGGACGGCCGTCAGTACACGTGGAAAACCAGCGTAGGGAAGGCATTGAACAAAAGTAGCCATGATCTCAGCTTTGGTAATGCCGATATTTAAGGCATTCTGAAGGTGAACGCGTAGCTGATAATTCGTATCACCGAGTGTCAATAGGACGGTCAGAGTGATGATTTCTTTTTGTTTTAGACTCATCCCAGGTTGACCAAAAATATCATTGAAGACGAATTCTGAAATATATTGGCTGAGTACTGGCGCAGTATTGGCTAAGGAGGCTTTCAATTGCGCTGCTGCTTCCGGGTTTAACGTTTTAAAGATTTTGTCACCGTTGCTAGCCCGTTTTGATTCTGTCATGAACAATCACTACTTTCTTAAATAGAATGACGCCCAGTGTACCCGAGGTCGATTAATTTTGACAATCAAAGCTGTATGTAAGGCTGATGACTTTACTAAATATTTGATGTGCTGGCGATAGTGGTTATAGTGCTTAGCTGATTTGACACTTGGGTTGCTATGGTTTTTTACTAAATAAATAAACGTCCTGCAATGAACACACTGGTTCATTACAGGACGCATGTCTTTAACCATAACGACTGTAAGCCATGAGATCAAAACAACGTTGCTGACCTTCTCTTTTAATAACGAGGGGATAACCAGCTTAGTTAACGGTCACCTCTTTAGTGATTTGCCCAGCATCTGGATCGGTCAGATAATTCAGGCTACTGGTGAGTGCCACTCGGGCTGGCCCAGCTTTGACCGTAATGGTCGCGGCCGATTCGCCAGGATGTTGTTGATCCATTTGGTTAAAAATATCGATGTCTGTTTGCGGCAAAGCGCTAGCTGCAACGATGGTACTGGTTTTGTTATATGTCGTGACAAGTTGCTGATTGATGCGAATGATTTTGTTGGCGTTAATAACGATGTACAACATACCAGTGCTGTCGCCACTAGCAACAGTATTATGCGCCAACTGGTAACCGGCGTGAGCGGCATCAGTTTTGAAGGCAGCGTAGGTTACATTTTGGTTTAATGAGCCTAATGAATAACGACTGAGGTCTTGGATCGCGGAGCGTTCATAACTATCATACCGATGCTGATACAGGTAACCATTTTTAATCATTAGCTTGCCGGTGTCGCTAGCACTTGTTGTTGTTTCGGCAGCAATCCAAGTGCCATTGAGTTGATTAACGCTAATGTGCCTAGGGGTCACTTTAGTACTCGTGTCGGTAAAAGAGCGACCGCGGTCAATGGTTGTAGGCTGATCAGTATCTGAGTATTGCATATTAATGGCGTAGAGATGATGGCCTTTAGCAACGAAGGCCGTGGCCACTGGTAAAGGGTCGGTGCTGCTACCAGTTTCTAAGTAGATCAAGTCGGTCAACTTACTGATTTTAATCGGTGCGCCAAGTTTTTTTAGAACCGCGTTGACTTGGCTGACTGACATGTAATGAAGTCGATGACGGTAACTTTTCATAATATGCCGTTGTTGAGCGCGCTGCCATTTAGAGAACGAGACTTGACGGTGTTTGATGCCTACTGATAAAAACTGGCCTTGGCTAGTTGTCCAACTTGATTGGGTGGTTGTCTTGTCGACAACTGAGGCTTCTAATTTGCTGGCAACACCGTGCTTCGTCTGTTTAGAACTAACCGCTTGATCAAAAGTCCACGTTTTGGTCTTTGCTTGGAGTACTTTTTGGGTCGTCGCTTTGACGGGGTGGTGATGGGCTGGGGCGAATGTTTGGGTTGTACAACCAGCGAGTGTGATGCCGATTGTAATAAGCAAAATAGCCAATTTGTGCATTTGGGGATTCCTCCGAATCAATGAAAAATATGTATAATAACCATCAGTATAGCATATGTGATTGTGCCGAGTGTCAATTGGATTGAACAGGTTAAGACGTCCTGCAGCGGTTTGTTATTGAGCTTACAATTCTTTGTTGGCGCTGTTTTAGAGATGATAACAATGTTAAGCATTAATGATGACGAAAAAACGTGTCCGGTGAAGTGACGATACGACACTCAACTAATAACATTGTGAAAAGTATTCGTTAATTAATTGGCCTTACCTGCCAATGATGAGCTACGAACCGTTTTGAGAATGAAGATCAATAGAATGCCAGCTATTTAAGGATAACGATGAACTTTCGTGGACGTGATTGATCAATACTAATAACCATATTCTATCGAAAAAATAATGAGAACAGGTTTTACTTTGTGTAAAAATGAACTACAATATAAATGGTTAATGTAAACGATTGCATGAATTTACTTTCAGTTTGATAATTGTGATAGTCAAGTTAAGAAATACAGGGAGGTAATCTTATGAGTAGTCGTGATACGGCAAACGTTTTATGGTTTGATGAATTACACCGTGAAGATGTGAACCTAGTGGGTGGTAAATCGTCTTCACTAGGTGAAATGACGTCATCGATGGATGTTCCAGTCCCGTATGGTTTTGCGACCACTGCCCGGGCGTATCAGTACTTCATGACCCAGACGGGATTGAATGATAAGGTCAATGATTTGTTAGCCAGCATTCAGGATTATGAAAATTCTGATGAATTGCATGCTGCGTGCGAACAAATTCGTAACTTGATCGTGAACGCGACAATGCCCGCAGATCTGGCGGCTGATATTGAACAAGCCTATGCGGATCTCGCTAAGAAAATGGGGCAAACTGATCCGTTCGTGGCGATTCGCTCTTCAGCGACTGCGGAAGACTTGCCAAACGCTTCATTTGCCGGCCAACAAGAATCTTACTTAAATATTAAGGGTGCTGCCGATGTCGTTAACCGGGTTCAACAATGTTACTCGTCACTGTTCACGGATCGCGCGACATATTATCGGCACAAACAGCATTTTCCACACGAAAAAGTGGCCCTCTCAGCGGCGATTCAAATGATGGTCTTTTCTAAGGCTTCTGGGATCATGTTCTCCGTCAATGTAGCGGATGGGGATGCTTCCAAAATCGTGATCGATGCCATTTATGGTTTGGGTGAATATATTGTCTTGGGCAAAGTTACCCCGGATCACTTTGTTATCGATAAACAATCAATGAAAATTGTTGAAAAGAATATTATCAAACAACCTGTCCAATTAATGCGGTTACCGGGTGGCGGAACCAAGGAAGAGTCCGTCCCCGATGAATTACAGGGTCAGCCAGTATTAACAGATGCGCAAGTCATTGAATTGGCGGGCTACGCTAAAGAAATCGAACGGCATTACGGTTGCTATATGGATATGGAATACGCCCTGGACACGAATACCAACCGGCTATGGATCGTTCAAGCGCGGCCAGAAACGGTTTGGTCACAGCGTAATAAGCACAGAGATGCAGCTGACGATGAAGACGTTGTGGATGAGGCGGATGCTAAAGTTGTCGTCCGGGGACTACCAGCTAGTCCTGGCTTAGCCAGTGGGGTCGTGCATGTCATTGATAATCCGAAAGACATTGATCAGTTCAAGCAAGGCGAAGTGTTAGTGACGTTAATGACATCACCAGATTGGGTACCGGCAATGAAGAAAGCCGCAGCTATCGTGACTAATAACGGCGGCATGACTTGTCACGCTGCGATCGTTTCTCGTGAGATGCAGATTCCATGTATTGTCGGCACTAAAAGTAAGGAAGTCGCGGCAACAGACGTCTTGAAGACCGGCGATGTCGTAACCGTCGATGCTAAGAACGGGGTTGTTTATCAAGGTAAAGTCGCCAGCATGTTGAAGCCTAAGAACGGTGCAACAGCAGCCATTGGTCAAGTGGTCGCCGCTGAGAATTTTGCCCCAACTGCAACGGGCGTCATGATGAACTTGGGTGATCCTGATCTGGCTGACAAATACTCAAGTTTACCAGCTGATGGCATCGGCCTAATGCGTGAAGAGTTCCTATGGACAACCTTTATTCATGAACATCCACTATACTTGATCGAGCAGGGTCACCCTGAAAAGGTGGTTAATATGTTGGCGGATGGGATTGCGAAGGTTGTTCGGGCAATGGCACCACGGCCAGTCGTCCTACGCTTCTCAGACTTTAAGTCGAGTGAGTATCGCAATCTAAAGGGCGGCGATAAGTACGAACCACATGAACCAGCTGACTTGCTTGGTTGGCGGGGCGCATCTCGGTATTACGATCCGAAATATATCGAGGCCTTCAAGTTGGAACTGGCTGCGGTCAAAAAGGTTCGCAATGAATTTGGTTTGAAGAACTTGAATGTCATGATTCCATTCGTACGAACCGTCGACGAAGCACAAAAAGTAACGACCATTATGCGCGATGAAGGCCTAGCTCGGAGTGCTGACTTCAAAGTCTATATGATGGCTGAAATCCCAACCAATATTATTTTGGCCGACCAATTCAACCAATTCGTTGATGGTTATTCAATCGGTTCGAATGACCTTGCAATGCTGATTCTAGGTTGTGACCGTAATAATGATACGGTGGCCCACCTCTTTGATGAGCGGAACTTGGCTGTTAAACGGGCGATTCGGCACCTGATTAAGACGGCTCATAAAGATGGCAAGACGGTTTCGATTTGTGGTCAAGCACCATCAGAGTACCCAGAGTTTACTAACTTCCTGATTCAAAGCGGCATCGACTATGTTTCAGTCAATCCGGATATGGTCAAGGAGACTAAACGAAACGTGGCGCACTTTGAACAACGCATTATGTTGGACAAAGCGACTGGCCGGGGCTTACAGGACCCAATTGATTATAAATGGTAAACTATGATTCCTGTTAAAAGTTAAATAATCACTAAAGGCGGACCAATTCGTAACTGAATTGGTCCGCCTTTAAATTTGTTTAGAGCAAAATACTGACTCATGGTTAATTCGGAGCAAGTGGTCATCTGAAAATGACGGTCAGGTGGTATATGACTTACTTTTTAAACTGCTTCAAGTACCGACTAGCAAATAATTTGTGAAACCTAACGCCCAAAGTTGGATTGGCAGCGTCAATATCCGCATACATTGCGGTGGTAATTTTGGTTAACAAGGGCGCCAGTTGATCGAGCTCGTCGTCAGAAAGCGTGTTGACAAATGGAGGGACCTCCTGGGCTGCGGATGCAATCTCTTTGCGACCAGCAGCCGTTAAGTTCACAAGGTTGACGCGGCGATCTTTGGTGGACTTGGATAAAGTGACCAACTGACGATTGACAAGTTTATAGACGAACTCGCTCGTTGATTGCGGCGACATACCAAGACGACTTGCTAACTGTTTTTGTGAGAGGTGGTCCTCATCGGCTAGTGCTAGTAGAATCTTGCCCTGACCTTCAACGGTTATTCTTGGACGGGCCTGCTTGACAATGTCATCATAGATTTTGCTTAGTTGTTCGTACTCGGCCAATTTTCCGGCGACTAGTTCTGCCTTAATATTCGTTGTCACGATTGATCATTCCATTCGTTCTTTTCTTAAGTATACAACATTCTCTGGTATGCGGTACGTTAAGGTTAGTTGATTTTTAGATTGATGGTCAATAATTAGTCGTTGACAATTTAGTCAGGGGACCTTAATATATATATTTCGTCAGGGGACCCGATTAATTTGTGGGAGGTTTTAACTTGGATGAAGAAATGATGATTCAAATGACCCATGTTCAGAAGCGATTTGGAACGAAAGTCGCCGTTCAAGACTTGTCACTGCAAGTCCAACGGGGTGAAATTTTTGGCTTGTTGGGTCCCAATGGTGCGGGTAAAACGACGGCCATCAGGATGATGACGACCCTATTACGACAAGATGCTGGGAAAATCTTAGTCAATGGGTTTGATTCGTTGTCACAAGCCCGACGTGTTCGCCAGCAGTTTGGTCTAACGGGGCAGACAGCCAGTATCGACCAGGACTTGAGTGCGCGGGAAAACTTGCAGATTTTTGGGCGCTTGAATGGTTTAAGTCGTGCGGCGGCGAAGCATCGAGCGATGGAATTACTGACGGATTTTGATTTGAAGCAGTCTGCGGATCACGTTTTGGCCACATTTTCTGGCGGGATACGGCGACGATTAGATTTGGCGGTTAGCTTGATTGGTAAACCGGCCATTCTTTTTCTCGATGAACCGACCACGGGCTTGGATCCGCGGACAAGAACGCAGATGTGGCAGGCAATTCGTCAACTAGTGGCCGATGGTTCGACTGTGGTGCTAACGACTCAGTACTTAGAAGAAGCCGACCAGTTAGCCGACCACATTGCGCTCATAGATCATGGCCAGTTAGTCGCCAGTGAGACGCCCACCGCTTTGAAACAAACAGTAGGGGGTCAAGAGCTTGAATTGGAAGTCAGTGCGACGACGGCCGTCACAACGGCTAAGGATATCTTACAAGCCATGCTCGGTCAAGATGTCCGTGTTGCGGAACGGACCCTAACAGTGCCGTTGGATACCGCTAGCTTGACGCCGGTCACTGAAATTCTGATGCAGTTACAAGCTGCTCAAATCACGGTCAGTAACTTTGCGATGCACGCGCCATCGCTCGATGATGTGTTTTTTAAACTGACCGTGGGCACAAATTAGAGGAGGTCAAAGAGATGGAAATCAAACAACCAGCAGAGTTAAGTCATGTTTTGACAATGACGCATCGGAACTTATTAAAAATGTGGCATAATCCAGATAATGTTAGTGACGTGGTGATACAACCAATTATTTTTACCCTATTATTCGGTTACTTGTTTGGTGGGGCGATTGCGGGCAGTGTCCAGGCCTATTTACCAATGCTAGTTACCGGTATTTTGATTCAAAGTATTTTGAATGCAGCATCGGGATCCGGCCAGCAATTACGTGAAGACATTAACGCGGGGGTGTTTGACCGCTTCAAGACGCTACCGATTTCACCGATCGTACCGTTAGCCGGTCAGTTAGTGGGAGATGTTTTCCGATTGCTTATTTCTGGCTTGATGGCACTGGTGACAGCTTTTATGATGGGCTGGCGACCCGTTGTTAGTCCGTTAGTATTGATCGGCGTTTTACTGCTGGCAGTATTTGTTGGATGGTCGCTTTCATGGGTCTTTGCTTTAGTTGGTTTAATGGTCAAAAATGCGGCCCTGATTGGCAGCCTGTCAATGATCATTATTTTAGTGCTGACTTTTTTATCTAACGCCTTTATTCCGACTAAGACGTTACCACATTTGTTGCAAACAATTGTCCGATTGAATTCGGTCAGTCTAACAATTACCGTGATGCGCACAATTTTGCGGACTGGCCATTGGGGGCCCGATGCATTTGGTGTACTGTTAAGTGGTTTCCTTATTATTGTGATTTTTATGCCGTTAACTGTTTTGGCATATCGCCGATTTAGTTAACGGCACGCTAAAAATAGTGTGTGTTGCGGCTTGATGACCGGCAGCGCACACTATTTTTGAAATGGGGCATTACTGCCCGTTCGAAATTGATGATGATGAAAAGTGTCAGATAAGTGGAGACTGATACTTGCGAGGGCCAATGGTTGGCCGCAATTGTTGTTCGTGGTGCCAACAAGCGATAATGAGCAAAATAATAATCAATACTTGCATAGAAGATAAAACGAAGTCCGTCAATCCATAGGCTAGAATGATGGGCAAAGTCATCATAAAGTAACGCAAATTTGGCGTACGATACTGGTGCCAATATTTGGTTAAGTGCCAGCCACTGCTGAGGACTAAGTAAATAAAGCCGGCACCGCCTAGGATACCAAAAGAAGCTAGTAGCATGAGCAAAATATCGTGGGCGTGTGGGACGTAGGTTCCCGTCAATTGCAAATAGTGCCGGGCAAAGCCAAAATACGTCACGCCGAGGTACGGGGCCTGTTTGAAAACGGTGAAGCTGTTGTGCCAAATCGTCAAGCGACTTTGAAGCGCGGTGATGGTCGAAGCACTTCTGGGGAAAACGTGCCAGACAATTAAACTGCCAGCAATCAAGATTGTTGTAACCAAAATGCGATGGTGACGGCAAAGCTGGTAAGTCGTCATGATCAGAATGGCTATCATGATCATGAGCCCTGTGCGCGATTTGGTTTGATAAATACCTACACACAGTAGGCCAACGAAGCACCAGTTCGCTAGTGGCCAGCGGGTGAAGGGGTGAACGCTTTCATGACTTAATTGCGTCAATAGTAAACCGAGGGCAATCAATAATAGACAGCAGGCATCGTTTGGATTGTAGGCGGAACCGAATAAACGATTTTGATTAGCGGCATAGCCCCACAATAAATCGCCCAACAGGAATTTTAACCAAGTCGGTAGTGTCAATACTTGGTTGAGCCAATGAAACGCAAAGCCGCTGATTGTAATATACAAGCCGAATTGGATGACGAATTTACGCAGTTCGTGCCACGCAATTGATTGGGTTGATTCACGGCATAGTAGCCATAAATTGCCCAATACAAAAAGCATTAAAACGGACAGTGCAACGCTGCGATAATCACGGTGATTGAGATTGAGCGTTGTGACACCCATTAGCAGGACAATAAATCCTAACAATGGGTCATGACGGCCGAATTGTCGCGGGTGTTTGAGTAGCGCCAGCCATTGCCAGCGGCTTAAATAAATGAGCCAACCGATTCCCACCGGTGGCAGAATGGCTAATAATTTTAGGCCAGTCAAAAATGGCGACGTCGTTACAAGACGTTTTCGCATGATTAATCAAACTTTCTCTCGTTAGAAGATAAAATACATGTCGCTTGTCAGTCGACATTACTATTATGGCACGCAAGCTTGCTAGCTGAACTTAGGTTTATGGAATTTTAGTTAGTTTGAACAAAGCTTAGGAATTTTCAGAAAAAATTAACCAGCTGAATGCGTATTCATGGTGAAGCATGGTAAAATATGATTAGTGGCGGATGGTACTAGTCAAGTTAATATAACGCGTACCATGCGTAGTTAGTTAAACGGTATAATTAAAACAATTAGACTGGGAAGACTTGCCAATAATTGCTGAAAGTCGTGTTGTTGATACTTTATTAGCGTGGGTAAGTCTGACCGAATTAAAGGGGAACTGTATGTGGATGCAAAACAATTATCACAACGATTAGCAACGGTTGGCGCTTTCGTCCAGCCGGGCGCTCGCGTGGCCGATATTGGGTCAGATCACGCTTATTTGCCAGCTAATCTCGCATTAAATCACCAAATTAGTTATGGTATCGCCGGTGAGGTCGTTCAAGGTCCCTTTGAGAACGCGCGCCATGAGATTCAAAAGCTAGGCTTAACTGATGTCTTGGTGGCCCGGTTGGCTGACGGATTGGCTGCGATTGAGCCGACTGATCGTATTGATACGGTGACGATTGCCGGAATGGGCGGTCCTTTGATTCGTCATATTCTCGAGCAAGGTGCGCCAAAACTTGTAGGTGTTCAACGGCTCATATTGGAGCCTAACGTTGGTGAAGCAACGGTACGTGAATGGCTAGCTGCTAATCAGTTTCAGATTGTGGCTGAGCGAATTCTGGCAGAAGATGGTCATACTTATGAGATTCTTTGTGCGGACCGCGTTGATCATGCAGTCACATATACAGCCGCTGAGCAGTTGTTTGGTCCGTTCCTGTTAACTGAGCAGTCGCCGGTATTTATTGCCAAGTGGCAGCGCGAACTACAGCGAGTGAACGCTGCGGTTGCGCAAATGCAGCGGGCTAAAGTGATTCCAGCGGAGCACTTGGCGCGCGCTAATGCCAAAATTAAATTGATTGAAGGAGTCTTGACGGATGCAAGCAAGTGAATTAATCGCGCGCTTTGAAAAATTTGCGCCACTCAAGTTGAAGTGGGAGCATGATCCCACCGGATTACAAATCGGCGATCCTCATCAGGACATCCACAAGGTGTTAGTTACCCTGGATGTGCGGCCGGAAGTTGTCCAAGAAGCCATCACGATCGGTGCTGACATGATTTTTGCTCATCATCCCGTCATGTTTCGACCGGCCAACAATCTTGATTATCAGGATCCTCAAAAAGCAATGTATGCAGAACTTGCAGCCCACCACATCTTGGTGTACGCGGCCCATACGAATCTGGACTGTGCTGAGGGCGGGATGAACGATTGGCTTGCGGCGGCCCTAGACTTGCAAAACGTCCAGGGGTTGGTTCCTGGGTACCATGCACAGGCTGTTAAGCTGACCCTAACGGTACCGACCGATCAAGTTGAAACGGTACAGGAATACTTAACGAATACCGTGGGTGCCACGCTAGATCGTTACGCTGTCAACTCGGGTGAACAGTTCAGCGTCGACTTACTAGCCGATCAGATTCCAACTGCGGTAGCGGGCATTAATGACTTAGCCGCTGACACGTGGGATTACCAGGTTGTGCCACTGTTGTCTGGCGGTCATCAGTATTATATGGGCCGAGTCGGTGATTTGCCGACACCGTTACCAGCGCAGGCATTTGCCGAACAGTGTAAGCAAGCATTTGGTGTCAGTGGGCTGCGACTAGTCAGCGCTGATTCTCAACAACGGATCAGCCGTGTCGCTGTCCTCGGCGGCGATGGTGGTAAGTTCTATCCCCAAGCGTTGCGAGCAGGTGCACAAGCTTACGTGACCGGGGATGTCTATTATCACACCGGTCACGATATGCTGGCAGCCGGGTTGACGGTCATTGATCCAGGCCACCATATCGAGAGTATTTGTAAGTCACAGCTCACTAAGCTGTTTGATCAATGGCGTGTACAAGCTGGCTGGCCAATCGAGATTGTGGCGTCTCAGCTGAATACTGATCCGTTTACCTTCATCTAAGTTAATCATGAACTTTAATAAGGAAAGGAAGTTATCATATTGTCAAAATATCCAAACTTAATTTCAGATTTTTTAACCTTTGTCAAAATTAATAGTCGTTCAGATGAGGAATCAACGACAATTCCTTCGTCACCACGTGAAACGGCCTTTTTAAAGCAATTAATGAGTAAGCTCACTGATTTAGGCTTGAGCGATGTTGAACAGGATGCGCAAAGTGCGTACGTTTTTGCGACGATTCCTGCGAATAGTGACAAAGCTGTTAAAACCCTTGGCTTCATTTCACATATTGATACGGCTGACTTTAACGCGGAAAATGTCAATCCACAAATTGTTGACAATTATGACGGTGAATCAGTTATTAAGCTCGGCAACGGGGACTATGTGTTGGATCCGGCGGTCTTCCCAAACTTAAAGAACTATGCTGGTCACACGCTGATCACAACTGATGGAACCACGCTGCTTGGAGCTGATGATAAGTCTGGTGTTGCTGAAATCATTAGTGCTGCGGAATATTTGTTGGCCCATCCTGAGATCAAACATGGCAAGATTCGCTTAGCTTTTGGTCCCGATGAAGAAATTGGGACTGGGGCTGATCACTTTAATGTGCCTGCCTTTGGCGCCGATTATGCCTACACCGTCGATGGTGGTCCGCTTGGTGAACTGGAGTATGAAACGTTCAACGCGGCCCAAGCGACGGTGACGATTACAGGCGTCAACGTTCATCCAGGGGAAGCTAAGGATAAGATGGTCAACGCCTTGCAGTTAGCCGTTGATTTTCAATCGGCGTTACCCGCACATGATGTCCCGGAACACACGGAAGACCGTGAAGGGTTCTTCTTCTTGCTTAGTTTAGACGGGACCGTTGACAGCGCTAAGATGACTTACATTATTCGTGATCATGACCGCGATAAGTTCGAAGCACGTAAACGGTTATTTATGGCGGTTGCGGATCGGCTGAATTTGGCTGACGGTGTGGCCCGGATCAAGGTCGACATGAAGGACCAGTATTACAATATGCGCGAAATCATTGAAAAAGATATGCGGGTCGTTGAATTGGCCAAACAAGCCATGCTCAAGCTCGGTATCACGCCAGCCATTTATCCAGTTCGTGGTGGGACGGATGGCTCCAAGATCTCATTTATGGGCTTGCCGACACCAAACTTGTTTGCTGGTGGTGAGAACATGCACGGTCGGTTTGAATACGTTTCAGAACAAGTGATGGCTCAAGCCGTGGACGTTGTCTTACAAATCGTTCAGGATAATTATGACCAAGACTAAATTCTTGACCTTGTTTGACCTTACGGGTTATACTCTAATAGTCAATAAAGGTCAAACGAAAATTGGCAGCTATGACGGCTGCCTTTTTGCTACCGTTTTTGAGGAGGTACGTAAATATGAATCCAGAACAATTTACAGAAAGTTTACAACAAGCCTTACAACAGGCACAACAAATCGCACAAACACGGCGCCATCAAGAAATTGGGGTGCCCCATCTATTTAAATTTTTAACGCAGCCGGGGGAACTGGTTCGGCAGATCTTTAGTGAGGCCGGCGCTGATTTAGACCAATTACAAACAGAACTCGACCGTGAGCTGGATGACATTGCCGTTGTTAGCGGTGGTAACGTTCAGTATGGTGGCAGTATGAGCAGTAGTCTAGCTACGCTGATGCAGGCTGCCGATGCTAAGCGTAAATCGTTAGGTGACGAGTATCTCGCAACGGATACCTTAGCCCTAGCGTTGATGGACCAGACCGGGGATCAGTTGACCAAATACTTGCAGCAGCAAGGGATTACAGCTGGACAAGTTAAGAATGCCGTTGATCGTATTCGGGGTGGTCAACGGGTAACCTCTCGCAACCAAGAAGATCAATATCAGGCCTTAGAAAAATACGGGGTCGATTTAGTTAAGCAGGCACGGCAAGGTAATCAGGACCCGGTCATTGGTCGGGATGAAGAAATTTTGGACGTGATTCGAATTTTGTCACGGAAAACCAAGAATAACCCTGTTCTAATTGGGGAACCGGGTGTTGGTAAGACGGCGATTGTTGAAGGCTTGGCCCAACGGATCGTTCGTGGCGATGTGCCGGAGAACTTGAAGGATAAGACGTTATTTTCGCTAGATATGGGATCCTTAATTGCCGGAGCAAAATATCGTGGTGAATTTGAAGAACGACTCAAAGCGGTATTGAAGGAAATCAAGAAGAGTGATGGGCAAATCATCATGTTCATTGATGAAATTCATAATATCGTTGGTGCCGGTAAGACGGAAGGTAGTATGGACGCCGGTAATTTATTAAAGCCAATGTTGGCACGTGGTGAACTTCATTTGATTGGGGCTACGACATTGGACGAATATCGCCAGTACATGGAAAAAGATAAGGCGTTAGAACGGCGTTTCCAAAAAGTGTTAGTTGCTGAACCCAGTGTTGAAGATACAATTAGTATTTTACGGGGCTTAAAAGAACGCTTTGAAATTCATCATGGCGTTCGGATTCACGACAATGCCTTAGTAGCCGCCGCGAAGTTGTCTGATCGTTACATTACGGATCGGTATTTACCTGATAAGGCGTTGGACTTAGTCGATGAAGCGTCTGCAGAAATCCGGGTCGAAATGAATTCTAATCCGACCGAACTAGATCAAGTTAATCGGCAATTAATGCGCTTAGAAGTCGAAGAAGCGGCACTCAAGAAAGAAACCGATGATGCTTCCGTTAAACGTTTGGCTGATGTGCAAAAAGAATTGGCCAGTGCGAAGGAAAAACAGCGGGCATTGGCCGAACGTTGGGATAGTGAAAAGAAGAGTCTGCAAGCATTGAGTGATAAAAAGTCTGCGTTAGATAAAGCTAAACATGACTTGGAAAATGCTGAAAATAATTATGATCTGGAACAAGCGGCTAAGTTGCAACACGGGACGATTCCTAAGTTGGAACAAGAACTAACCGCCATGGAAGCTAATGATCATCATGAAGACTGGCTCGTTGAAGAGTCGGTTACGCCAGATCAGATTGCCAATGTGGTTTCCCGGATGACGGGTATTCCAGTAGCCAAGCTGGTTGCCGGTGAACGAGAGAAATTATTACACTTGGCAGACCATTTACATGAACGGGTCGTTGGTCAGGACGCAGCGGTCAATGCGGTTTCAGATGCCGTATTACGTTCGCGGGCCGGCCTGCAAGATCCTAACCGTCCCTTAGGTTCCTTTATGTTTTTAGGGCCAACTGGGGTGGGCAAGACTGAGTTAGCGAAAGCACTAGCTGAAAATTTATTTGACGCCGATGATCACATGGTTCGTATCGACATGAGTGAGTACATGGAAAAGGAATCCGTCTCACGGCTAGTCGGGGCAGCACCTGGCTACGTTGGCTACGAAGAAGGCGGTCAGTTGACTGAAGCTGTTCGTCGTAATCCGTATTCAATCGTTTTATTTGATGAAATCGAAAAGGCCCATCCAGATGTCTTTAACATTTTGTTACAAGTGTTAGACGATGGGCGTTTAACGGATGGTCAGGGACGGACAGTTGACTTTAAGAATACTATCCTGATCATGACGTCGAATTTGGGCTCAGAGCTATTGCTGGCTGGTGTTGATGATCAGGGGCATTTGTCCGATGAGACGCATCAACAAGTCATGCAGCTGGTTCAAAGCCGGTTTAAACCAGAATTCTTAAACCGGATTGACGACATCATTATGTTTACGCCATTACAATTAGGTGCGATTGAAGCAATCGTGGTGAAATTGATTGCTCGGTTATCGGCACGGCTACAAGACCGTGAAATCACACTGAAAATTTCAGATGAAGCTAAGAAGTGGATTGCTAAGCAGGGGTATGAACCGGCGTATGGGGCGCGGCCACTGCGACGCTTTATTACTAATCATGTTGAAACGCCTCTCGCTAAAGAGATTATTGCGGGCCGCGTAGCTCCTAAATCGACGGTTGCTATTAACTTGATGGACGATCACTTAGTATTTGAAAATCAAACGACTCAACCCGCATAAGTGTTATTAATTGGATTAACAACTGATGATTACGAGTGCTGGTAATAAAAGTCGTATCAGCAAAAAACCTGGACTGTGAGCATCTTTAAATACTCACAGTCCAGGTTTTTGATTATGTGTAGATTGGAACCATATTGGTGATGGTCTAAGATATTATAAGAGAAAAGATGCAAATCGTTACCAAACGCTCAAGAAAGTGCTGACTAACTGTGGATGATTGAACGATTTATCAATTAATTGATTTGCACACATTTTGAGCGGCTGTGGATACCACGTGCCTCGGTCAAAGGGTTCAGCAAAAAGGACGAACAACCCGCATTCGGTTGCTCGTCCTTCTTGTTTGTGTAGCGGCTTAGCTGTGGCATAGCCCCTTCTCATTTTAAATTACTTATTATCTGAACCTTTAGCGGGTTGGGAATGATTAGTAATATAAGTGATGCTGTTGACAACGACTAGCGCAAAGACTGCGGCCACGATGCCAATTTCACCGAAATTATAGTCCAGTTGTTCGAGGGCGCCACCAATGTAGCCGATGACTTCACCGAAGAGGACACTCCAAAAAATAATCGTAAGTTGTCTCATCATTTTCCGACACCTCCCAATGAAAATTATTTTAACACACCGGTGGGAAAAAGCAATTGGATAATAACGGGATATTAAGGCTTTAATTAGAAAAATTAGTCCTAGTAGGTGGTCACCAGGTTGATCTTTGATACCGTAGTCGAGTTGAAGACCATCTTGTTAGTGAACATGGTGACTTATGACTGCCGCTTAGAACAACTGTTTGGTATAATGAATAGTAACTACTACGCGTCATTGGTCAATTGTTCATGAGGTATGCTTGAATGTTTCTCAAGTTGCTGATTGGGTTTGTTAGTAATGGCCTGGTTGACAGCTGATTTCTGCTAGCGGATCACTTCATTGACATCATTTTTCGGTTTGAAGCATAACCGATACATCGCATTTTAATTAATGAAAGGGGGCGGCGATATTGTCGCAGTATGTCCCATTACAGGTATTGAGTACGTTCAGTCTGTTACAAAGTACTAGCACCGTCAATGAGCTAGTCCAGACTGCTAAGCAACATGGTTATTCAGCACTGGCCTTAACGGACGTCGATGTCATGTACGGTATTGTTGATTTTTACAATGCTTGTTGCCAGGCAGAAATTACCCCGGTCTTAGGCATTACATTGAATTTGTTAGGGCGTGACTTAACGGATCAAACGTTCGGTTTAGTGGTCCTTGCTAAAGATCGAACGGGTTATCAAAATTTGATGCGGTTGTCGACGATGAAGCAAACGGCTGCGGCTGAGGGATTGCCGTTAACAGCGGTCTTACCCTATTTGGACCACTTGATGGTATTAACGCCAGCTAAAGACAGTGAATTGACCGCCTTACTGTTACAAGATGGCGCTGACCGGGCTGCTAATTGGGTCGCCACACTCGTACAAGCCGTCGATCCTGATAGCCTTTACTTGGGCGTTTCTTTGGACCAAGCACCCGCACTGCGAACGACGATGACTGACTTTGCCCACCAACAGCAATTGTCGGTAATTGCGTTAGATCCAGTCGACTATGTTCAAGCAAAGGATTATTTTGCCGTCTCAGTTTTACGGGCGATCGATCGGGGACAGCAGATCGAACAGCCTGAGACGTTACAAGGTATAGAAGGGAGTCATTACTTACGGCCGGCTAGTATGGTGGCCGCCGATTACGATCAACTCGGATTGAAAGGTGCGCTTGATGCTACGACCGAAGTTGCGGCGCAGTGTCGAGTGGAATTACAATTTCAGCCGCCGCAGTTACCGCAATTTCCAACGCCTGATGAACAGCCGGCCAATGTCTATTTACGGCAGTTATGTGCGGCTGGCTTAAAGCAGCGCTTAGCCGCCATGACGGGGCCCGTTGATCAACAGAGCTATCAAGATCGCTTGAATCGTGAACTAACCGTGATTGATCAGATGGGCTTTGATGATTACTTTCTGATTGTGTGGGATGTGATGAATTTTGCCCACGAGGCTAATATCACGACGGGCCCTGGACGGGGGTCGGCAGCAGGGTCATTAGTCGCTTATGTGCTTAATATTACGGATGTCGATCCGTTACAATATAACTTGTTATTTGAACGTTTTTTGAATGCTAAACGGGCTAATATGCCGGACATTGACTTAGACATTCCTGATAACCGTCGTGAGCAAGTCCTCAATTATGTTCATGATAAGTATGGCCATGACCGCGTCGCTCAAATCATCACGTTTGGGACTTTGGCCGCCAAGCAGGCTTTACGCGATGTTGGTCGGGTCTTTGGGTTATCAACTTATGAGATGAGTGATTGGAGTGCGGCGATTCCCAACCAGTTACACATCACGTTACAGCAGGCTTATCAAGGTTCACAACGTTTGCAAAATCTAGTTGCTGATTCGACTAAAAATAAATTGCTATTTGAAACCGCACAACGCCTGGAGGGCTTGCCGCGACATTACTCGACACATGCGGCGGGGGTCGTGTTAAGTCAAAAGCCGTTGATTCAAATTGTTCCATTACAAGCGGGTAGTGAAACCATGATGATGACCCAGTATACTAAGGACACCGTCGAAGCAGTTGGTTTATTAAAGATGGATTTCTTAGGATTACGGAATCTATCTTTAATGGCCAGTGCGCTACATTACGTTCAGCGCCAAACTGGCAAGCCCTTGGCCATTACTAAGATCAATTTGAATGACCCAGCGACCTTAAAATTATTTCAGGCCGGTGATACAACGGGGGTCTTCCAATTTGAATCGGCTGGTATTCGCAATGTTCTCCGACGACTACATCCGGATAATTTTGAGTTGGTCGCAGCGGTCAATGCACTATACCGGCCAGGACCAATGGAAAATATTGATCATTTTATTGCCCGGAAACAGGGCCAAGAACCCGTCAGCTATCCAGCGGAACAACTCGCGCCAATTTTAGGACCAACGTACGGTATTTTGGTCTATCAAGAACAAGTCATGCAAGTTGCGGCGGTCATGGGTGGTTTTACACTGGGTGAGGCCGACTTATTGCGGCGTGCTATGAGTAAAAAGAAGCATGCGGTGATTGATAAAATGCGGCAGCAATTTATCGCCGGTGCACAACAAAATGGTTATTCTGAAACTGTTGCGACCCAGGTCTATCAATATATTGAGCAATTTGCTAATTATGGTTTCAACCGTTCCCACGCGATTGCTTATAGTAAGATGGCCTTTGAATTGGCCTACTTGAAGGTCCATTATTCGGGAGCGTTCTTTACTTCGTTGATGAACTCGGTATTAGGCAACGGAACTAAGTTAAAGCAATATTTAGCGGAAGCTCGCCAGCATCAGGTAGCCATCATCCCACCAGATATTAATCGTAGTGGGCAATATTTTGATTGGAATGGTCAAGCCATCGTGTTCGGGTTAAGTTCAATCAAAGGCTTGCGACGTGATTTTATTGCTAGTGTGCTCGATGAACGCCAGGCCAACGGTTCGTTTAAAAATCTTCAGCAGTTTATGCAACGCATCGATGCCAAGTGGCTCAAAGTCGATTTAATGAACGCGCTGATTTATGCCGGCGCGTTCGATCACTTTGGCCTGAACCGCGCGGAGTTACTGACTAGCGTGCCAGAGCTGATGTCCAGTGCGGAGTTAGCCGGGGACAGTATGACGTTGTTCGAATCACTGGCACCTAAAATCAAAAAGCAACCTGAACTCCCGTTAAGTGAGCGATTAGCTAAAGAAGCGGAATATCTTGGTGTGTATGTCTCGGGGCACCCAGTAGAGGCGTATGATTGGCTGGCTCAACAACGACATACGCAATTAGTCAGCACGCTCACGAGTGAACAACCGGCCCAAATATTGGTCTATATTACAAAAGTCCGAACGATTCGGACTAAGCGTGGTCAACCGATGGCGTTTGCAACTGGAAGTGATTTGTCTGGTGAAATCGACTTAACGATTTTTCCCAACACTTACCAACGGATTCGGGCGGAATTGAAACCGGAAGCGATTGTGTTGATTAGTGGTAAGGTCGAGCAACAGCGGGATCTGCAAGTGATCGTAAACACTTGGCAGTTGGCAGAACAATTACCTAAACCAACCGGCCAACTCTTTTTGCGGTTGCAACCTGAGCAAGCAACGGCGACTGTGCAAAAGAAAATTTTAAAGATTTTAAGTCAATATCGGGGCCCTAATCCAGTTCTAATCTACTCGGCCGCGGCGCATCGAACAGTTGAACTAAATTCACAGTATTGGGTCGTAGAAAATCCTGATTTGGTTGGAGCGCTTACAACCTTATTAGGTCGCGATAATGTCGTGATGAAGAACGCTATCCCTTGATACGACGGCGTTTTTTACCGCATTTAATTTTAGAAAATAACAGACAATCTACGGGAAAAGTGTTAGAATCACTTATGGAGTTACGAACTCAATTTATTGCCTGAGGTGAAAAAATGAAACGCATTGGTATTTTAACCAGTGGCGGCGACGCTCCTGGTATGAATGCGGCCGTTCGTGCAGTTGCTGGTAAAGCAATGGCTGAAGGGTTGGAAGCATACGGCATCAATTACGGCTTTGCTGGATTAGTTGCCGGTGACATTCACAAAATAGAAGCAGCCGACTTAGATGGTGTGATTCAGCGTGGTGGAACTTTATTGTACTCCGCACGTTACCCAGAATTCGCGCATGAAGAAGGTCAATTAAAAGGGATCGAACAATTAAAGCGGTTCGGCATCGATGCTTTGGTTGTTATCGGTGGCGATGGTTCTTACCATGGCGCATTGCGCTTAACGGAACACGGCTACAACACGATTGGTCTTCCAGGAACGATCGATAATGATATTCCTTACACGGACTTCACAATTGGTTTTGACACTGCTGTCAACACCAACGTGCAAGCCCTTGACCGGATTTATGATACGGCTCATAGTCATGACCGGACTTTCGTTGTGGAAGTTATGGGTCGTGGCGCTGGTGACGTAGCCTTATGGTCCGGTGTTTCAATCGGCGCGACTGCTATCGTGGTCCCCGAAGTTGATTGGGACATGGAAGAAATCGCCAACAAGATTAAGCATAACCGGGCCAATGGTCATCGGAGCAACTTGATTGTGTTAGCCGAAGGTGTCATGGGTGCCCAGGAGTTTGTTGAGAAGTTATCCGAATATGGTGACTTTGATGCTCGTGGGAATACCATTGCTCATATGCAACGTGGTGGGAATCCAACTGCTAAAGACCGTGTCATGGCCAGCAAGATGGGTGCCTACGCTGTGGAACTCTTGCTTGCCGGCAAGGGTGGCTTAGCGGTTGGGATTCAAAACAACCAATTAGTCAACCACAACATCTTAGATTTATTTGAATCTAAGCATGACGTTGAAGTGTCATTAGATAAGTTGAATGAAGAAATTTCATTCAAGTAATCATGGCATGTTTGTTCTTATTTTAATCTGATAAAAATGACGTTAATGTCTTTTTATAAAAACTTTCAAGGGAGAGATTTTTCTTATGAAGAAAACCAAGATTGTTTCAACACTTGGTCCTGCCAGCACCGATACTGACACTATTGTTAAATTAATCGAAGCCGGCGCAAATATTTTCCGCTTTAACTTTTCACATGGTGATCATGAAGAACATTTAGATCGCTTAAACAAAGTTCATGAAGCAGAAAAGATTACGGGTAAGACCGTTGGTATCATGCTTGATACTAAGGGTGCTGAAATTCGGACGACCGTTCAAGCTAACGGGAAATCTGAATACAAGATCGGTGACAAGGTTCGTATTACCATGGACGAATCATTAGATACGACCCATGATAAGATTGCCGTTACTTACAAGAATCTCTTTGATGACGTTCATGTAGGTGGCCATGTCCTCTTTGATGATGGTTTATTAGACATGAAGATCGACGAAAAAGACGAAGCTAACCGCGAATTGGTTACGACTGTTCAAAACGCCGGTGTTTTAGGCTCACGTAAGGGTGTTAACGCTCCTGGCGTTTCAATCAACTTACCTGGGATCACTGAAAAAGACTCAAGCGATATTCGCTTTGGTTTGGATCATGAAATCAACTACATCGCTGCTTCATTCGTTCGTAAGCCACAAGATGTCTTAGACATCCGTGAATTACTTGAAGAAAAGCACATGGAACACGTTCAAATCTTCCCTAAAATCGAATCACAAGAAGGTATCGACAACGCCGATGAAATTCTTAAGGTTTGTGACGGGTTGATGGTTGCTCGTGGTGACATGGGTGTTGAAATTCCTGCTGAAAATGTGCCATTGGTACAAAAGAGTTTAATCAAGAAGTGTAATGCTTTAGGCATGCCTGTTATCACGGCTACCCAAATGTTAGACTCAATGCAAGAAAACCCACGTCCTACTCGTGCCGAAGCTTCTGACGTTGCCAACGCCGTCTTTGATGGTACTGATGCAACGATGCTTTCTGGTGAAAGTGCTAATGGTCTTTACCCTGTTGAATCAGTTGCCATGATGGCTAAGATCGACGAAAAGGCTGAAAACACTTTGGCTGAAAACGGAACGTTACAATTAAACCGTTTTGACAAGACAAGTGTTACTGAAACAATCGGGATTGCGATTGCTCGGGCTGCTAAGAACTTGAACATTAAGACGATCGTTGCTGCGACTGAATCTGGCTACACGGCTAAGATGATTTCGAAGTACCGTCCAAATGCTGATATCTTAGCAATCACTTTTGACGAACGGACTCAACGTGGCTTAATGGTTAACTGGGGTGTTCAACCAATCGTGGCTGAAAAACCAGAAACCACTGATGACATGTTTGATTTAGCTGCTTCTAAGGCGGTTGAACTTGGCTTTGCCAAGGAAGGCGACTTAATCTTGATCACTGCCGGTGTGCCAGTTGGTGAACGCGGTACGACTAACATCATGAAGATCCAATTAATTGGTTCTAAGTTAGCTGATGGTCAAGGTGTCGGTGATGAAACGGTTATCGGTAAAGCCGTAATCGCAACGTCTGCTCAAGAAGCTATCGACAAGGCCGTTGAAGGTGGCGTCTTAGTTACTAAGACGACTGACAAAGACTACTTACCAGCAATCGAAAAGTCAAGTGCTTTAGTTGTTGAAAACGGTGGTTTAACTTCACACGCTGCTGTTGTTGGTATCTCAATGGGAATTCCTGTTATCGTTGGTGTTAAGGATGCAACTAGTGTTATTGCTGATGGTCAATTGATCACAGTTGATTCACGTCGTGGCCTTGTATACCGCGGTGCTTCAAACGCCCTTTAAGATCAAATCTAATTTGATGTTAAAAAGTCGCCGCTTTGCGGCGGCTTTTTATATTACATAAATTGCCTTACTCCAGCTAAATTAGCATGAAACATGCTTGAAAAGTGCCAAATCGTCAACGGCAAATGTTGCCAGCTTAAGCCCGCTGGAACTAGGGACAAACTAGTGTAAATTTGCTTAAAAAGTACGTCCTACACTGACCTACAGGCATTTCTGACAATTGCCGGAACGTGGTGGGCACAGATTTGAGCCGGAAAACCGCGTCTCAAATACTGGCCTTTCACTAACCAAGCCCAAAACGCTTGCCAAGTGAAATTTCCCACTGGGCATTGTCAGAACCGCCTTCCGGTCAAGACGGTGTTCAAATGGCAGATATAGACGTACTCAACTTTTGATTGACTGATCATTGTTTGACCATATATAGTGATTTCGGCAGTCAACTATCGGATAAATTATAGCATTGGGATAACGCACTATTTTTAAATTTCGATATTGGTGAAGTAGTCTAAAGCGAGGCGCATTGGCAATTTAATCTTTTATATTTAAAGGTCTGGGACCAAAAATATGCGTGACCGATGGCAACAAGCTAAGTAGCCGTCCATCAGGCGTTCGAGCGGCTTACCGAAACGTGTTCAGGGCCGCTGAAGCCTGTGCTTGCTACGCCACCGAATCAATGTCCAGACCGCATTCATTCGGTGGCTAGGCAATGCTCGACTTCAACCCGCGGCCTTTCACACTCTTGAGACTGGAGGGGCTGGATGCCAATGCTCAGTAGCCAAATTATTCTTAGGCGGAAGTGCGTTGCTTCCGGCTTAGAATAAGACTCGTATTTGAGATGACGCGGGTTGGGCGTTAGCTCAAATCGACGTCGGCTGCGTTCCAGCAATTGGCACCCAGCCTCGGAAGGCGGATTAGGACGTCCTTCGCTGACGAACAGGCATTCAAACGATTTGGCACTTTTCAAGCATGGTTCCTTCCAAGATTAAAGAACAGGAATCGGTGATTAGTCAGGGGGGATTGTGAAATTGATGAGTAACGGGCTAACACCCCTCGTAATTCGGACCGTTTTCAGTTACAATTGATAACACGTGAGGTGTCGTATGGAAAGTTGGTTATTTTTATTAGCAATTTTAGTGGTGGCATGGTTGGGGAAAAATCAGTCCTTGCAAATTGCGACCGTTGTCGTGCTACTCATTAAGTTGATTCCTAATACAAGTAAATTATTGACGACGATTGGTCAAAAGGGAATTAATTGGGGTGTAACGGTAATCACCGTGGCGATTTTGATTCCGATTGCCACTGGTCAAATTGGGTTTCGCGACCTGTGGCATGCATTTAAATCGCCAGTTGGTTGGATTGCGGTCGCATGTGGAGTCCTTGTCTCAGTGCTCTCTTTTCATGGTGTCGGACTGTTGTCAGCGACACCGGAAATTACCGTAGCATTAGTATTTGGCACTATCATGGGTGTTGTTTTGCTCAAAGGGATTGCTGCGGGACCGATTATTGCGGCTGGTATCACTTATTGCATTATTCAAGTCTTACATTTAAGTTTACAGTAATTAAGAACACGTGCGTTGATTTTTTCGATGGACATTCAGAGGAGTTATCATATGGATAGTATTATTGGAACGGTGGTTACAGCGAAGGTAACCGACGAAAATGATGAAGCATACTTCGTACAAGTAAATGGTCAAACGTTATGGGTCGATAAAACGGAACCGGAGCAGCCATTACATATTGGTGGGCTATATGAAGGCTTTGTCTACGAGAATGAAGATCACCATTTACAAATGACACGCTTGGTGCCAGAAATTTCGTTCGATCACTTTGTGTGGGGCACAGTTGTCCGGACGCGTCATGATCTGGGTGTCTTTGTCGATGTTGGCTTGCCGAACAAGGACTTAGTTGTGTCATTAGACGAATTACCAACTATCAGCCGGTTATGGCCTAAAAAGGATGATCGCTTATACGTTAAGTTAGCCCGCGATAATAAGCAACGGTTATGGGCAACCTTAGCGGAATTGACAGATTTTGAGGCGATTGCCAAACCGTATGATCGGGAACAGGTCAAAAATACGGATACGATGGCGACTGTTTTTCGTTTGAAGATGGCGGGTACGTCGGTAATTACCGATGATAATCATTTGGGCTTCGTTCACCCGTCAGAACGTGAACAGGAACCACGCATGGGGCAACATGTCAAAGCGCGGGTGATTGGTCATTTGCGGGATGGCGAACTGAATTTATCGTTGAAACCGCGGGGCTATGAAGAAATTGGTGACGATGCGCAGATGTTGCTAGCGGCCTTGCAACACCAAGCCAACCACGCATTGCCATTCTGGGACAAGAGTGATCCTGATGATATTCGCAATTATTTCGGCATCAGCAAGTCACAATTCAAGCGTGCCGTGGGTAATTTATTGAAGCAACGCTTGATTAGCCAACAACCAGGTGAAATCAAGCTAGTCAAGATTGCCGATGAGCAAGCCGACGATTGATCAAAAAATGCAGGACCAGCTTGCTGATTACCTGCATTTTTTGCGTGTTGAACGGGGACTGGTCGAGAATACGATCAAGAGTTACGCTCAGGATCTCACCACGTTCAGCGAGTACTTAATGAGCCAGCAGATCACGGACTATCGTGTGGTTGATCGATACGTCCTCTTGAATTATTTGCAGTATTTAGATGAAGCGGGCAAGTCGCGCAACACGATTATTCACAGCGTTTCAAGCCTGCGCAAATTTTTTCAATATTTAGCACAGATGCACGCCATCGATACGGATCCAATGTTAAAAATCGATACGCCTAAGCGAGCCCAACATTTGCCGCAAGTACTATCACCACGGGAAGTCGAACGGTTACTGGCTGTTCCTAAACTAAATACACCATTGGGATTGCGTGACCGGACCTTACTGGAAGTCATGTATGCGACGGGGCTACGGGTCAGTGAAACAATCAATCTAACTATGGATGACCTGCACTTGGACTTGGGATTGATTCAAACGATTGGAAAGGGCGATAAGGAACGGATTATTCCCATTGGGGATGTGGCGATTGATTTTATTACCCGGTATTTGAAGACGGCGCGACCTAAGCTTGTGTCGGCTAAACGTCGCAATACGTACTTATTCATTAATAACCATGGTGGTAAGCTGAGTCGGCAGGGCGTGTGGAAAAATCTGAAGGCGGAAGTTAAAGCGGCCGGAATTGAAAAAAATGTTACGCCGCATACGTTACGACATTCATTTGCCACGCATATTTTGGAAAATGGTGCGGATTTGCGAGTTGTCCAAGAACTATTGGGACACGCTGATATTTCAACGACCCAAATTTATACGCATATTTCAAAAAAACGCTTAGCTGAGGTTTATAATAAGTACCATCCACGGGCCTAGTGACGTGTAAAACCAAGCAGGCAAGGAGGCGATACTGTGCTCGTTAAATATCGTAAGGATTATGAGAAGGTGGCGATGGGGCTACTATCATTTATCACTGATTTTAAAGATTTAGCGCATTTACAAACTGAGATGAAGTGGTACCAGTCAACTGATGACCATCAGTTATTGTTATGGCGTCAAGGTGACGGTGACTTTTGCGGTATTATTGGTATTGAAGTTGGCAGCGACTTTATCTTGCTACATCATGACTCATTATCACCTGAGGAACGAACGGCGGCCAATCAATATCAAATGTTAGATGAGCTCGCTGCGTTGTATCCGAACCAACGGGTCATGGGAACTTTAGAAATGGCGCCAATCATTGGTGCGTGGGAGCGTAATCGTGACAAATAATCAACAACCAATCACCATTAAAATTTCAGAGTTTGAGGGACCTTTGGATTTGTTACTACACCTTATTCGACAAAATAAGATGGATATTTATGATATTCCAATCGCGGCGATTACCCAACAGTATTTGGACTACTTGCATTCCATGCGAGCGTTGAAATTGGACATTGCTGGTGACTATTTGGTCATGGCGGCGACTTTGATGACGATCAAAAGTCGTTTCTTGCTACCACAGCCTGAGCTAGATGATGTTGATGACGGTAATGATGAAGAGGATCCTCGTGATTCACTAGTTGCTGAATTATTGGCCTATAAGGTTTATCAAGAAGCTGCTGGCGAATTACGGACTAAGGAACGGGCCCGGCACCAACATTTTACGCGCGAAGCGATGCTCGTGCCGTCCGATTTAAGTGCGCCCAAGCTGACCGCGGGAATCACGTTGGATGACTTGCAAGCGGCATTTCGACAACTGGTGGCTAAACGGCGGCGGGTACGGCCATTAACGAAAACGGTCGTAGCGGAAACGATTAATATTGATGAACGAATGATGCAAATTACCACACAGCTGCAGCAGCAACCACAGGGCTTAGACTTTGCTGAGCTGTTTACGGTCAGTGCTAGCGATGAAATGTTAGTGACAACCTTTATGGCTGTGTTAGAATTAACCAAGCAGGATCAGTTGGCCTTGCAACAAGCTGCGCCGCTGAGTCCGATTCATTTATATTTACGACAGGATGAACAGCATGACGAACATTGAACAAATTGAAGGATTATTATTTGTGGCGGGTGATGAAGGCATCACGGTTGCTGAGATTGAGCACGCCACAGGATTTGCCAAGCCGGCGATTACAACGATGTTGACACAATTAGCTATGAAGTATCAGCAAGACTCAGACAGTGCGTTAATGATCTTATCGACGGCGAATACTTACCGATTAGCGACCAAGGCTGAGGTAGCGTCAATATTAAAGCGTTACTTTGAGGCCCCATTGACGACTAGTCTGTCACAAGCTTCATTGGAAGTGTTAGCCATTATTGCGTATCGGCAACCATTAACACGAATTGAGATTGATGAGATTCGCGGTGTGCACAGCGGCTCGACGATTCAAAAACTTGTTTTGCGGCAGTTGGTGACCGAGACTGGGCGCTTGAATGAACCGGGACGACCAATCCTATATGGCACCACGGAGCTATTTTTGGATTACTTTGGTCTAAAATCTTTGGATGATTTACCAACGATTGATTTGGCTGCGTTAAGTGACGCTGAACATCCGGCGCCGGAGACGGACCTGTTTTTAAATGCATTTCAAGATAAACTACAAGCAGAACGTGAGGATAAATAATGGCAGAACGATTACAAAAAGTGATGGCGGAAGCAGGAATTGCTTCGCGGCGTAAGTCAGAAGTGTTGATTACGTCTGGCCATGTTAAGGTCAATGGGACGACGGTCACCACGCTTGGTGTCAAAGTTGAACCTAGTGACCGTGTCGAAGTAGATGGCGTGCCGTTGAATGCGGAAAAACTCGTGTATTATTTATTTTATAAGCCACGGGGGGTCGTAACGACGGTTCATGATGAAAAAGGCCGTAAGACGGTGCTGGACTTTTTTGAAGATGTTTCTGAACGAATTTACCCAGTGGGGCGGTTGGACTATGATACATCGGGGCTATTGATTATGACTAATGACGGCGCCTTAGCAAATCGGTTAACTCATCCAAAGTACGAAGTCAAGAAGACTTATTTGGCTAAAGTCGAAGGGGTGCCAACGAATGCCGATCTCAAGCAATTACGCTTAGGGGTTGAAATCGATGGCCGTAAAACGGCTCCCGCTAAGTCGAATCTGTTAGATAGTGATCACAAGAAGAATAATGCGCTAGTCCAATTAACGATTCACGAAGGCCATAACCACCAAGTTAAGAAAATGTTAGCAGCAGTTGGTCATCCAGTGACTAAGTTAAAGCGTGAACGCTATGGAGTTCTTGACTTGCAGAGCTTACAACCCGGGGAGTACCGGAAATTAAAGCCAATTGAAATTAGCAAGTTAAAAGGTGAACGATAGCGCTTGCATTTTTGGACGAAAGCCGTTAAAATGAATTTGTAAAAATAAATATTGGTTCATCTTCAGGGCAGGGTGTAATTCCCGACCGGCGGTAATAACCCGCGACCTATGCGTCTGCATAGTGATTTGGTGTAATTCCAAAGTCGACAGTAAAGTCTGGTATAAAGAAGATCGAGCTTATTTGCCAAGCGTTGCAAGTAAGTCCGCCCGGATGACAGTTAGTGTGATCGGGTGGACTTTTTTATTTGGACAACTGGTAATGCGGTTCATTGAAGATGACCCATAGGAGGGTGCGTTATGCAACATACAACGTTACACCGACTAGTGGGCATAGCCTTACTCGGTGCCATTGCGTATATTTTAATGTTAGTGGAGTTTCCGATTTTACCGATTGCGCCATGGATGAAGATTGATTTTTCGGATATTCCGATTCTAATTGGTCTATTTCTTTTTGGCGTGGGAGGGGCGTTCGTCATTACCATCATCAAATTGCTCCTTCATTCAGCGATGATGGGTTTTGCCATCTACGATTTAATCGGTTCCCTAGCTAGTTTTCTGGGAACGGCAGTGCTGATCTTAGCCTTTGCGCTAGTGCTGCGTTATTATCGTGGTAATCCTAAGTGGCGAATGCCCGTGGCCATTGCGGTGGCGACAATTGGTCTAGTGGTCATTGAATCGTTAGCCAACTTGACGTTCGTCTTGCCATTCTACTTGCAGGTGATGGGGATGAAGCTCAGCATGTCGTTGAATACGGTTGTGCTAGTGGCTGTGATTCCGTTCAATCTAATCAAGGGACTGTTAGTCGGCAACGTCTTCTGGCTGGTCTATCAACGGCTAGCTAAATGGTTAGGCAACCATAATCAGCTTATGAGCCGGATTTAATCTAAATAATTTGGGTGGTCACCAATTGCGTAACTGCAAGGTGACTGCCTTTTTTATTAGTCGTCATCGTGATATTCTTAAATACGCGTAGTGTTGATCAATTATGGTTTAAGTCTTTACCGCGACTAGCTTTCGAATCGTCAGAGGATGTGTATTTGGCAGTGGCTGAAATAAGGTGGCGTTGAAGTGCTTTACGACTAACTAGAAAGGTTCGGAAGTAGGGGCTGATATGGTGATTTATCCTTTGCTAGTGCTCTTAGCTGGTCATCTGTGAGTTTAAAAAGTGGCCGGTAATCGATTAAATAAAAGTAGCAACAAAAAACATTCGGAGGGAGGCCTTACCGTGTTTACAGACTACGTTCTATTGTTATTCGGCCCGACGCCGCGACGGGCAAAGGGCTTGTTCAATGTGTTGCGCGGTCGCCGCACGGTCTCAACACTTTTTGCCGGATTAACAGCGGGGTGTTTAGAACTGCTCGACAGCTGGCACGGTGTCCCCTTAGAAGACTTCATGGCAGCAACTGCTGTCCTAGAAGAAAACGGGCAATTAGTCAGTACGGCAACGGGATGTTGGCAATTAACGCCAGCTGGTGAACGGCGCCAAGCAGAATTGCGGCAAACATTATACTTACCTCAAGCTTTCCAGGCGTTTCAAACGACAGATGTTCGTCGTTTTATAATTGTTAGTCAGCTAGCGCTACAAGTGGTTTCTGAATTAGTTCATCACGATCGTCATTACTATCCGGTGACGACTGATCCGGGAATCCAAGCACAGGTCAAACACTGGTTACGACAGCAACCGAAGGCGGAACTTGGTAGCCGAGTTCATGCGGCATTGATAGCTTTCTTAACGAGCCTGTCGGTACCAGAGTTGCCGACAGTGTTTGTCCAAGGTTTGACGGGTTATCGGGAACCTGGACTTACTAATGAACAATTGGCTGAACAATTAGGTCGTCAGCCGCTCGAAACCGGCTTGATGCGAATGGATGTTTTTTGTCAATGGATCAATTGGCTGCAACACCATCAAACAACCGATCCATTGTGGAACCTATTAGCACCCTTAAAGCAATCTAGTGTGATCAGTAAAAGCGCCTGGCAGACGTATCAAACTTTTGTCAAGACCAATCAACTGGCGATGATTGCGCAGACGAGGCGTTTAAAATTAAGCACGGTTCGGGAGCACTTGTTAGAAGTCGCGATTTGGTTACCCCAGTTTCCGTTTGAGTCGGTGCTAAGTAGCACTTTGATGCAGCAGTTGACCACTATTTTTGTCAATCGCCCCGATATTGCGAACTGGTCGTTTCAAGATGCACAAGCTGCAGTGCCTACCTTAGATTTTTTTGAGTTCCGGCTATTTCAAATTATGAGGTGTCATCATGTCAGAGGATGAGTTATATCAGTTATTAAAAACAAAATATGGCTTTGACGAATTCCGGCCTGGTCAATTAACGGTTATCCAGAAATTATTAGCGGGCCAAGATGTTTTGGCGGTGTTACCAACGGGGACTGGCAAATCGCTGATTTATCAGCTAGTCGGTGCTGCGTTGCCGGGACTGGTTGTGGTGGTGTCACCGCTCATCTCGTTGATGCAAGATCAGGTGGCCCGTTTGAATTATCAGGGCGAAAAGCAAGTGGCGGCCCTAACATCACAGTTAGACTATGGTGCTCGTCAGCGGTTACTGAATCATTTGGCACAAATAAAATTTTTGTTTGTTTCACCGGAAATGTTGAGTCAAGATGTGATTCAAGCAGCGCTGATGCAAGTGCCGTTAGCGCTGCTGGTCATTGATGAGGCGCACTGTATTTCAACTTGGGGCCCCGATTTTCGCCCGGATTATCGACGCCTCGGCCACATTCACCAGCAATTAGGCTCACCGCGAACACTAATGTTAACAGCAACGGCAACACGGCAAGTCCGGCAAGATATTGTGACACAACTAGCTGTTCCTAGCGCGCAGCAAGTCTTATATTCGGTTAACCGTCCTAATATTTATTTGGCGGTTGAACAAGTTAACGATGAAGCTAGCAAACGGGCTACCTTACAACATTTAGTGACGAGCACTCGCGGGCCAGCAATCGTCTATTTTACCTCCAAACGGCAAACTGACTTAATTGCTGAATGGTTGCGGACAACGACAACATTACGAGTGGCTGCTTATCATGCGGGCTTAGCGGCTGATGACCGCTTTAAAATCCAACAGCAATTCATGGCGGGGCAATTGGATGTTATCTGTGCAACGTCGGCGTTTGGGATGGGAATTAATAAAGCGGATATTCGCTTAGTGATTCACTATCATTTGCCAACGACTTTAGCTGATTATGTCCAGGAGATTGGTCGCGCGGGCCGGGATGGTCACCAGGCGATGGCCATCATGCTCTATGCACCAGGGGATGAGAATCTTGTGCGTAATCTGAACGAATTGACGGCTGCCACGCCTAACGAGATCCAGCAAGATTATGCACGTTATCAAGCGAAACAACCCCCGGTCGATGACCGTAGCGTGGTCTTGCAATCGTACTGGCAGCAGGGAGCGACGCCAACGATGGTTGCAACGATTTTTGCTGATCGGCAAGTGGCGAAGGAACGTGAACTGCGGGCTTTGATGGTCTATGTGCAAACAACAACTTGTCATCGAGCTGTGATGTTAGCTTATTTTGATGAGTCCGCAGTCCCGCATACGGCACAATGTTGTCAACTTGCTGGTGAACCACTGCCACTGATCGCATTAGGGTTGACGGCGGTCAGAGCAGTTACGACGACACCAACAATATCGTGGGAGCAACGCTTAGCTCAATTGTTTTTACTAAATTCTTAAAGAAATCAATTCAGGGTTATGTTACAATATTGGTTGAAAGTTTTTTGAGGAGGAACACCCTATGAGTCAAAAAAATGAGAATGACAAATCCCAAGCGGATAAGCCGTGGGACAAAACTTTTGAAGACGATCGGGATGACTCGGGCAACTTATCGCGAACTCAAAAACGAAAACAAGACAGTAGCAACTCAACATTAACGACCGTTTTAGTGGTCTTGATTTTGTTGCTTGCTTTGGCGCCAATTGGATATTTTTTGGTGAAAAAGAATTCGCTTAATAATCCGCAACAGACCGAACAAGTTGCTAGTTCGAGCTCGAAAAAGTCATCGGCCAGTGT
Organism: Lactiplantibacillus sp. DA1; assembly: GCF_032681335.1. NCBI lineage: Bacteria > Bacillati > Bacillota > Bacilli > Lactobacillales > Lactobacillaceae > Lactiplantibacillus > Lactiplantibacillus sp. DA1. Next base: position 193,618 of record NZ_JAWHTQ010000002.1, on the reverse strand, counting down.
TGCTGACAGCAAGTCTTCGGTTGCTGCTAGCAAGAAAAAAGCGGCCGCATCGTCGAAAAAAGCTGCTGCCAAGAGCAGTAGCTTGGCATTGGCTAGCTCTAAAGCAGCCAGTTCCAAAGCGGCTAGTTCAGCCGCTGCTAGTTCAAAAGCAAGTGCGAGTACTGAAGACAGTAGCAGTACTAGCAGCAGTAGCTCCTCAGAATCATCTTCAAGTGCCAAGTACGTTACGGTAGAAGCCGGTCAAGGGGTCTATCGAGTCGCTACGAATGCTGGAATTTCAGTGGATAAATTGTTAGAGTTAAATGGTTTATCATCTGGAGCAACGATTTCAGCTGGTCAACGGTTACGTGTCCGTTAATACACGATTTTTGCAGATTGTGAGGGGTTAGTTAATGGCTAAGCAAGCACTACAGGTGGCCATCGATGGTCCGGCTTCAGCTGGCAAGAGTACCGTAGCCAAACTAGTTGCAAAACGGTTTGGCTATATTTATGTTGATACGGGTGCGATGTACCGAGCAGTTACGTATTGGGCGATGCAACAACACGTTGATCTGGCGGATGAAGCAGCCGTCGTTACAGCGATGCAAACGCTCAAGATTAGTTTCAAGCCTGGAGAACCAGATCAACTCGTTTTTGCTAACCAGGAAGACATCACGGCGGCGATTCGCCAACCAGACGTTACGAATAACGTCTCAACGATTGCAGCATTACCGCAAGTACGCACGATTTTAACGGATCAACAGCGTGAAATGGCAACTGCCGGTGGGATTGTGATGGACGGTCGTGATATTGGTACCACGGTGCTACCCAAGGCCGAAGTTAAGATCTTTTTAGTGGCTTCAGCGGCGGAACGTGCTAAGCGCCGGTACGCCGAAAATATCAAGAAGGGCATCGACACTCCCTTAGCTCAGTTACAAGCTGAGATTGAATTACGGGATCATAAAGATTCAACGCGTAAAGTGTCACCATTAACACAGGCAACAGACGCCACGCTTGTTGATACGACGCCAATGTCAATCGATGAAGTTGTGGCCGCCATTGCGGAAATTATTATAAAAAAACAAAGTTCAACAATCTAATTGTATTAACTTAATGCTTTTAGCTAGCTTTTCATTGCGTTTTCAGCTATGATATAGGTTAGAGTTATTGTTGACAGGAGGAAATTTGCATGAGTGAAAACGAAAACAGCCAAGAGAAGAATGAACTTTTAGACGCTTTAAACAGCGTTGAAGAAGTAAACGTCGGTGACGTTGTTAAGGGTGAAGTCTTAGCAATCGACGATGACAAACAAGTAATTGTTGGTATCCAAGGTACCGGTGTTGAAGGGGTCGTTCCTTTGAAGGAACTCTCAACACAACGGGTTGACGATGTCAACGAAGCCGCAAAAGTCGGTGATGTGTTAGACTTGGTTGTCATTTCTCGAATTGGCAGCGACAAGGAAAACGGCAGTTATTTACTGTCACATCGTCGGTTAGAAGCTCGCAAAGTTTGGGACGATGTTGAAAAAGAATACGAAGCAGGTCATACGATTAAAGCTCCGGTAACGCAAGTTGTTAAGGGCGGGTTAGTCGTTGACGCTGGTGTTCGTGGCTTCATCCCTGCCTCAATGATTGATGATCATTATGTTGAAGATTTAAATGCCTATAAAGGCCAAGAACTTGAACTTAAGATTATTGAAATTGAACCTAGCGAAAATCGCTTGATCTTATCACACCGTGCCGTTGTTGAAAAGCAACGCGAAGCACAACGTGAAGAAGCTTTGAAGACCTTACAAGCTGGTGATGTCGTTGAAGGTAAAGTTGCTCGTTTGACGAACTTCGGTGCCTTTGTTGACCTTGGTGGCATCGATGGTTTGGTTCACGTTTCGGAAATTTCATACGATCGGGTTGAAAAGCCTGCTGATGTATTGAAGGTCGGTCAAGAAGTTACGGTGAAGATTTTATCCGTTGATGCTGACCGCGAACGTGTTTCATTATCAATCAAAGCTACTTTACCAGAACCTTGGGATGGTATTGAAGAAAAAGCCCCACAAGGTGCCGTACTTGATGGTAAAGTTAAGCGTTTGACGAGCTTTGGTGCCTTTGTGGAAGTCTTCCCTGGTGTTGAAGGGTTAGTTCATATTTCACAAATCTCACACCAACACATTGCAACACCAAACGATGTCTTAAAAGTTGGTCAAGAAATCAAAGTCAAGGTTTTGGATGTTCGTCCAGACGAAAAACGGTTAGCTTTATCAATTAAAGCTTTGGAAGAAAAGCCACAAACTGCTGACGATGATAACGAAAGTCAACCAGAACGTCGGAGCAATAACAACCGTCGTCGTAACAACAACCGGGACAACCGGACTGCTAGCGAACGTTCAACGGCTAATGCTCCTGAAGAATCAACTGGTTTCACTTTAGGTGATTTGATCGGTGACGAATTGAAGAATGCTGAAAGCAACAATGATGAAAACTAATCATTGATTGATTAAAAATACCCTTCAAGCTTGCCTTGAAGGATATTTTTTTAGGAATAGATTAGTTGGTGTTACCAACTAATCTAAGACTCATAGCAGTCGCTTTAGACGTTATGAGGGCAAAGGAGGAATTAAAACATGGCAAAACCAGTTGTCGCCATTGTTGGGCGACCAAACGTTGGTAAATCTACAATTTTTAATCGAATCGCCGGAGATCGAATCTCGATCGTTGAAGATACACCGGGGGTGACACGTGACCGGATTTATGCCAATAGCGAGTGGTTAGGTCAGGAATTTAGTTTAATTGATACCGGGGGGATTGATATTGAAGACGCCCCGTTTATTAAGCAAATTACACAGCAAGCCGAAGTCGCTATTGATGAAGCCGACGTCATTATCTATTTAGTTAGTATTAAGGAAGGCGTTACTGACGCTGACGAACACGTTGCGCAAATCTTGTACCGGTCGAATAAGCCGGTCGTGTTAGCGGTCAATAAAGTTGATAATCCTGAATTACGCAGTGAGGTCTATGACTTTTACTCACTCGGCTTTGGCGATCCATATCCGCTTTCAGGGGCCCATGGACTGGGGCTCGGGGATTTGTTGGATGCGGTCATCAAAAACTTCCCTGAAAAAAGTGGTGACGAGGAACCTGGAACGATCCGCTTTAGTTTGATTGGCCGCCCGAACGTTGGTAAATCATCAATTGTGAATGCCTTACTAGGTGAAGACCGAGTGATCGTTTCTGACGTGGCTGGGACGACACGGGATGCGATTGACACCAAGTTTACGGATCAAGACGGTGATCGCTTTGTGATGGTCGATACGGCCGGAATTCGTAAAAAGGGAAAAGTCTACGAAAATACTGAACGTTATAGTGTGATGCGGGCCCTTAAAGCGATCGATAATAGTGACGTGGCGCTCTTTGTCATCAACGGTGAAGAAGGCATCCGCGAGCAGGACAAGCGGGTAGCTGGTTATGCTCACGAAGCCGGTAAGGGCATTATCATCGTGGTCAATAAGTGGGATCTTGTTAAGAAAGATAATCATACTATGCAAGAGTTCGAAGCTTATATTCGCGATCAGTTTGTTTACTTGAGTTATGCACCCATTATCTTTGTTTCAGCCAAAACGAACCAGCGATTGGAACAACTACCGGCGCTGATCAAGAAGGTCAATACGAACCATATGCGGCGCATCCAATCCTCAGTCTTGAATGATGTGATCATGGATGCCATCGCCATGAATCCAACACCTAGTGATAATGGTAAGCGGCTACGGGTCTATTATGCGACCCAAGTGGCCATTCAGCCGCCAACCTTCGTGGTCTTCGTTAATGATCCTGATATGATGCACTTTTCATACGAACGGTTCTTAGAGAACCAGATTCGGAACGCGTTTGATTTTACCGGAACGCCGATCCATATGATCGAACGCCGACGTAAGTAAGCAAAAGCGCGTAAAATCGGCATTTTAGCACAATTCCAGATTGATGTAAACGATTATCATCTTTTTGCGCATTTTTCGTCAAAAAGGCTAAAAAAGCTTGCTATTACGGCATTCCTATGCTATCTTTGATGAAGAAATGATGCTTGTTATCGTTTCTCTCATTTTTGGACCACTCAAAAATGATCATCTGGATCAACGATGTTAAAAAGCACGGCGATCCTTCACTCTGTAACGGGGAGGTGAATCAAACATGGCAAACAAAGCTGAATTAGTTAACAACGTTGCTGCGGCAACTAACTTAACGAAGAAAGACGCAACTGCTGCAGTTGACGCAGTCTTTGCATCAATCCAAGACACTCTTGCAAAGGGTGAAAAAGTTCAACTGATCGGATTTGGTAACTTTGAAGTACGTGAACGTGCTGCTCGTAAGGGCCGTAACCCACAAACTGGTGACGAAATCCAAATTCCTGCAAGCAAAGTACCTGCATTTAAGCCAGGGAAAGCTTTAAAGGACGCAGTTAAATAATGCATATCAGTTAATGAAATGCAAACATGAAAGTCAGTATAGCGACCGTTATACTGGCTTTTTTGCTGTCGTCTGCGGTATGATAGACTGTCAGGTCAAGACGGGACAGCCGATGCCGTGATTCGTAAAGAAAGCGGTAAGCGGTCCGTTAAATAAATAATGTAACCGCAAAGTCTGAATGAAGTGGTACTTGGTGGTTTAAAGGATGGGTGTAATGAGTTATTCAGAAAAAATGCTCGCGGCACTATCAAACGGGCAAATTGATACGGCCAAAAAACACTTTGCGTGGGCTTTACGTAAAGATGATGATGAGACACTGTATAGTTTGGCTGAGGAGTTATACGGCCTCGGTTTTTTGAAGCAGGCGGAGCGGGTCTATAAGAAGTTATTGGCAAAGTATCCGGATGAAGATGACTTGCGAACAAGCCTCGCGGATATTGCGATTGATGAAGATGATACGGATTTGGCGCTAGACTACTTACAACAAGTCCAGCCAGATTCACCGGCCTATATCCAGGCGTTACTTGTTGAAGCAGATTTATATCAGACCCAGGAGTTATTTGAAGTTAGTGAACAAAAACTGAAAGAAGCCTATCAATTGGCACCAGATGAACCCATTGTCGAGTTTGCGCTGGCTGAGTTTTATTTCCTGATTCGCAACTATGGTCAAGCGACGCGCTTTTACTTGGATTTGATCAAGCAAGGGCAAGTAGAGTTCTCTAAAGTTAATTTAGTTGAACGACTAGGTGTTGCTTATGCGGAGTCAGGTCGTTTCGAACAAGCAGTCGGTTATTTAGAACAAATCAAGCCAGCTAAATTAACGCCGGATAGTCAGTTTGAATTAGGGTTCACCTATTTGCAATTAAAGGAACCACAAAAAGCGGTGGATATTTTTAATAAGTTGCGGGAGCAAGATGACCAGTATGCTTCCTTGTATCCATACTTGGCTCAGGCACAAGAGCAATTGCACCAGCTAGATCAGGCGTTATTGACGCTTCAAGAAGGGTTAGCCGTTGATCAGTACAATGAACAATTGTACTTGCAAACGGCGCGCTTGGCCTTGAAATTAGACGATCAGGAGTTAGCTGAAAAATATTTGCGTGAAGGATTGAGTATCGATCCTGATAATCTAACCACTGTGCTGGAGCTTTCCAATTTATTAGTACAGCGGGAACGTTATCAAGATAATATTGAATTATTGGATCAATACCTACAGAGCGATGAGTTTGACCCGCAGTTTTATTGGAACTTAGCCATCTCTAACGATCGATTGGATCACTTCCAGGCCGCAAAAGATAATTATGAGGCGGCGTACCCGTTCTTTGAGCATAATAAGGATTTCCTTAAACCGGCGATTTACTTCTTCCGGGAAGCGGGTTTGACTGATGATACAGTTGCTGCGCTGCGCAATTACCTGATGATTGAACCCGATGATGGTGAGATGGTGGCAATGCTAGAAGATTACGAAGATCAGGGTTACTAGTTGAAAACACTTTCATCTCTGGTAGAATAAACTTAGCATCAATCTAAGTAAGGAGCCTATCATTGTGAAAGTAGCGATTATTGCCACCGATTTAGATGGCACTTTTTTAAGAGATGATCATCAGTTTGATCATGGCCGATTTCAGGTACAGTTAGACCAGATGAATGCACAAGGCCAGCACTTTGTTGTGGCTAGCGGCAATCAGTTACAACACTGTATTGACGTTTTTGAGGGCATCAGGGGCGAACTGACGTATGTCGCCGAGAATGGCGGTCTCGTCATTGATAATCATGGTAATGTCTTGGCTGAAAGCCTGATTGAACCGACGTTGTATCAGGAATTATTAACCTATGTGGCAAATGAACCCGCGTTAGCTGGTGCGGAAATCTCCATTTCAGGAAAACAGGCTGCTTACATTCGGCCACAGGATGATAGTCCGATTATGCGCTATTATTTGAGCCGGTTGCAGGTGGTCTCGTCATTGTCAACGATTGATGACCATATCTATAAGGCCACTTTTAGTTGGCAGGATACGGATGCCAATGCGCATGCGGATCTGATCAACCAGCAATTTGCCGGCCGCTTGCGAGCGACGGTCAGCGGGGGGAATGGTTTAGATGTCATTCCACCACACGTCAATAAGGCTTCTGGACTGGCTTACTTGCAGTCGCATTGGCAAGTGACCGCTAGCCAAACAGCGGCTTTTGGTGATAATGGCAACGATCTGGAAATGTTGCGTGAAGCTGATTATAGTTATGCGATGCAGAATGCGATTATGCCAGTCAAGCGGATGGCAACGTACCTCACACCTTATGATAATAATCATGATGGCGTGTTGGCTGCAATTGAAACGTTGATCTGATAGTGATAGCGGTCTGAGGCCTGCTTGATTGCCGGTTGCATCTTATTTAGAAAGTGTTGGACTTAGCGTTATTATCGCTTTGAGTCCAACACTTTTTGGCAATTTAACGACTAGTAATCACGGCTGTGGCGGTAGCATCGGTATTAGCCGCGACGCTTTTTAAGCGGATTGTGACCGAACTTATGACCGGAAGTCGAAGCTTGTCTGAAATCAGTGAGGATTCTCCTGCCTAATTTGGCAATTGTCTGCTAAAATGTAAGGTAACACGCATTGTGCTAATTAGCTTAAATCTTGAGGAGGAATTTATTGTGGTAAAAGTAATTGTTGCCGGCTACAAAGGTCGGATGGGCAGCACGGCTGCTCAAATGGTTATTGATAATCCTGATTTTGAATTGGTGGGGGTCTACGATGCTCGCAGTAGTGAACAGAATTTGAACGAGGATGATCGGTTCAAGGATCAAGACGTTCCAGCCTTTCATGATTTAGACCAAATTAAGACGGATGCTACGGTATGGATCGACTTTACCATTCCAACGGCTGTTTATGAAAATGCTAAGTTTGCACTTAACCATGGCATCTCACCCGTCATTGGGACAACCGGGATGACCGATGAACAAGTTGCTGATTTGCAAGCATTAGCTAAGGACAAGCAAGTTGGTGGGTTAATTGCGCCTAATTTCGGTATCAGTGCTGTGTTGCTCATGCAATTTGCGCAACAAGCAGCTAAGTACTTCCCTGACGTTGAAATTATCGAAATGCATCATGACGATAAAATCGATTCGCCAAGTGGGACCGCTATTAGTACGGCTAAGAAGATTGCTGAAGTGCGGCAGCCTAAACAACAAGGCAATCCTGACGCAACTGAAACCTTACCAGGGGCACGTGGTGCTGAATATGAAGGCATGCGGATTCACGCTGTGCGGTTACCTGGGTTAGTGGCGCACGAAGAAGTCATGTTTGGTGGCCCTGGTGAAGGCCTAACGATTCGCCAAGACTCATTTGACCGGATCTCATTTATGACTGGGGTAAAAGTGGCGGTTGAAAAAGTAAACCAGTATCATGAACTCTTCGTTGGTTTGGAGCATTTACTATGATCTTGACGCAGTTACCAGCTGAGTTTCAAGCAGCCAAGCCGATTCTTGAGACGATTGAGGCGGCGGGCTATGAAGCGTACTTTGTTGGTGGGTGTGTTCGCGATACAATCTTGGGTAAACCATTGCACGATGTGGATATTGCCACCAGTGCGTTTCCAGCTGAAGTCAAACAATTATTCAAACGAACGGTTGATACAGGTATCGAGCACGGTACGGTGATGATCTTAGACCACGGTAATGGCTATGAAACGACGACGTTTCGAACTGAGTCTGGCTACCAAGATTTTCGGCGGCCTGATCAGGTCACCTTCGTGCGGTCATTACAAGACGATCTTAAGCGTCGTGATTTTACGATCAACGCCTTAGCGATGACGGCTAATGGTGAAGTAATCGATCTATTCGATGGCTTAGCAGATCTAGAGCAAGGGGTCTTGCGTGCCGTCGGGATAGCCGAGGCGCGTTTCCATGAAGATGCGTTGCGAATGATGCGGGCGGTTCGGTTTGCGAGCCAGTTAGGCTTTACTATTGAACCACAGACTGAACAAGCGATTGCCGATAATGCGACTTTACTGACGAAGATTGCCGTAGAACGGACGCGAGTCGAGTGGGAAAAATTATTGATGGGACAACACCCAATCGCTGGCTTGACGGGCCTGTTGACCACTGGGTTATATCGCTATATGCCAGCAATGGCTGATCAAGAAGGACTGTTACGTCAATTAGTGGCCTTACCGACTTGGCATTTGACGAGTATTGAGAGTACTTGGACCTTACTTAGTTGGACGATGGAATTGACGGACGAAGCTGCAGTGCGGCAATTGTTAAAGATGTGGAAGACCAGTAATGAGTTGATTAGTCACGTTACGACAGCTGTTAAGGCCGTAGCCGCGTTAAAACGTGCTGGCCGGCTAACTGCTCAAGAGAACTTTTACACGGGCTTAGATGCGCTGACAACGGCTAATCAGGTGGCAACCATCTTGGGCTTTGGTCAGAATCAGACGGAATTGGCACAGGCTTACGCTGATTTGCCAATTCACGATAAACATGAATTGGCAATCAATGGCGGCGATCTAGTGAAGGCGAAGTTAGTGACGCCTGGTCCGATGATGGGACAAATCTTAACCGCTTGCCTGCGGGCGGTGATTACTAAAAAAGTTGCCAATCAACAAGACGATTTACTTGATTTTGCGGCGATGGTAGCGGATTCAAAAAATCATTGATATTTTCTATTAATCTGTTACGATTAAAGTGAAACTAATTCAATGAGGTGATTTAAATGGAACGAGCATTAGAAGCATTGAAATTTCATTTTCGGAATGGTGACACTTGGACAGTTCATCACCAAGATATCTCGGACCTATGGATTGGCCGGGTAACGACTAGTTATGGCCGGATTAAGGGTGGCCATATGACCATCATTCACCCTTGCAAGTCATTTAAAGCTGAATTTACACCAGATGCAGATGCTATTGATCCCGAAACGACACAGCTATCATCCGTAACCAGTGGGATGTTCGAACGGGTCACCCATTACCAAGATATTGAAAAAATTGATATTTTGTTTGGCGATGAGCGGGGCAGCGAGCAAATTTATTTGCCATTTAAGCCACGAGATGCTGATGGTATCGACAATATTTATCAGACTAGCTCATTAACCGCTGAAGGTAAGTTGCACTTAGTGGTTGATGACGAACGAACTGTTTTTGACGTTTATGGTGATCATAAAAATTAGTTCGTGACAAAACTCTTGGAGCCCAAATGGGTTGCAGGAGTTTTTTTATGAACGTACTTGGAAAGTAGACTGTGATCATTAAGAAATATTAACTTTGATTTGCGCGTTTGTCAGTTGTGTTTTAGGTCGATTCTAGCTAAGATAGAACTTAACGATGTAAAAAAAGGGTGGATCGCAAGAATGCAAACTTTAAGAGCAGAAAATCTGACCCGAACTTATGGTGAGAAGACGTTATTTCATGATATTTCGTTTATCGTGAATGAACATGACCGGATTGGTGTCATTGGCGTTAATGGGTCCGGAAAAACGAATTTATTAGACGTATTAGCTGGGATTACGGCACCTGAAGCCGGACAACTGGTGATGCCGAAAAACTATACGATTGGTTATTTAAAGCAAAAACCAGAACTTGATCAGAATCTGACGGTCATTGATGCCGTTCTAGCTGGTAGTCAGCAAGTCTTTCGGACAATTCGCCACTATGAGCAGACACTCGCAGCGTATGCTGATCGGCCAGAAGATCCGGTCACCCAAAAGGCTTACGTAGCAGCTGAAGACCAGATGAACCAGGAAGATGCGTGGACGGCGGAAAGTGACGTTAAAACAATTTTGACGCAACTACACATTACGGATCTGACACAAACGGTCAAGCAGATGTCCGGGGGTCAGCAAAAGCGGGTTGGTCTAGCTCAAGTTCTGATTCAGTCACCGGACTTATTATTATTAGATGAACCAACCAACCACCTTGATTTTGATTCGATTGAATGGTTGGAAAGCTATTTGGCCAGTTACAAAGGTGCGTTAATTGTGGTTACTCATGATCGGTACTTCTTAGACCAAGTCGCTAATCAGATGTTTGAATTGTCGTTTGGTGAGCTGCATAAGTATACTGGCAATTACCAAGACTTTGTTCAGGCTAAGGCAGAACGGGTCGCACGTGACGTTTTGGCTGAACATAAGCAACAGCAGCTGTATAAAAAGGAGCTGGCCTGGATGCGGGCGGGCGCGCCTGCGCGTAGTACGAAACAGCAGGGCCGGATTAATCGATTCAACGATTTAAAGGATAATTTAAATACGCTTCAAGTTGACGGTGACGTTGATATTTCGCTAGGACAACAACGCTTGGGCAAGAAGGTCATTGAGCTGAAGGACGCCAGCTTGCAGTTTGAACAGCAAACGATCCTCGATCATTTTTCAATGCTGATTCAGGCCAATGATCGTATTGGGATTACGGGAATTAATGGTGCCGGTAAATCTAGTTTATTAAACGTGATTGCGGGCCGGCTACCACTCGATAGCGGGACGGTAACGATTGGTGAAACCGTCAAGATGGCCTATTATACACAACAGACCGAGCCGATTCCGGGTGATAAGCGGATTATCAATTACTTACAAGAGGTTGGTGAAACGGTTCTCAACAAACAAGGTGAGCATGTTTCAGTGACTGAATTACTAGAAGAGTTTTTATTTCCGCGTTCGATGCATGGAACCTTGATTCGTAAGCTATCAGGAGGCGAGCAACGCCGCTTGTATTTATTGAAATTGTTAATGCAACAACCCAATGTACTATTGTTGGATGAACCAACCAATGATTTAGATATCGGAACGCTGACGGTGTTGGAAAATTATCTCGATAACTTTGTGGGGACCGTCATCACCGTTTCCCATGACCGCTATTTCTTGGACAAAGTGGGGACGAAACTCTTGATCTTTGATGGTCAGGGGCAGATCGAACGTTATTCTGGTCGCTTCTCCAGTTATTTAAAGGATCAAAAGGACGTCAATAAACCGATCAGTAAGTCTGCGACCAAGACTGTTGATCAATCGTCAGCAGATGAGGCCCCGACCCCAACAACTAAAAAAGTAAAGGTTAAGCTAACCTACGCAGAGCAACTGGAATATGACAAGATTGAAGGGATCATTGAGCAACTTGATACTCATAAAGGTGAAATTGAAGCTGCAATGGCTGAAAATGCTAGTGATTACGGCAAATTAGCTGATTTGCAAAAAGAATTGACTAAGACTGAGCAAGCAATTGATGAGAAGATGGATCGCTGGGATTACCTCAGCCAGTATGCAGAAGCCTGAAAGGATGATCGCATGTTAGAAGATAGTTATTTACAACTTGCCCGCACCATTTTGGAACACGGCACGTATAAGGATGACCGTACCGGCACGGGGACTTATAGTGTATTTGGTTATCAGATGCGCTTTGATCTCAGTCAGGGGTTCCCATTGCTGACTACTAAAAAAGTACCATTTGGCTTGATTAAGAGCGAATTACTGTGGTTTTTACACGGTGATACGAATATTCAGTATTTACTTCAACATCACAATCATATTTGGGATGAATGGGCGTTTAAAAACTGGGTAACGAGTCCCGATTATCAAGGTCCCGATATGACGAACTTTGAACATCGGCGGTTAGATGATCCAGATTTCGCACCAATTTATCAAGCTCAGCTGCAAGCTTTTGATGAGCAAATATTAGAAGACGACGCTTTTGCGGCCAAGTATGGTAATTTGGGCGATGTCTACGGTGCGCAGTGGCGACACTGGCAAACACGCCAAGGTGAGACGATCGATCAAATTGCCAATGTTATTGAGATGATCAAGACACATCCGGATTCTCGTCGCTTGATCGTTTCTGCTTGGAATCCGGAAGACGTGCCGAACATGGCGTTGCCGCCGTGTCACACCTTGTTTCAATTTTATGTGGCGAATGGTAAGCTGTCTTGCCAGCTCTATCAACGTTCGGGGGACGTCTTCTTAGGTGTGCCATTCAATATTGCGAGTTATGCGTTACTAACACATCTGATTGCTAAGGAAACCGGTTTAGAAGTCGGCGAATTCGTGCATACGCTGGGTGATGCGCATATTTATACGAACCATGTGGAACAGATCAAGACCCAGTTGGCACGTCAGCCGCGGCCGGCACCACAACTGACATTAAGTGGTGCGCATACGAGTATCTTTGATTATCAAATGAGTGACATTAAGCTCACAGGCTACGATCCCGCACCGGCAATCAAGGCGCCGGTTGCGATTTAGGAGGGCTGTGATGATAGCTTTGATATGGGCGGAAGATCAGAATGGCTTGATTGGCAAACAGGGACAGCTACCTTGGCACTTGCCAGCCGATATGCAGCGGTTTAAGACGTTAACGACTGGTCATCATGTCGTGATGGGCCGTAAGACTTTTATGGGTTTTAAGCGGCCGCTCCCACGGCGAACGAACTGGGTGCTTTCGCAGCAGTCGGACTTAGTGTTACCGTCAGATGTGTACCAGTTAAGCAATGTTGCTGAGATTCAAACACTAGCCGCAGCACATCCGAATGAACCAATTTTTGTCATTGGTGGGGCCGTGGTCTTTGAGGCTGTCTTACCGGTGGCCGATTATTTATATCGGACTCGCATCAACGCAAGCTTTGAAGGGGATACCTGGATGCCGGCCGTGGATTACACGCAGTGGCAACTCGTGCACCAACAAATCGGAACGGTTGATGAGAAAAATCAGTATCCGTACGAATTTGATGATTTCCGTCGCCGTTAATTCAGTGGCAACCGTGAAACTTAGGCAGATTTCTGCTATACTGAAAGCATTAATTTATTGTAACGATTGTTTAAACGTTACAAGCATAAGAAAGCGTGGCAAAGTATGACGAAAATCAAGATTGTGACCGATTCTTCGGCAAATTTGACGGATGCCGAGGTAAAAAAATACGATATTACCGTGATTCCGTTGACTGTCATGATCGATGGCACCATTTACGTGGAAGATGAGACGATTACGCGTGAAGAGTTTATTGACAAGATGGCAACGGCTAAATCTTTACCAAAGACGAGCCAACCAGCGCTAGGGACGTTCATTGAGACGTTTGATAAGTTAGGTGCGGATGGCGCGAGTGTGATTTGTATCAACATGCTCGAAGCGATTTCTGGGACGGTGCATACGGCGGAACAAGCGGCTTCGATTACGAAGACCGATGTTACCGTTATTGATGCGCGGACAACCGACCGGGCGATGGCTTTTCAGGTCTTGAACGCTGCTAAATTAGCCCAAAGTGGCGCTGATAAGCAAACTGTAATTGATCAGATCCATGCGACTCAGGCCCATACGAAGTTATTCATGGGCGTCATGACCTTGAATAACCTCGTTGCTGGTGGTCGTGTTAGTCGGTTAACCGGGGCTATCAGTACGTTATTAAACGTTAAGATTGCCTTGGAAGTTGACGATGGCGCTTTAGATGTGAAGATGAAGGGCCGTGGTGTTAAAGCCATCAATAAGTTCTTCGATAAGGTTCTTGAAGATATTATTGCCACGCCAAACGTGGCGGAAGTTGCAATCTCACACGTTGGTGCCACGGAGCGCGTGGAAGAATATCGGGCGCGTCTACAAGCGGCACTCCCAAGTTTGAAAGTTAGCGTTCAACCAACGGTGCCAATTATTGCAACGCATGGTGGCCCTGGGGCGTTTGCCGTGGAATACCATACGCAGGCGCTAGCGTAAAGTGAACGAAGGGCCCACAGACAACTTGTCTACGAGCACTAACGGCGAATGGTGATCGTCCCGGTTGGGGATGGTGACCATTTTATTGTTCAGCGACGAGTTGTTAGTGGTCGGGAATGGCAACTAAAGGGCTAGAAAGGTTGGAGGCCAATGTCCAAAGTTAAAGAAACAATCAAGGTCATTTTAGTGGTTGCGGTATTAGCGGCTGCGGTGTTTTTCGGGGTCAACTACTTGCTACATCCGCAAAATGAGTCGGCAACGACTAAACCAACCACGACTAAAAAGGCAAGTTCTAGCAAGACACAGCATAAAGCTAAAATTAATTTAGTAGCTGTGGGTGACTCCTTAACGGAAGGAGTCGGCGATGAGGCCGAGGGCGGCTATGTCGGTCAAATCAAAAAGACGTTGTCAACTAAGCAAAAGCTCAAGGTAACGACCACGAATGCCGGTAAGTCCGGTGATCGGAGTGACCAGATTTTAGCACGTATTAATAAGTCGACAGCGTTACAACAAAAAATTGCCAAGGCGGATGTGATTACCGTGACGGTGGGTGGTAATGATCTTCTACAAACGCTGGAAGGGTCACTAACTTCTAACAATACGGCGAAAAACAACGCCACGGTCGCCAAAGCACAGACGTTATATGCCAATAAATTGACTAAATTATTTAATAAATTACAAAGTTTGAACAGTTCCGCGTCAGTGTTTGTCTTTAGTATCTATAATCCAATTTATGTGAACTTTCCAAATGTGACGTCGATCACGCATTACATTAGCCAGTGGAATGATCAGACGCAGACGACGGTTAGTCAATATAAGCACACGTACTTTATGGATATCAATTGGACCATGTCACACGGCCAGTACCAGACGGCGGCGCAGATTCGCAAGTTGAAGCAAGCGGCTAGTGCAACGACTTTAACGAGTCTAACAAGTTCTAAGGCAATCACGGGGGCTTTGAAAACTGAAAATAAGACGAATGATTTAATCTCGACGGCCGATAATTTCCATCCCAATAAACGGGGTTACCGTGTGTTTACGACCAAGTTGTATCAGGGCATGATGGCTCATGATGCTTGGTTGATTAAGAAGTAAGGAGGAAATGAGATGCGGGAAGCACAACGAACTAAGCAAGCACCAACACCTAAACAGCCGAAGACGGGCGGACCAGTCAATATTTGGAAATGGGTCGCCGTGGCTTTAATTGCGTTGATCGTGGGAACGGGTGCCTATATGGGGACGCAGGTCTTACGCTCGCCAAGTGAAAGTACGAGTCTAACGGCTGCCAGTAATACGGATGCCGCTAGTGTTCCAATTACAATGAATCGGCAACAACTGAACGCGCTCGCTAGTTATTATTTGAATGACTTGCAAAAGGGTCAGGATATGAAGTACCGGTTCGTAGTGCGTTCGACTGGAGCCTATTTACTAGGAACGACGAAGGTGCTTGGTCAGGATGTGTCCTTTGTGATCACAATGCAGCCAAGTGTCATCGATAATGGTAATATTTCGCTCAAGGCGACTAATTTATCAGTGGGGACGATGTCCTTACCAATCAGTTTTGTAATTAATTATATTAATAATAATTATAAGACACCTAAGTGGGTCAAGCTAAACGCTAAGAAGAAGACAATCGACTTGTACTTGAATAAACTGGTCGGTAAACACGACGTTCGCTATAGTGTTGACAAGCTTGATTTGAAAAATGATCAATTTAAGTTTGAAATGCACATTCCAAAGACGAGTGAATAAAGGGGTGAATTCATGCACAAAACATTTTACACATTTTTGATGACGCAGCGGAATCCAGACAGTACCGATGCCATCGCCGAATTTGCGAATAACGCGTTTTTGGATCAATCATTTCCAAAACAAAGTAAGGATTTTCATGAGCTTTCACAATATTTAGAGCTGAATGCTAGCTATCTTCCAACGATGACGGTTTTTGATGACGCATGGCAGGCCTATTTGGCGAGTGAAGCTTAAATTAATTTGTAGGAAAGAGGACGTTCGGTATGTCAGAGGAACCCAAACAAACCAATTCACACTTGAAAAAGGAACAGCGGCCCAAGCGCCGGATTGGATTATGGACGTATATTATTTCAATCGTGGTGGCACTAGGCATTGGGGTTGGTGGGACGTACTGGCTGATTGGCCGGCAAGTGAACGCCCAACTCAGCAGTATGCAACAGACTAGTAAAGCGATGAAAAAGATCGAATCAGTTTATGAAACGATCAATGAGAATTACTACAAACCGGTCAATGCGAATAAGTTGGCCAACGGTGCCATTAACGGCATGGTCAACTCGTTAGGTGATAAGTTCTCCGAGTATATGGATAAGAGTGAGACGGAAAGTCTTAACGACACCATCGACAGCTCGTTTTCCGGGATTGGTGCCCAGGTTCAAAAGTCAGGCAACTATGTTCAAATTATTTCGCCAATCGCCGGGACACCGGCTAAGAAGGCTGGCTTGAAGCCGAAGGACATCATTAAGGCGGTCAATGGCAAGTCAGTGGCCGGTAAGACCTTGACACAGGCGGTTAACATGATGCGTGGTAAGGTCGGTACGACGGTCAAATTGACGATCGAACGCAGTGGTCAAACCTTTAGCGTTAGTTTGAAGCGCGCGAAGATTCCAGTGACGACCGTTGATTATAAATTGGTCGGTGGCGATAAGAAGATTGGTTACATTACGGTATCGACTTTTTCAACGAATACCGCTAAGGAATTTAAGACGGCGTTGAAGGCACTCGATAAGAAGGGCGCCAAGAAGTTAGTCATCGATATGCGTGGCAACCCTGGTGGCCTGATGACAGCTGCTTTAAAGATGGCCTCGATCTTCTTGAAGAACGGTAAAACGATCATGCAGGTCCAAGCACGCGATGGTTCGACCGAAAAATACACCGCATCCAAGAAGTATGATGGTGGCTTTAAAGAAACGAAGCCAACGACCGTCTTAATTGATGGTGGGAGTGCTTCGGCGGCTGAAATCTTCTCCGCTGCCTTGCATCAATCAGCAGGTGTTAAACTGGTCGGGTCACAGTCATATGGTAAAGGAACCGTTCAAACGGTGACGACTTTTAATGATAAGACTGAAATGAAGATTACGGTCGCGAAGTGGCTGACACCAAATGGTACTTGGATCAATAAGCAGGGCTTAACACCTGATGTTAAAGCTGATGAACCGAGTTATGCAAGCTTGACGGTTATTAGCAAGGTCAGTGACTTGCAAGCTGACAAGGTCAATCCCAATGTCAAGACGTTCCAGAAGTACTTGCAAGCCTTAGGTTACTTTAAAGGAACCGTTAATGGCTACTTTGGTGATTCAACCACCAGTGCGGTCAAGCAGTATCAAAAGCATGCCAAGTTAACGGTCAATGGCAAGGTCGATAAACAGACACTGACTAAGATCGAGACTGAATTAGCTAATAAGATCAGTGATAATGATCGGGCTTACGATGCGGCAATGAAATTGATTGAAAAGACGAATTAGTTCAAAGCTGATTCGTATATTTTAAAAGGCGTGACCGAAATCTGCATGGCTTTCGGTTACGCCTTTTTAGTTGCGGAATTTTAATGCAGCACCGTCAACGAAGCTTTGACAAGATGGAGGTGGATCTACGAATTAGACTCAAAAATGACTTGTCACGGGTGGTTCATGAATCGGCAGTGGAAAGTCTTGTTCATGATGAATTTAAATCAAGATTTAGACTTGCCTTGCGATGGGGGTAAAGCGGTATACTAGAAATTGTGCGTTAATTGATCAGTATGAAATAGTGAATTTCAACGGGTTGGATTGAGGTAACTTTTAGCTGAACGACTGACGAGATGTTTAGCAATTATAGAAAGAAGTTTTGTTGTGAATCGACGGGCCATTTATTTTGTTCAGGGCGCCCTGTTACTATCGAACGTTATGGCTGGTATCGATAGTACGAATGTGAATACGGCGCTACCAGCAATTATTGCGGATTTACACGGTCTACGGTTAATGGCGTGGATCGTCGCTGTTTTCTTACTAGGAACGGCAGTTTCGACCTTGATCTGGTCAAAAATGGGTGAGCGCTTTGGTAATAAGCGAGCTTATCAAATGACGACGGCACTCTTTATTGTCGGCTCCTTACTACAAGGATTAGCACCCAACATCTGGTTTTTGATTATTGCTCGGGGGATTGCGGGTCTCGGCAACGGGGGGATGATTTCCTTACCTTACATCATGTATGCGGATATTTTTAAGAATCCGCGTGATCGAATGCGGGCACTGGGACTAGTCTCGGCTTGCTTTAGTATGGCAACGATTATTGGCCCCATGGTCGGTGGTGTGATTGTCGATGTGTGGTCTTGGCACTGGATCTTTTACTTGAACGTGCCGATTGGAATTTTATCGGCCGTGTTGCTACAGATCTTTTATCAGGAACCGAAGCGGCCACATAATCTAAAACCAATGGACCGTGCCGGAGCAGCCTTGATGGCGATCGGCATCATCAGCTTACTTGGCGGGATCGAATTGATTGGCATGGTGTCGCTGTGGATCGTTGCGATTGTGATTATCGTCGCCTTGATCATGCTAGGAAGCTTGACCGTGGTTGAACGGCAGGCGGTGGACCCAGTTATTCCTGGCCGGTTGTTTAAGAATCCAGCGTTAGTTATTGATTTTGGACTATTCGTGCTCATTTGGGGCGCTTTTGTGGCCTTCTTGACTTATAGTCCAATGTGGGCGCAAGGCTTATTAGGGACGTCGGCACTAATTGGTGGTGCCACGCAGATTCCGAGTGCGTTCGCTAACTTTGGTGGTAGTGAATCAGTTCCTTGGTTACGTCGGCACTTAACACCGCACCGGGTCTTGACACTCAATATCATCATTTTGACCTTGACCTTTGTGCCATTAATGATTGGTGGCGTCAAACTCCCATACTGGGTCTTATTACTCGCAGGTTTCTTTGAGGGCTGGGGTAACGGGGCTTGTTTTAATGAATTACAAGTTAAAGTGCAAGTGGACGCTGATCAACGTGATATCCCGGTCGCAACCTCGTTTAGTTATTTGATTCGGATGCTCAGCCAGACGTTTACCACGGCTATCTTTGGGCTAATCATGAACCAAGCTTTGACTAGTGGGGTGGCACAATCGAATGGTAAAATCACCATGGCGATGATGAATCAGTTAAGTGATGCTAGTCGGGCGGGTCGGCTACCAGCGCACCTAGTGCCGATGATGCGTGGCATCTTACACACCGGACTACAAAATATCATGATTGTTGCGTTCGGATTAATGATTGTCGCTTTAGTGATTAACTTATGGGCGCAAAGTCATGAGACGCAACGGCAGGCCCAGAGCTAATATAAATTTGTTTCAAATTAAAACAGGATAAAACTTCGAAAGACATTCTAATTTGGAATGTCTTTTTTTGATGCCAATTTTGATAATGAATGCGGTTACTTTCGTTGATCGTTATTGGTATCTATAATAAGAATTGAGTCGTACCGGTAATAAGGATCCGACTTGGTTGTTAGTACGTTCTTTGTACAGTTTAAGTTGACATAATCATTGGAAGGAAGTTGACTCATGACGTTACCAATTAAATTACAGTTAGCAGACTTATCAGCAGAATCACAGTTACTAAGTATGATCCATGTAAGTTTTAAGCCTTTATATGACCGGTATCATGATGATGCGACTAGCCCGTATTTGGAAACGATTACCAGTTGGCGAACAAAGATGCGACGCCCTGGGAGCGCAACTTATTTTGTTAATCAGAACGCAGCAAATGTGGGGATGATTCGTATTATCACTAATTCCCGTGACCAAACTGCTCGAATTTCACCGTTATTGATCTTACCAGCATATCAGCGGCATGGTCTTGCTTTGGCAACACTAGTGCAACTACCCAAAATATTTCCTAACATTCAAGAGTGGTGTCTTGAAACAATTGAATCCGAAAGTGGATTAATTTCACTGTATCAGCGTGCTGGTTTCGAGCGAATTGCTGGTAAATGGATGATTATACAACCAGGTATGCGCTTGGTTTATTTGCATAAATATTCGGTATGCAAATTGTAATTGATGTTCAACAAATATTAAGATCATGACAGTAAGTCGCGTATGTGTCTATCAGTTGCATTTAAAGAGATAATACGATATATTAACATCAATCACTTACTAAAAGTAAGCAAAATAAAAGCAATGGGGGCATTAAGATGATTGATGTTAATCAACTAGAATTTGGGTTAGAAACTTTTGGGGATATTGTGGCGAACGCGGATGGTAGTTTACAGTCGGCGGGAGAGTCATTGCGCCAAATCGTGCGCGAAGGTCAGTTAGCGGATCAGTATGGGCTGGATGTTTTTGGCATTGGTGAACATCACCGACCAGACTACAGTGTCTCAAGTCCGGAAACGGTGTTAGCAGCCACCGCTGCCGTGACCCAGCACATCAAATTAGCGTCAGCAGTAACGGTGCTGAGTTCCGATGACCCGGTTCGGGTTTATGAACGGTTTGCAACGTTAGATGGTCTGTCTAATGGGCGCGCCCAAGTGATGTTAGGACGGGGGTCGTTTACCGAATCGTTCCCGTTATTTGGCTATGATCTGACGGATTATGATGACCTATTTAACGAAAAACTCGCACTATATGACCAACTGCGAACGGAAAAGCCAGTGACTTGGTCGGGTAAGTTTCGGGCCCCGTTAACGAATCAAGACGTGTATCCAAAGACGGCTACTGGTGAACTTGAGACTTACATTGGGATTGGTGGTTCACCAGAATCAATTATTCGCGCGGCTAAGATTGGCTATAAAGTCATCATTGCAATTATCGGTGGTCGGGCGGACCGATTTAAACCGTATATCAAGCTGTATCATGAAGCCGCTAAAAAGTTCAATCAGCCAGCTTATCCGATTGCGGTGCATTCACATGGATTCATTGCGGATGATCAGGATGAGGCCTTGACGGTGGCTTATCAAAATATCAAAGCTAATTTTGATCGCATTGGATTGACCCGGGGATGGGCGCCAATGAGTCACGAACAATTTGACCGTGAAACAAAGTACGGGTCGTTTTATGTTGGGACGCCGAGCGTGGTTGCCCAGCGGATCGCGACGACGATTGAAACACTGGGGCTGGGGCGCTTTGACTTGGTATACGGCGCCGGTAATCAAACGGCGGCTCAACGTGAACGAATGATTGAGTTGTATGCGACACAGGTGATTCCACAAGTTAAAACTATTTTACAAGCGAAGCAGGTGACGACTAAATGACAGTCAAAAACGTTGGCATCCTCGGCGCCGGTAAAGTTGGCATCGTCTTAGCAGAACTGGCATTGGCGGCCGGTTATAACGTTCGCATTTCAGGCTCTGGCAAAGTAAGCAAAATTGAACTGACGATTCAAACACTAGTTCCGGGTGCAATTGCGTCGGAAAATCAGGATGTCATCGCCAACAGTGAGTTAATTATTTTAGCATTACCGCTGAGTCGTTACCGGCAAATCCCGGCTACGGCGCTTGATGGTAAACTTGTAATTGACGCTATGAATTATTGGTGGGAAACGGATGGGGTACGGGAAGAAGTTCTGGATCCCCAGACGTCCTCCAGCGAACAAGTCCAGCAATACTTCAAAGGGAGCCATCTGGTTAAAACATTGAATCATATGGGTTATCACAATCTGCAAGAAGACGCCAGACCTAATGGTGATCCGGCGCGGAAGGCCCTATTGGTAGCTGGTGATGAGCCCCAAGCCGTAACAACTGTAGCTCACTTTGTGGAGACACTTGGGTTTGATCCCATTAGCTATCCCCGACTGGCGGATGGTATTATGACTGAGCCCGGTAGTCCGTTATTTGGGGCTAGTTTAAGTGCGACCGCGCTTCAGCAAATCATTGATCATTTTGATGAAACTGATTTTGGCCGTGCGCTTGCGGGTAAACATGCATTGGATGTTGAAACAAACGAGTAGCTAAACCAAACTAAAATGCGGCATTCAACCTGAATGTCGTATTTTTTCGTCTGTATGCTGTTGTTGACAAGAAAATGAATTCAGTCACGTCATGTGTCAAGCAGTCAATTATCATTAAAAACGTCAAAGCCATATCCTTGAATGTGCTGTTTCAACAGTGTCAAATAGCGCTGGGCCGTCGCGCTCAATTCGATTTTCTTATGGCGCAGGTACCCAAGGGTCATTGCATCGTCCACTTTTAATGGAATTGCCACAATTTTTTCGTCATTGAGTTCACTGCTGATGATGCCTGAACTGATCGTATAACCGTTTAAACCCACCATCAAGTTGAAGATCGTGGCCCGATCACTGATGCGAATATGCTTTTTATGAGGCAGCGTACTGAGGATTTCTTCTGCAAAATAAAAGGAACTCGTATCGCCCTGCTCATAAGAAAGGTAGGGATAGTCTCGTAGGTCATCCAAAGTCAGTTCTTGCTTGTGCGTTAATGGGTTATCACGACCGACGAAAACGTGCGGGCGAGCCTCGAATAGCGGTACGAAGCTTAAGTCTTTGTCAGCAATCAAACGGCTAAGCACGGTCTGATTGAACTTATTAAGATAAATGACGCCGAGCTCGCTTTTCAAAGTCTGAACGTCATTGAGCACGTTGGCCGTTTCAGTCTCGCGTAATGTGAACTGATAGGTATCGCCACCAATTTCCTTGACTAATTCGACAAAGGCGTTCACGACAAACGCATAGTGTTGCGCAGAGACACTAAAGATACGCTTGCGAACGGTTCCCTGACCAAAATGTTCGTTGAGTAAATTAACTTGGTCGAGGACACTGCGAGAATAGTTAATGAATTCACGGCCCGCATCTGTCAAAGTGATCCCCGTTTTATGACGATAAAACAGTTGTACTTGATATTCCTTTTCGAGTTCTTTCATTGCTTGGGATAGTGAGGGTTGGCTGATAAATAACTGTTTGGCTGCCTCGTTGATCGAGCCAGTCGTGGCAATTTTTTCTAAGTAGCGCAATTGTTGAATACGCATTAAGTGCACCTCCTGAGAAATGTCTGGTTTCAGTATCTAATTAACGCATGATTGTAGCTGGCGTGATTGAATAAATTATTTAGGTTATAGGTATTGCCTATTATATCATCAATGCAATCAGTCTTATCTATTTTCTAATCAGATTGTTATAATAAACTCATTAAGACAGACACGGAGGATGATTACATTATGACAAAAACACATTTCCAATTGGTCGGCTCACTTTTACGCCCGGCTAGTTTACTCACTTATAAGAATCAAATCGAACATCGTGACGATATTCAATATCCATTCTATGAGGCTTTGCCGGGTTACCAGGCTGCCGAAACAGCGGCAGTGAAGACGGTGATTGCCACCGAAAAGGCGCATGGGATTGATGTGCTAACGGATGGCGAATATACGAAATCAATGTGGCATTTGGATTTTATTTGGGGTTTTAGTGGTGTTCGGCGGTTTATTGCGGATGAAGGTTATAATTTTCGCGATCATGACGGCAGTGATTTTGAAACACGTAAAGATATTGGCATTGAAATCACGGCGCCACTTTCGGGTAAGCATCATCATTTTATTGATATTTATCAGCAACTTAAGGCACAAGCCGATGGTAATGACGTAAAACTAACGATCTGGAGCCCAGCGCACGCCTTTGTTGAGTTTGGATACATCGATAAGTTATATGGCCCGGACCAGGTTTACAAGACTGTTGATGACTTGCATACAGGCTTACTCGGGGCGTATAAAGAATTCTTAACGGATTATCAGGCTGCGGGTGGCAAAATCATTCAATTTGATGACTGCTTGTGGGAAGTGTTTGCCAGTGATAATCAGCAAAATCCCTTTGGTGCTGGAAATGGTAGTCTCCAAGAATTAGCTGATGTGGCCGTTAACACCAATAATGAGTTAGTTGATTTTGGCCATCAATTAGGGTTGAAAGTTTGGACGCATAATTGTCGTGGTAACTATGAAAGTCGGCACTTTGCAGAAGGCAGTTACAATACGATTGCTAAGAAATTCCTGCATGATCAACACTACGACCGTTTTTTCCTTGAATGGGACGATGACCGTGCCGGTGATCTTTCAGCGCTCAAGGTACTTGAGGACCGGCCGAATGTGGAAGTCGTCTTGGGCCTGTTATCCAGTAAGACCAATACCTTAGATGATGAAGATCGCGCGCTACGGTTACTGACGCAAGCTAGTCAAATCTTGAATAAGGACCAGTTATATTTGTCCCATCAATGCGGCTTCGCTTCGTGTGACTCAGGCAACGAGTTAACGGAGGCTCAGCAGTGGGCAAAGATTGATCAGGGACAAAAGATTGCAGCTAAATTCTGGGATTAAGTCACGTCAGTTAGCTGACGGCTATCAAACGACAATCAAACAAGCGCGATGTTGCGGCCATCTTGATGATGAAGGCTGTGGCGTCGCGCTTATTTGTATTTATAGTAGGTGAACTGTGTGTATGATCGTATCGGCGGACATTATTAATGAAATGTTAAGGGTGATATGCGATGTGCTTTGACTAACGAGCTAATTGACAGCTACCGCAAGCTTGCAGCCAATAAAATGGCGTCGATGTTCCGGTTACCTAAATTAACGTGAGGATGTATTTGGCAGCAGATCAATAGGCGGTTTCAAAGCATGGTCGGTGTAAACATGGTAAAATATAGATTGCTGCATCATGCCAGCGCCGGACTAGCAAAGTGTCCGGTGCTTTAGTTCATGGGAGGCATAGCGACTAACGATTTCGTTGAACGAGTGCATTAGTGGCGGTTGGTGCAAAGCATTTAAGCGCGTCTCCACTGGAGCTAGCAGCAGCGGCTTGACAGCCAGTGCCGTTAAAGA
Organism: Lactiplantibacillus sp. DA1; assembly: GCF_032681335.1. Taxonomy (NCBI): domain Bacteria; kingdom Bacillati; phylum Bacillota; class Bacilli; order Lactobacillales; family Lactobacillaceae; genus Lactiplantibacillus; species Lactiplantibacillus sp. DA1. The sequence goes on along the minus strand of NZ_JAWHTQ010000002.1, from coordinate 168,681 downwards.
ATTTTAACAATGATCAAAGTTTGAAGGCATTCACGCCACGAGAAAAAGGAGCACAACGTAATGGCAAATATTCAATGGTACCCAGGTCACATGGCCAAGGCGATTCATCAAATTCAGGACAATTTACATTTAGTTGATATTGTTTTTGAATTGGTCGACGCCCGGATCCCAGTGGCTTCCCGGAATCCAGAAATTGAAAAAACGGTTCAACAAAAACCACACCTCTTAATTATGACCAAGAAGGACTTGGCAGATCCCCAAGCGACAGCTGACTGGGTCAAGTATTACGAAGACCAGGGTCAAGTTGCGATCGCGGTCGATTCACGTAGCCGTACGATTGGTAAGCAAATGACGCAAGCGGCTAGTGACATGTTAGCTGACAAGTTAGCAAAAATTGCGGCCCGTGGCATTACTAATCGGCCAATCCGCGCAGTTTGTGTCGGGATCCCCAACGTTGGTAAATCGACCTTATTAAACCATATTGTCAATAAAAAAATTGCCAAAGTCGGTGATCGTCCGGGCGTTACCAAGGGCCAACAGTGGCTCAAAGCGTCCAATAAATTGGAATTACTCGACACCCCAGGGATTTTATGGCCGAAGTTTGAAGACCAAGTCGTTGGGACTAAGTTGGCCGTCACGGGTGCGATTAAGGAAAATATCTATCCTAACGATGACGTTGCTTTGTTTGCCTTGGACTTCTTCAAGCAGCACTACGCGGCACGCTTAGTCGATCGTTATCATTTGACGGCTGAGCAGTTGGCCTTACCAAATCCGGAATTACTGATTGCGATGACGAAAAATGCGGGGATGCGCGATGACTGGGAACGTTTCTGCGTGGCCTTCCTCTTAGATATTCGCAAGGGCCGGCTCGGTCGTTTTACGCTCGACTTAACGGGGGATCAATCCGATGCCTGAACGAACGATTGCGGATTTTAAACGGCTACTGGCTGACCAACCAACGGCAGCGCTTCTAGCCGCGGCTCAATCCGATCCTCGCAAGGGCGTGCAAAAGGCTTATCAACACTATTTGCGACAAGCTGAAAAACAGGCGGCGTTAGTGACACGTTTTAATCAACATATGCGTTTAGAACGGGATTTTTGGGCCCACGGCGGACAATACGTCGCTGGGATCGATGAAGTTGGTCGCGGCCCGTTAGCTGGGCCAGTCGTAACTGCCGCTGTAGTCTTGGACGATCATTTTGATTTGCTAGAAGTCAATGATTCAAAGCAATTAACCGCTAAGAAACGGGCGGCCCTGATGCCACGGATCCTAGAAGAAGCGGTCGCCGTGGGAATCGGCGTTGCGGATGCCCAACAAATTGATCAATTAAACATTTACGAGGCGACCCGAGTCGCAATGGCCCAAGCCGTTCATAACTTGCCGGTTCAACCAACGCGCCTACTAGTTGACGCGATGCAGGTGCCGGTGCCGATTGAACAGACCCGTCTAATCAAGGGCGATGCGAAGAGCGCGAGCATCTCGGCGGCTAGCATTGTCGCGAAAGTCGTCCGGGATCACTTGATGACAATGTACGATCAAGTATACCCCGGGTATGACTTTGCTGATAATATGGGCTACGGGACTGCTAAACATTTGGCCGGGTTGGCCAGTCTCGGTGCCACCCCGATTCATCGTCAATCTTTTTCACCGGTTCGAAACGCTAAGCGCGCGTAAATTCGTAACTACTTCTTAAAGCGAGTGCCTGTTCAACATCTTGATGGACAGGCCGGATGCGTAAAGAAAGTGGTGGGCACGTGCAATTACGAAGTTTATTAGTTCGGTTACAAGTCGTCCAGGGGATTGGTTATGCAGGGATGGTGCGAGTATTACAATATTGTCGCGCGTCACGCCGCGTCATCACTGAGCCTTCTAAGATTAGTCGGGTTGCTAAGCTAACACCAAGCCAAGTGGCACGCTTTACAGCTGATTGGCGGAGTTCGGCGTTTCAACGGCGTTTACAACGACACGCCCAAGTTGATATTTTGACGATTCTGGACGCTGATTATCCATTAGCGTTGCTAGAAGGCTATCAGCCACCGCTTGTCTTATTTTTGCGTGGACAACGGGAATTGTTAGCGACACGCCAATTTGCTGTCGTTGGTGCCCGGCAGGCAACGCCGTATGCAGAGCGGGCGGTAGCTCAGTTATTAGCACCGTTAGCAGCGGAAAAGGTAACGATTGTTAGTGGATTAGCGAAGGGCGCCGATGGTTTTGCCCACCGTGCTGCCCTTCGTTTTGGCTTGCCCACAATTGCAGTCATTGGAACTGGCCTAGATATTAGTTATCCCCGTCAACATCGCGAATTACAGCAGCAGATTAGTCAGGTCGGCTTATTAATTAGTGAGTATCCACTAGGTGTCGGTCCTGAACCATACCATTTTGTGGCTCGCAACCGGATTATTGCCGGACTATGCCAAACGGTCATGGTGGTTGAGGCACAGGCCCATTCGGGGAGTCTGATCACTGCTAATTTGGCCTTACAGAACAACCGCAATGTTCTAGCAGTGCCTGGACCAATCGATGCCCCATTCTCGGCTGGCTGCAATCAATTGATCGTGGCCGGAGCCAAACCAGTCCTAAATTCACGACATATAATAGAAGAGTTTTTACCAAAAATTTGACAACACGAAATTTTTGAAATATGATTACAGGGATTTCTTAAACTGATATTTATAATAATGATAATGAAACCTGTAAGGAGCTGATTGCGTGGCTGCAAGTACAACTAAAGCCAAACCAGCGGCAAAGCGGAAGACCGCAACTAAAACCGCGACTAAGCGGAAAAGTAAAGCACCCGCTAAAAAATTGGTGATTGTAGAATCACCATCTAAAGCAAAAACGATTGAAAAATATTTAGGTCGTTCTTATAAAGTCGTTGCTAGTCTGGGCCATATTCGGGATCTACCGAAGAGCAAGATGGGTGTCGATGTGGATAACGACTATCAACCGCACTATATCTCGATTCGTGGTAAGGGTGATGTGATCAAGGGATTGCGGAAAGAGGCTAAAAAGGCCAAAGCCGTGTACCTCGCATCTGACCCGGACCGTGAAGGGGAAGCCATTGCTTGGCACTTATCCTATTTATTAGGATTAGACCCTAAGGATAAAAACCGGGTCGTCTTCAATGAAATCACCAAGGATACGGTCAAAAACGCCTTTAAGGAACCACGTTCAATTGATATGGACCTAGTGGATGCCCAACAGGCCCGGCGAATTTTGGACCGATTAGTGGGTTATTCGATTAGTCCATTATTGTGGAAAAAGGTCAAAAAGGGATTATCGGCCGGTCGGGTGCAATCGATCGCGCTAGATTTGATTATTCAACGTGAAAATGAAATTAAAGCGTTCAAACCCCAAGAGTATTGGACGATCGATAGTGAATTTCAAAAGGGCCGTTCCAAATTCATGGCGAGTTTTTATGGCACCCATGGTAAGAAGCAACCTTTGGATGACAACGATGCGGTCCAAAAAATCTTGGGCCAATTAGATCGCAATGGCGATTTTAATGTCGTCAAAGTCGTCAAAAAGGAACGTAAACGGTTCCCGGCACCGCCATTTACGACTTCCACCATGCAACAGGATGCCAACCGGAAGTTGAATTTCCGGACGCGTAAGACGATGATGGCGGCACAACAATTGTATGAAGGTATCAACGTTGGTGGTAAGGAAGGTAGCGTCGGTTTAATCACTTATATGCGGACTGACTCGACTCGGATCTCGTCGATTGCCAAGCACGAAGCGTCACAATTCTTGCATAAAGAATATGGCGCAGAATATGCGGCCACCAAACCTGTCAAGGGCAAGTTACCAGAAGGCGCTCAGGATGCCCATGAAGCAATTCGGCCCTCATCCGTCTTCCGGACACCAGCTAGCATCAAAGACTACTTGACGAAGGATCAATTCCGATTATACCAGCTGATCTGGTCACGGTTTGTGGCTAGTCAGATGACGCCTGAAGTCCTCGATACGATGGCGGTCACGATTGACCAAAATGATGTCCAATTCCGGGCGAACGGGTCGAAGACGAAGTTTGCTGGTTTTACGAAGATCTACGATAAGACGGAAAAAAATAACGTCTTACCAGATTTGAGTGAGGGCGACGTGGTCAAGTTATCGAAGACTGATCCACAACAACACTTTACACAGCCACCCGCACGTTACTCTGAAGCCAACCTCATCAAAGCATTGGAAGAAAATGGTGTTGGGCGGCCGTCAACGTACGCACCAACCTTGGATACGATTCAGCGGCGCTACTACGTCAAATTAGAAGCGCGCCGGTTTGTGCCAACTGAACTCGGTGAGATCGTTAACGATATTATTCAGGAATACTTCCCGGATGTCGTTAATGTCGGTTTTACTGCCAGTTTAGAAGAACAGTTGGATGCGACTGAAGAAGGTAAGGAAAACTGGGTCGAAGTCGTCGATAGTTTCTACAAGCCGTTTTCTAAAGAAGTCGCAACGGCCGAGGAAAGTATGGAGAAAATCCAAATCAAAGACGAATTGGCGGGTTTCAATTGTGATATTTGTGGCGCCCCAATGGTTGTGAAGATGGGCCGTTACGGCAAATTCTTTGCCTGCTCCCGTTTCCCGGATTGCCGTAATACGAAGCCAATCGTTAAAGAAATTGGTGTCGTTTGTCCGCAATGCAAGCAGGGCCAGGTCATTGAACGGAAATCGAAGAAAAACCGGATCTTCTATGGTTGTTCCCGTTTCCCAGATTGTGACTTTGTCTCTTGGGATAAACCGGTTGGTCGTGATTGCCCAAAGGACGGCCATTACTTGGTCGAAAAGAAGGTCAAAGGCGGTAAACAAGTGCTTTGTCCGAATGGCGATTATACTGAAAATGTGCAAAAATAAACCAAAAAATGGTCATCTACGGATGATCTTTTTTTGTGCATTGTAAAATAATACGTACAATTCCCGAGAAACCATTGATAAAATTCGCCATCACGGCTGATTGGCAAGTGTTTTCTCGGAAAAATAAGCGCCCGTTTAAATTAATGTTCGCTTTAAACTTGACGATGGACATGTCACTGCAGGATTTGCTGATGCCATTAGTTGTCTTCTGCTAGTTTCTCAGGTATGATGACAACAATACTATCAATGGTATGACAACAAGAAAAGAGGAATTCTGGATGGCATCAATACCAACAGTAAACGTCATTGGCGCTGGCTTAGCCGGCTCGGAAGCAGCATGGCATATTGCCAACATGGGCGTCAATGTCCGCTTGTACGAAATGCGACCAAGTAAAATGACTCCCGCCCATCACACGGCGCAATTTGCAGAACTAGTGTGCACAAACTCACTGCGGGCGAACCAATTAGCCAACGCGGCGGGCCTACTAAAGGCCGAAATGCGGCAGATGGATTCGATCGTGATGCAAGCAGCTGAACACCACGCTGTCCCAGCTGGCGGTGCACTAGCCGTTGATCGCGACACTTTTTCTGCCGAAATTACGGCGGCCATCACTGATTTACCAAACGTGGAAGTCATTAACGAAGAAATCACGAGTCTTCCAGATGGCATTACAGTCGTGGCGACCGGCCCATTAACCGCGGCGTCCTTAGCAAAATCGATTCAAGCGTTCAACGATGAAGATGACTTACACTTTTTCGATGCGGCGGCACCGATTTTAACGAAGGATTCGATCGATATGGATAAGGTTTACCTCAAGTCACGTTATGACCGGGGGGAAGCGGCCTATCTCAATTGTCCGATGACGGAAGCGGAATTCGACGTTTTCTACGACGCGTTGATCCATGCCGAAATGGCCGAAGCCCATGATTTCGAAAATTCGGATGTCTTTGAAGGCTGTATGCCGATTGAAGTGATGGCCCAACGTGGGCGCCAAACGATGCTATTTGGCCCACTTAAACCAGTGGGCCTTGAAGATCCGAAGACGGGCAAGCAACCCTTTGCAGTCGTTCAGTTACGTCAAGATGATGCGGCCGGCGATCTATATAATATTGTGGGCTTCCAGACCCATCTTAAGTGGGGCGAACAGAAACGGGTCTTTTCACTGATTCCTGGCTTAGAGAACGTTGAATTTGTCCGTTATGGTGTCATGCATCGTAATACCTTTATGAAATCACCAAAAATATTAACGCCAACTTATCAGACGCAGCAACGGCCTGACCTATTTTTTGCGGGCCAAATGACGGGCGTCGAAGGCTATATCGAAAGTGCGGCGAGTGGGATCGTTGCGGGGACGAATGCGGCCCGGTTAGCGCTTGGTCTAGATCCGGTAATATTCCCAACGGACACGATGATGGGGGCAATGGCCCACTATATCACACACACGAGTGCTAGCAATTTCCAGCCAATGAATGCGAACTTCGGGATCATGCCGAAGCTGAAGCAACGCATTCGCGATAAGCGCGAACGGAATACGGCGATTTCTGAACGGGCCTTGGCCGACCTAGCAACCTTTAAAGATGAAACGTTGACTGTTAACAACTAAAATATCGCCTATAACAGGGTGCATAATTGTGTTTTCCTCCATACTTTGCTAAAGTAGCAACGTATGGAGGTTTTTGCATGGAAACGGATTATTTAACCCTCTTTTTAAAGTATATTCGGGTGGAACGTCAGTATTCGGAAGAGACGGCCGCGGCTTACCGTGAAGATATTCAGGCTTTTAATGATTTCTTAACGGCAAATGGCGGTGCGAAAGCGTATACTAAAGTTGACCGGTTAGATGTTAACGTCTATTTGAGTCATTTATATGACCGGCACTTGACTCGCAATTCAATTGCTCGGAAAGTTTCAAGCTTGCGGTCGTTCTATAACTTTTTAGTTAAGAATGATTTAGCAAAATTGAATCCGTTTGTGTACGTCCAACTCAAAAAACACGCGGCCCGCTTGCCCCGCTTTTTCTATCAAAAGGAGCTGGACGTATTATTTCAAACCGTCTATGCGGATGATAGTGTGATGGGGGCCCGAAACGCGGCGTTGTTAGAAGTTTTGTACGGCACTGGGATTCGGTTGAGTGAATGTGTCGATTTACAATTAGCCGACGTTGATTTCGATCTTAAGATGATGTTGATTCGTGGGAAGGGCGATAAGGAACGCTACGTGCCGTTTGGTCGGTACGCGGCCGCTGCCCTTCAACATTACGAAACCGTCTGCCGACAACCAGTGATGGCCAAATATGAGCAGACGCACCAAACCGTGTTTATTAACCGTCATGGCGGGCCGATTACTGGTGGCGGGATCGAATATGTCTTGAATCAAATCGTTAAAAAAAGTAGCTTGACGGCGGATATTCATCCCCATATGCTCCGGCACACGTTTGCGACGCAGATGCTGAATAATGGTGCTGACTTGCGGACCGTGCAGGAGCTGTTAGGTCATACGAGCTTGTCCACGACGCAGATCTATGCGCACGTGACCAAGGAACATTTACAACAAGATTATCGTCAATTTTTCCCACGGGCAACGCGGGAATCGACAAAGGAGACTGAACATGACAGTGAAATTTGAAGCAACTACTATTTGTGCCGTTCGTCAAAATGGTCATAACGCCATGGCTGGTGATGGCCAAGTCACGATGGGTGAAAAAGTCGTAATGAAGGGCACGGCCCATAAAGTTCGGCGCATTTATAATGATCAAGTCGTCGTGGGGTTTGCCGGGAGTGTCGCGGATGCGTTCAACCTTGAGGATCGTTTTGAAAAGAAACTCAACGAATTTTCTGGCAACTTACAGCGGGCGGCCGTTGAATTAGCCCAAGAATGGCGCAGTGACCAAGCGTTACAAAAACTAGAAGCATTGTTGATCGTGATGAACAAAGATGAGATGTTACTTGTTTCTGGGAGTGGTGAAGTAATTACCCCAGATAACGACGTCTTAGCTATTGGTTCTGGGGGTAACTTTGCTTTGGCTGCGGCGCGCGCAATGCAGTTACACGCTAAGGACATGAGTGCTAAGGAAGTCGCTGAAGCGGCCATTAATATCGCTGGCGACATTGATATTTTTACTAATCATAACGTCATTTCAGAAACTTTGTAATGTAGGAGGAAACTCGCATGGAAGAAATCAATAAGACACCGAAACAAATCGTGGCCGCACTTGATAATTATGTCATTGGCCAAAACCAGGCCAAAAAAGCGGTGGCCATCGCGCTACGGAATCGTTATCGACGGATGGAACTGTCTGCTGAAATGCAGGAAGAGATTACCCCGAAGAACATGCTGATGATTGGACCAACCGGGGTCGGGAAGACGGAAATTGCGCGGCGGTTAGCCAAGATCGTGCACGCCCCATTTGTGAAGGTTGAAGCTACTAAGTTTACGGAAGTTGGTTATGTTGGTCGTGACGTTGAATCAATGGTGCGGGACTTGGTGGACGTGGCCATCGAAATGGAAAAACAGCAGGCTTATTCCGGTGTGCGGGCTAAAGCGGTCCAAGCTGCTGACAAACGGTTGGTCAAGTTATTAGTGCCGGCCCAAAAGAAGCAAGCTAAAAGCAATGGCAATGAATTCCAAAATATGATGAACATGTTTAGCCAGATGCAAAATGGCCAGACTCCCAACGTTGACGATGCGAACAATGAAGAAGTGACTGATGAAGTCCGCAATCAACGGTTATCGGTTGCAGATCAGTTGAAAACCGGCCGCTTAGAAAATTCAGAGGTCACGATTGAAATGGATGATCCACAACAGGCAGCTGCGGGTAATAATAACATGCTCGGCCAAATGGGGATTGATCTTGGTGATAGCTTAGGGGCCTTAATGCCGAAGAAGCGGATCCAACGGACGATGCCAGTTGCGGAAGCACGGGAAATCTTAGTTCGCGAAGAATCCGAAAAATTAGTTAACAATGCTGATATTTATCACGATGCAATCGTACGTGCTGAAAATACTGGGATCATTTTTATTGATGAAATCGATAAGATTACTAAGGGTGGCCAACAAGGTTCGGGTGAAGTTTCACGTGAAGGGGTTCAACGTGATATTCTACCAATTGTTGAAGGATCGCAAATTTCAACAAAATACGGGCCCATCAATACGGATCATATTCTGTTTATTGCTTCAGGCGCCTTTGCAGAAAGCAAACCAAGTGATTTGATTGCTGAATTACAAGGCCGCTTCCCAATTCGCGTTGAATTAGATGATCTAAGTCAAGACGACTTTGTTAAAATTTTAACGGAACCAAAAAACGCCTTGATCAAGCAATACATTGCTTTGATTGGGACTGACAATATTAAAGTGACGTTTACGATCGAAGCCATCGAAGCGATTGCGACGATTGCTTATAAAGTTAACCATGAGACTCAAAATATTGGTGCGCGCCGGTTGCACACTATTTTGGAAAAGCTCCTAGAAGAATTGCTGTATGAAGGACCAGACATGGAAATGGGTGAAGTCACGATTACAGAAAGCTATGTTAATGACCGCATCGGAAACATCGCGCAGGATAAGGATCTTAGTCGCTATATTTTATAAGGGGGACGTTTACGCGGATGACAGTAGAATTAAAGAATGAGTACCTGACCGTTTTAATTAACGAGGCCGGGGCTGAGCTAAGTAGTGTCAAATCTAATGATGGTATCGAGTACATGTGGCAGGCCGACAAAACTTTTTGGGGTCGGCACGCACCCGTGTTATTTCCAATCGTTGGTCGATTGAAGAATGATCAATATACCGTTGCTGGTCAGGCTTATCATATGGGACAGCACGGTTTTGCCCGTGATAACGATTTTACGGTCGTGAAGCAAACGGCAACGCAAGCAACGCTTGAACTGACTGATAGTAGTGCAACGCGGGACATGTATCCGTATGCGTTTCGCTTACGCTTGATTTATACGTTGACGGATCATGAATTAACCGTTAACTACAATGTGCATAATCCAGCTAATCAAGAATTACTGTTTGCGGTTGGGGGGCACCCGGCCTTTAACGTGCCACTTGCTGATTCAACCGCAACTTTAGCTGATTATAAAATTACGGTGGCGCCACGGAAGGTTTATTCACATATTCCGTTACAAGCACCGTTAAATGATGCGGCTAATGCGGATGATTTTGACTTAACGAAACCGTTGGCGCTCAGTCGAGACTTGTTTAAAGATGATGCCTTGATTTTAGCGCTGGATCATCATGAAACGACATTGATGTTGGATACTGATCGGGATGATCATGGGGTGGTCATGACGATCGAAGACGCACCATATGTCGGCATGTGGTCTCCATACCCCGCAGAAGCGCCATTCGTGTGCTTAGAGCCATGGTGGGGCATTGCGGATAACGTTGATAGTGATGGCCAATTAAGTCATAAGATGGGCATTAATCGGCTTGCAGCGAACCAGACGTTTGATGCCAAATATGCGATTAGCTTTTTCTAACTAAAATTACGATGATTTAGCAAAACCGGTCGACAGGCTTGACCGGTTTTTTGGTGTGATCAGAAAGTTAAGCATAAGCATTTTGTATCATGTTACTTTAACTAAAACAACAACAAAGCCCAGCAACTAAGCTTACCGATTTCTAAATAAAAGACCACTCAATAATGAAGTGGTCTTGAAAGTCACGCGATTATTTGCGGTTGGCACGTTGCTGACGCCGCCAACCGAGTCCGAAGTGCACTAATGATTCGGTTCCGTTTTTGATACGTGCAATGTTACTGCGGTGCCGATAGAAGATGAAGAGGGTCAATACAAAGGCCACGAGTGATAGCAGCCAATCTTGATAGTAAAAAATCGCAATCAACGTGACGATTGGAAAGGCCGTCATACTAGCAACACTAACCATACTGGTCGTATAAACCAACAGTAGCATGATGGCACTAGCAATCAAGAAAAATTCCCAATTATAAGCCAGTAAAATTCCGGCACTGGTGGCAACGGCCTTGCCACCTTTAAAGCCGATGTAAATTGAGAAAGTATGTCCTAAAATAGCTGCTAGTCCAATCAATAAGGTATACCGGTTATTCATATGAAACAGCAAGGTCGGTTGCAGTGCTGCAATGGTGCCCTTTAGAATATCCATCACCATGACAATTGTTCCAGCGGTCGGACCCAGAACCCGATATGTGTTGGTGGTTCCGATGTTACCACTGCCTGCTTGACGAATATCAGTGTGAAAGAAAAACTTGCCAATAATGACACCCGAAGGAATCGCGCCAATTAAATAGGCGATGATCAGCATAATTATTATTTTCAAAGTTGGTTCCTCCTGCAATAGAATCAATCAATATTTTAGCATTCTTTTTAAGATTGTGGGAATTAATTGGTTTAAAAAATGATGTTTGCGTGTCAAATTATGAAATTAAAATGATTTTTTGATAATTTTTATATGGCTAAAAGCTGACGGTAAAGGCCTTTAAAGCGCTAACTAGCAAATTAACCACGCGTTTTAAGAACTAATCGCGACCACTAATAAGTTTATTCATTGAACTGGCGCTTAGAATCAACATGAGGTAAGCTAGTAGGTGGCTTTAATTTTTTAGTTGTATCGTTTATCACGAACGTATGTTTGCTTTTTGGATCAGTAACGTGTATGCTAACAGATAATGAGCATATGTGATAATGAAATTTTCAATACGATTACGTCTTGACAGGTCGAGGCTTTTAGGACTATTTTATTACGGTTACCTTAAAGTATTACTTGATGAGGCAGATTTATAAATATCAAAGGAGTTGTGAGAATGGCCAAGAAAAGCCCAAAATATGATGATTCTTCAATCCAAGTACTTGAAGGATTAGAAGCCGTTCGGAAACGTCCCGGAATGTATATCGGTTCTACGGACGGCCGCGGACTCCATCACTTAGTTTATGAAATTGTTGATAATGCGGTTGATGAAGCCTTAGCTGGCTATGGTAAAGAAATTAACGTGATTATTCACGCTGATAACAGTATCACCGTTGTCGATCATGGTCGTGGAATGCCGGTTGGAATGCATGCATCTGGCATTCCAACACCTGAAGTTATTCTAACAGTCTTACATGCTGGTGGTAAGTTCGGCCAGGGTGGTTATAAGACCTCTGGTGGGTTGCATGGGGTCGGGGCAAGCGTCGTTAATGCGTTGTCGTCCGAATTGACGGTAACGATCATCCGTGATGGTTACCGCTATGTTGAGCACTTCAAAGATGGCGGGCATCCCGTTGGTACCCTCGAGAAGAAGGGGAAGACTAATAAGCCAACTGGAACGACGATGACCTTTAAGCCGGACGCCAGTATTTTTACAACGACGGTTTATAATTTTCAAACGTTGGCTGAACGGTTGCGTGAATCCGCATTCTTACTTAAAGGTGTCAAAATTACGCTGACTGATGAACGGGAAAATCAGCAACAGGAATTAGTCTTCCATTACGAAGATGGTATCAAGGCGTTTGTCAGTTACCTCAATGAAGATAAGGACACCCTCGGGGATATCATGTTCTTTGATGGCACTAAGGAAGGCGTCGAAGTTGAAGTAGCTGCGCAGTACAACGATGGCTATTCGGAAAATTTGTTGTCATTCGTCAATAACGTGCGGACGCCCGATGGTGGGACACACGAGGTCGGGTTCCGCAGTGCCTGGACGAAGGCGTTCAATGAATATGCCCGCAAAGTCGGCCTATTGAAGGACAAGGATAAAAATTTGGAAGGCTCTGATGTTCGTGAAGGGCTATCCGCTGTTATTTCATTACGGGTACCGGAAAATCTCTTACAATTTGAAGGTCAAACTAAGGAAAAGCTTGGGACACCCGAAGCCCGGACGATTGTTGATAATATCGTGAGTGAACAACTCCAATTCTTCTTGATGGAAAATGGCGAATTTGCGCAAATGTTGATTCGCAAATCAACGAAAGCTCGTCAGGCCCGTGAAGCTGCTCGCAAAGCCCGTGATGAAAGTCGAAACGGTAAGCGGCGGCACAAGCAAGAACGGTTACTTTCTGGGAAATTAACGCCAGCGCAGTCTAAAAACGCTAAGAAGAATGAATTGTTCTTAGTCGAAGGGGATTCGGCCGGTGGTTCAGCTAAACAGGGGCGTGATCGAAAATTCCAAGCTATCTTGCCATTACGTGGTAAGGTATTGAATACTGAGAAAGCCAAATTAGCTGATATTGTCAAAAATGAAGAGATCAACACCATGATTTACACAATTGGTGCCGGCGTTGGCCCCGAATTTGACCTTAAAGCAAGTAATTACGATAAAGTCATTATTATGACCGATGCCGATACCGATGGTGCCCATATTCAGATTCTGTTACTCACGTTCTTCTACAAATATATGCGCCCAATGATTGATGCTGGCAAAATTTACATCGCTCTGCCACCGTTATATCGGTTGCAAAAGAAGCAGAACAAGCAGTTGCGGACGGAATATGCTTGGACCGATGAGGAATTAACGCTTAAGACGAAGTCATTTGGTAAAGGCTACGCATTGCAACGCTATAAAGGACTTGGCGAAATGAACGCTGAGCAATTATGGGAAACAACCATGGATCCTGAACAGCGGACACTAGTTCGAGTTCGCATCGATGACGCGGCGTTAGCGGAAAAACGAGTCACGACTTTAATGGGTGATAAGGTGGAACCTCGTCGGAAATGGATCGAAAGTAACGTTCACTTTAACTTAGACGAAGACGGATCATTACTAGATAACGAGGCCGTCTCATCCGCACATGAACAAGCCGACGAAGAATTGGCACAACAGCTAAAACAATAGAGGGGGTCGTAAAATGGCAACTGAACAACCAAAGATTCAAGAACTAACCCTTGAAGACGTCATGGGCGACCGCTTCGGCCGTTATTCTAAATATATTATTCAAGAACGGGCCTTGCCAGACATTCGTGATGGCTTGAAGCCAGTACAACGACGAATCCTATACGCGATGAATCAGGACGGGAATACCTTTGACAAGGCCTTTCGTAAGTCCGCTAAGTCAGTCGGAAACGTCATGGGTAATTTTCATCCCCATGGTGACTCTTCGATTTATGAAGCAATGGTGCGGCTTAGTCAGGACTGGAAGCTGCGAGAACCGTTAATTGAAATGCACGGGAACAATGGTTCCATGGATGGTGATCCGGCTGCCGCCATGCGGTATACCGAGGCGCGTTTGAGTAAAATCGCTGGTGAAATGCTTCAAGACATTGATAAAAAGACTGTTGATATGGTCCTAAATTTTGATGACACGGAGTATGAACCCACTGTTTTACCGGCCCGCTTCCCTAACTTATTAGTTAACGGGGCAACGGGGATTTCGGCCGGTTACGCAACGGAAATTCCGCCGCATAACTTGAGTGAAGTTATCAACGCGATTTTATTCCTGATGAATCATCCTAAGGCAACACTTGAAGACTTGATGGACTTTGTCAAGGGACCTGATTTCCCAACTGGGGGGATTATTCAAGGATTGGCAGGCATCAAGCAAGCCTATGAGACTGGTCGTGGGCGTATCGTGGTACGGTCACGAACCAAGATCGTGCCGCTTAAGGGGAATAAATCACAGATTGAAGTTTCAGAGATCCCTTATGAAGTTAACAAGGCGCAATTGGTGAAAAAGATTGATGAAATTCGCATTCTGAAGAAGATCGAAGGAATTGCCGAAGTTCGTGATGAAAGTGATCGCCAAGGATTATCGGTGGTGATTGAATTGAAGCGTGACGTCAATGCAGAAGGTATTCTGACATACTTACTCAAAAATACCGATCTACAGATCACTTATAACTTCAACATGGTCGCTATTTATCATCAGCGACCTGAACATGTTGGCCTCAAAACAATTCTAACGGCCTACTTGGAGCATCAACGGGACGTTGTAACCCGTCGAACTCAATTTAACTTACAAAAGGCTGCTGATCGCCAGCACATCGTTCAAGGCTTAATCAAGGCGATGTCTATCCTCGACCAAGTGATCAAGACGATCCGTGGTAGCAAGGATAAGAAAGATGCCAAGCAGAATTTAGTTAGTCAATTTGATTTTACTGAAATTCAAGCAGAAGCCATCGTGACAATGCAACTATACCGGTTGACGAACACCGATGTGACTCAGTTAGAGAAAGAAGCTGCTGAATTAGCTAAGGCCATTAAAGCCTATCAACTGATCTTGGCAGAACCTAAAGAACTCGATAAGGTCTTACGGCGGGAGTTGAAGGCTGTTCAAAAAGCCTATCCAACTAGTCGGTTGACTGAAATTCAAAATGAGATTCAAGAGTTGAAGATTAAGACAGAAGTTGTGATTCCACAAGAGGACGTGGTTGTCATGATTAGCCACGATGGTTATATCAAGCGGACTAGTTTGCGGTCGTATTCGGCCTCTGAGCCTGATGATAATGGACTTAAAGATGAAGATTATCCAATCTACTTAGCTAAGAATAGTACCTTGGATCATTTGATGATGTTCACCAACATGGGCCATCTGATTTACCGACCGGTTTATGAAATAACCGACGCCAAGTGGAAAGACACTGGTGAACACATTTCTCAGACGATTGGACTGGCCGACAATGAGCGCATCACGTGGGTCTATTCTTTTGAAAATCTTAAAGCTACTGGGAAATTCTTAGTGGCAACTAGTGACGGTTATATCAAACAAACCGCTTTTGCTGATTACACGCCGGGCCGAACTTATAAGACCCGGGCTAGCCAGTTTATAAAAATGAAGTCAGATGATGCAACCGTTGTGACGGTCAAATACTTACCAGCTGCGCCAACGGGAACTCTGATTCTGATTACGCAACATGGCTATGGCCTGCGCTATGATTTGAGCGAAGTCCCAACAATTGGTGCGAAGGCGGTCGGCGTCAAGTCCATGGATCTGCGCGATGATGCGATTGTGCGGGCTGCCATTGCGGCTGATGATGATGTGATTGCCATGATTACGCAGCGTGGTTCGTTTAAAAAAATGAAAGTGGCCGATCTCCCAGTGACGAGTCGGGCCCGTCGTGGGGTACAAGTTTTACGAGAACTGAAGAATAATCCACACCGGGTTGCTGACTACGTCTTAGTGGCTAATAATGCTAATGGGGTAGCACTTGATATTTTGACTGATCGTGGCAAGCACCATTCAATTTTAAATGACGATCACCCAGTCAGTGCGCGTTATTCTAATGGTTCCTTTGTGGTTGATACTGACACGGAAGGTAAACCTGTTGCCATGCAGATTCATCCCATTCCACTAACTGTATAGTTTTTAATGCGAATGCTTGCACGTTAACGGGCATTCGATTAAGATAATATTATGGCAGGGTAAAAGATTATGAATTAGTTAAGCTTTATTTACCGATAACAACCGCTTGCTTTCATCTTGAATCTTGTATAAAATTATAGATATTATAAGATGGCGATAAGAAGAAAGGATCAGGTAAAATTCATGAAAACAACTCAAGAAAGTATTTTCTCATCGAAAACGTTAACGTATTTCTTGCAACTAGCTGAAACGATGAATTACACGCAAGCAGCTCAAATTTTAGGAATTACGCAACCAGCATTGACTCAACAGATCAAGAAACTAGAACGTACGGTTGGTGCTCCTTTGTTCTATTCTGTTGGAAAAAAGTTACGTCTCTCCGATGCAGGTTACACAATGCTCAATGCGACACACAGCATTTATAACGTTCTCAACAAGGCGACTGATGAAATTCAACAAACCACGAGTGCAACTCAAGGGACGATTAATATTGGGGTTTTAGCCTCAATTGAGGATCACGTCTTTGAAGATTTTGCTATCAAGTATTATGAGGCCAATCCGAATGTGATTATTTCATTACACATGTTGACGCGTAAAGAGATCTGGGAACGGTTAGAAAATAACCGGATTGATTTGGCTGTCATGTACTTGCCTGATGAAAGTATTAAAAACTGGAAGCCATATCAATCCAAGAAGATTATTCAGGATGAATTACTATTTATTTCGGGTGATGAAAAGTTGGCTAAGAAGAAGCGGATTAAGTTTAAGGATACAACACTTAATCCATGGGTCACTTACCCTGAAAACTATTACTTGGATCAAGTGGTCAAAGAATCTTATAAGAACCAATTGGCGGATTTACCAACGGCCGTCGCTCGTTTTACGACCCCGCAACAAATTTATCGCTTCGTGGCAGCCACTGACACTAATACAGCTTTACCAAATTCATTTATGGTAGCTAATCCAGCAACTGATAAGCTGCATACATTATCATTTGAACCAGCCATCAAGTTCGATTTAAATTTTGTCTTCCGTAAAGATAAGGACCAAATTCCACGAATCAAGAATTTCCTTGATGAATTTGATACTTACCTACGTGCTGAAGATTATATTTCACGGCTACAAAAGATTAATCAAAAATAAGTTTTAAGGGAGTTTTGTGCTAATGAGTAAGGAATTAGTTTTTGGACATCAAAATCCTGATACCGACGCAATCGTGGCGGCCAAGGCGTTCTCATACTTTGAAAATAAAGTGGGGGCGAATACTGAAGCTGTTGCATTAGGCGAACCAAACGAAGAAACCCAATTTGTTTTGGATTACTTTGATGAACCAGCACTACGGGTGATTACTAAGGCCAGTGATGAAGTTGATAGTGTCATGCTTGTCGACCATAACGAACCACAACAAAGTGTCAGTGACATTGCTGACGTTACGGTTAGCCATGTAGTTGATCATCATCGGATTTCTGGTTTTGACACGGCACAACCATTATTTTACCGGGCCGAACCACTTGGTTGCTGCAGTACGGTCATTTACAAGTTATTCCAAGAAAATGACATTGAAATTCCTGCCAAGTTAGCTGGATTGATGTTATCTGCAATCATTTCAGATACGTTACTCTTAAAGTCACCAACTACAACGGAAACCGACGTTGCAGTTGTTAAAGACTTAGCTAAAATTGCTGATATTGATTATGAAACATATGGTTTAGCCATGCTTAAAGCGGGTACTAACCTTGACAGCAAGACTGAAAAGGAATTAATCGATGCCGATGCTAAATCATTTGAAATGGCTGGTAAAACAGTCCGGGTTGCGCAAATCAACACAGTTGACTTAGATGACGTTTTCAAGCGTCAAGCTGCGTTAGAAACAGCCGCTAAAGATGAAAACACTAGTGAAGGTTATGATTTGTTTTTAATCTTAGCTACGAACATCTTAGATAGCAATTCTGAGCTGTTAGTTGTTGGTAACCCGACGGAACCCGTTGAGAAGGCCTTTGGTAAGACGATTGCAAATAATCGGTTAAGCTTACCAGGCGTTGTTTCACGGAAAAAACAAGTGGTTCCTCAATTAACGGACGCCTTCAATGCTTAAGTTGCCAAATTAATTTAAAAGAAGCTGCCAATTATGGAAGCTTCTTTTTTGCATTTTAGAAAGATTGGGGTATGATAAACACTGTAATTAGATTGTGTACAACTTAATTACGGGAAGGACTGATAGTAATGGATAAACAACAAGATGAATTACGCCAGCGTCTGACACCTGAACAGTATGCCGTCACTCAAGAGGCCGCAACTGAACGACCATTTAGTGGTGAGTATGATAATTTTTATCAGGAAGGCATTTACGTGGATGTTGTTAGCGGGCAAGTGCTTTTTAGTTCACGTGATAAATATGATGCCGGCTGTGGTTGGCCATCTTTCACGAAACCAATCGATCAGACCAACCTCAATGAACATCGCGATGAATCGTTTGGTATGCACCGAACCGAAGTAACTAGTACACAAGCAAATTCACATTTAGGTCATGTTTTTCCAGATGGTCCGGCTGATCGAGGCGGGCTTCGATACTGCATTAATTCGGCAGCACTGAAGTTCATTCCAGTTGCCGACCTTGAAAAGGCTGGTTATGGCCAGTATCAGAGTTTATTTAAATAATTGAGTTAATAAATGGGAGGGATTTAGATGACAGAGACTGCAATATTTGCTGGCGGCTGTTTCTGGTGCATGGTCAAACCGTTTGACCAGCAGCCAGGGATTAAGTCCGTTATTTCGGGTTATACCGGTGGGACGATTGCTAATCCCACGTATGAACAAGTTGCTAGTCACACGACTGGGCACACTGAAGCGGTTGAAATCACTTTTGATCCAGAAGTAATCAGTTATGCCGACTTGGTTGAAATTTATTGGCGCCAGACCGATCCAACCGATGCTTCTGGTCAATTTCAGGATCGCGGCGACAGCTATCGACCAGTAATTTTTGTTAACAGTGAGGCGCAGCGTCGAGTGGCAACGGCTTCACGAGATGCCCTTGCTGTTAGTGGCAAGTTTGCTGAGCCGATTGTGACAACCATTGAAGATGCGAAGCCATTTTATCCCGCAGAAGCCGAGCACCAGGACTTTTATCGACGTAACCCATTCCGTTATCAGATTGAAGAGATGGGCGGACGTGAAGCCTTTATTAAACAGCATTGGCAGTAACCAGATGGTGTTTAAACGTTGAGAATAGGTAGATTTGAGACTTTCATAGCCGTTTGAACATCGTCTCGATAAATACTAGGAATACGAATAAACCAACCTGCAACCGCAGCAATCGTCGCTGGGGCTAGTAGGTTGGTTTTTAAGTTTAATTATGATTGTTAACTTGCTTGATATGCGTCTAATGCCGAATAAAACGATTTTTTGACCGAATCACGAATATTTAAATAAGTAATATAGTCAGACAATTCATGAACATTACTAGTCAAAGGAAAATCGAAATCTGAGTGCGCATAACATGCGGCTGGTGCAAACGGTCCGTTCTGTTCAATAAACGGTTCCAACCAACGATAGAATGTCATCAAATCATCCTTTCAATACTTTAGTTAAATCAATAAAACTAGTTTAACTGCAAAAAGGGCGCGTTGTATAGGCGTTTTAAGGCTTCTTAATTAACTAGCAAATTCCACGTAATGCTTGTGACGCGTTTGTAAAGTTATGTAAAGTAAACGCAATAACGTAAAGTTACTTTAACTAAAAAAGCTAGCTGTATTCAGTTAGCTCATCATGTTGCCTTAGTCTACTTTGGTAGCTTTTAAAATACGTAAATCACGTTGTCGTAGCAAGTTTTGGTAATATTCAAGGCTAGTTTCATCTAACCGTAGTTGTTGTATGATCTCAGTCGGTTCAGTCGTCCGATGCTGATTGAGAAACCAAAGTATGAAGTCCTGACGCAGTGCAACTGGCTTTAATGGCACGCCTAAACGTTGACTATCACCCGCTAAGTATTTGTGTAATGCTGCCAGGGTGATATGTGGATCGGTTCCACGTTGACGTTGCTTTAAAAAGAGATCCGAACTGCCACTTTGAGTCTGTAATGGCTGCAAATAGGCACGTAGTTTAACCAAAAAAGTCTGTTCTGCAGCAGTAAAGGTAATTGTGTTCAATTGCTGATAAAACCCCGGTGTTAGCATCTCTGTGGCGGTATAACCCTTGGTCGTTAGTAACAAGAATAAGCGGGTATATGGATGAAGATCATCAATTGTCAGCCAAGCAGCTAGTTGCTCTGGCCAAGACGTTGTTTGTTGCGTATTAGTCAGTGGCTGGCCCTTAATTGTAAAGGTCGGTAAAGTTGTAATGATTCGATGCGAAAATAGATAGCTAAAATAGCCATTTAAATTCGACAAACATTTGTTCAACGTCGATATTTTGAATTGGCGTTGTTCACGGAGCATATCTAAATAAGCTTGAATATCATTTTCAGTTAAATCTGCCAATAATTGATCCTTAGCAAAAGTCTCATTGAAATGTTGCTCATAGTTGAAAAAGTCAGCCAAGGTTAATTCGTACTGCTCAATAGTACTAGCTTGCTTGCCAGCAGTTTCTAATGATGCGAGGAAGCTTTTGGCATACGGGAATTTTGCGGCCATTGGTAGTCGGACATCCTTTCTGGGTTTGAATTCTTACTTTAACTAAAACATAAAATTGAAACAAAAACAAGCGATCTGACCGCTATTGAGAGGCGCATTCTAAGCACGTGTTCGTTTGTTAGTTGAACTAGTGGTCATCAAAAGAACCGTAGAATCGACATGGATATCAGCAAATTATGAAAACAGATGCAAATCTGTAATAACTAGATTTAGTAGTTTGAAAGCATTTGAACTTTTAGTGATTTGGATAAGCTAATTCAAATTGGTTAAAAAACTTTGTTGAAATTCAATCGATTAATTTCAGTGTTGATGTTTTAGTGAATCATAAAAAAACAATTTAAGTGAAGCGTGCACCTTGAAAATATGAACAGCAAAAATGTTCACGACGAAATAATGATTCACAAAAATATCGCAAAAAGTTGGCGTACAATAAAAAGACGCCACAGGGGACCAAATTAGGTCGTGGGGGAGCGATTTTTGTTTTGATTCTACTTCGTATAATATATATTATGTAAACTAGAAAAAGCAAAAAAAGCCCCCCTTGCCAAATATGCCAACTTTACTTCGAGTAATCCTAGTATTTAGGCATTGATGGTATTTAAGAACCATGTTTTGCCGTTTGGATTTATAATCAGCCAAGAGTAACTCAAATAATAGTTGCTGAACTTGTGATGACTAATTAATAATAACTTTTCAAGGACTTGATGTTGAGAAGTTGTTTAATTACTGAAATGCTATGATAACAGCTCGATAAACCAACCACACGATGCGTAATTTGATACTTTATTTCATCATTTTATTAATCCTGAAAGTCATCAAGTTGTGTCATCAAGATCAGATTGTGATAATAACTTATCGGCATAAATTGCAGTTTTTTGACTCCGCTGAGCCAGATAATTCCACTAAGCAATTCACCCGTACTTTATGAATAAGCCTGCTAAGTAATAATCGAGTATTGCGTTTAGCGTTTGCGCCGACCAGTCTTAATCACAATAGTTATTAGTCTGATGACATTAGCAAAAAAATGTGAGCAATCATGGTCATGTATAAACGAGATCTTAATCATTCATGCTACATAAATAATCATAATCAAATAATATGAGTATCGATCACATGGCTCGCTGGAGTGATTTTGCAACTGTTTTAATTGGTAAGCAGTTGTTGCAATCTATGCTACCAGAATTCGTTTTGCTACTCAGAGAGTAATTTTTTTCGTTAGCATCTATGATTAAATTGTTTTTCAAAATTTATTTTCTCATTATTAACATTGCCAAACTTGACCGTTACACTCACAATTAATTAATGTTTTAATACCCGCCGCGTTTAGCATAATCACACACTTCATTGAACAACATTTTTTAGATCAAAGCACTTGCTTGATGAAGAATTTTTCAAGAAGAATACCCCTTTTTTAATAAAATATTGCAATCGAATCACAAATTATAACGAACGCAATATTACGTCAAAATTGGTCGTTAGTAGTTTGTTGCAGCCCCTACCCTGTTAATAGTGCTAATGGGCTGGATCCTTTGATGGTTTTTCTTCTTAAGAATCTATTTGCTTTGACATACATGACTAACTATCAGTATCTGTGAACACAATTTTACTAGTCATATGTTGCCCTGCCACCTAGCATAATTAATAGACACACCCTATTTGGTTTCATAGTCTTGACCGGTCAAATCAATCTGCGAAATTTGCTACTTTGTGATGTGTGATCATCAACTGTACTAGAAATCCCCAATTATGAGCAATCCATTGAATCAGTTATGATTAATTTGATAGTTATGCCACCATAGTTTCACAGCGGCAATCCCACAAGTCATTAGCATGAGGACTGGTAAGTACAAAATAATATGATAGCGGCCCTGTACTTCTAATGGTAAGGCGCTTAAGGTAAAGCCGTCTAACAAAAGTGCGCCCATTAGTAAATAGCGATTGAGATAATGTTGGCGCCATTGAAGCCCTAATCCGATTAAGACGCTTAGCAATGCAATAATAAGCATAATCTGCCAATAAACTGTCGCACTGCTAATCAGTATTGGCGCCAAATGGAACCAATTATGGTTGAGTAGACCGGAATGATTACTTAAATTATACAAACTCCAGTCGTAACCATAATCTTCACGAATAAAGCCCTGCATTTTTTGATTGGCAAAGTTGCCCATTTGTGATTGGACTTGTTTGAGATTGGTTTGCAAGGCCGTTGTCATCGTTCGTGTGATACGCGGATAAGCTTGTGTTAACGTTGGTGCCGCCCGTAACTCATGGCTAACAGTTGTTTGTAAGGTTGGACTATAAGTTCCCCGGCTTTTTACATCAGTGCCAGTAGCCAAACTATAGAGCGTTTCAACCCGGCTTGGCGCTACTTTAAAGCCGTATAGCCAACTGTCAATATTCGTAGCCGTGAACAGTAATCCTAACACCACGCCGCCATAGATCATTAGCTGACGATATTGATAACGGTAGCGATGGCCCACTGCAAATAATAGAATAATTGCCATTAAACTGAGCGCGATCAACCAGACTGCCATGATTGGCCTTAACATGTTAGCTAAAATGGTTGCCACAATAGCTAACGCTAGGTACAGATGCCGGTCTGTAAGTGTGGTTGTTGGTAATGGGACTAATGCGCGTGTCAATGCATACATCATGAGTAGGACACTTGTTAGAAAGAACGGTTCACCACCATTTAGTAAAGTGCCATACAACCAATAAGCTGGGATCCAATAAAAAATAAGTGCCGTCATAATCCCCAGTTGGCGCGAAAGCCATCGGGCGACCAGCCAGTAGATTAGGACCATATCTACTAAGGTACACCCAATGTTGATCAATTGACTGATGAAAAAATTAGAACCGCCAAATGCTGCTGCCAAACTGTACCCATTCGCAATGTTTAGGGCGTGTGGGAAGACGACATAGTTGCCAATGATGCCCCGGTGTAAAAGCTGCGTCCAAGTGAGCCCCTGGGCGCTAAAGACAGCTAACGTGTGGTAATTCCAAAAGTCTGAGATGGGATTGATTTTTAACCCAATAACTAGTGGGAATTTTAGGAGTGTTAGTCCAAACAGTGTTGCGACTAGCCAACTTGTTTGGTGACGGCTTAACCACCAACTACCGAAACCAATCGTGATCCCGATGAACAATACGAATAGCATGGCACCCATCCAGGCATTGATTGAGAGATGAAGTTGTAAACTGATTTGCCAATTGGCCATAACCATCCACCCAAGTAGCCCCGCCGCAACCGTTAGAATAATGGTCTGAAATATCTTATAGTACCACTTCATAGGAATTCACCCTTATCTTAATATGAGCGTTTTAAATCAGAATCAGTGTATTGCGTTGCCCGGGTAGTACCATGACGGGTTTTAGCCCACGTTGTGTGTCCACGCAATTGTCGATAAATGGCAACGTATGGTGTCAAACTAATAATCAATAAAAATGCTTGAAAACTCAGACTTTGCTTGATAGCAGTCATGAATCGAACGGGTTGTTTAACAGTAGTACAGTTCCGTTGATATAGTGCCGCCAAAACAAGGCAAGCAATCAAAGCAATCGCTAACAGCGTCCCAATGACGAGATGATGCCACCCTGATTGCCAATGTTGCACGCTACGGCTTACAAGAACAATTAAGGTGGTGAGACTGGTGAGTGGGACAACACAGCCACTGATGGGCATCAGAATCCAAAAAGTCGTATCTAACTTTTGAAAGTGGTTTAATCGTCCTGAATGCCATAGTGCTGGTAAATAACGCATACACTGAACTGCCCCTTGACACCAGCGCACTCGCTGGCGAAAAAATGGTCGTAGTTGTTCGATAGCTTCTTGTTGTACAACTAATGTATGATCAAAGGTGGTTCGTGTCCCACCAAGCAACCAGGTGCGCAGGGTAAACTCAAGATCCTCTAGTAAGCTATTCCCCCATGGATTTTTCAAAGCTAAATCTAAGCGAACAAACTGACCATTTCCCGACGCGATCCCTTGACCGAGCCGATTACGCAGTTGCTGAGTAGCGTTATTAACCCCCATAAACTCAAAGTTTTGCATTTTAGTGAGCCAATTGGATTGATTATAAATACTGACACTAGTCTGAAGCATTGCTAACTGCGGTTCTTGTTCAAATCGTGCAAGTACGCGTGTCAAATCAGTGGCGGTCATAAAAGCATCTGCGTCCAGGACGCCAATGACTGCTTGATGCGTGTCAGTGGTTGTCGTCAGTGTCCTATGAATATACTGGACAGCAGTGTTTAAAACGGCCCCCTTACCGACGCGTTGATTACCAGCGCGATGTAGGATTTGTAAGTATGGTGAGGATGACTGGGTCAGCATTAACAGGCTATGGTCCGTGGAATCATCATCGACAGCAATGATTTGCGCTCGGATTGTCGATGGCAATTGTGCAAGAGATTTTGAAAGCCGTGCAATGGTTCTAGTAATCACTTGTTCTTCATTGAGAACTGGAACGACCAGAAATAATTCGTATGGTGGTGTTGGCCCCTTCTCGTACGTTTGAGTGGGTTCTCGGTAGTGATTAATTAACAATAGATTAATAATAAAATATACGTAAAAAACGACTGAAATCATAATTGAAACTCTAATTATTATCATCATAACTCCCCCAAATAAACTTATTAAGTGGTTATTATACGCATACTGTTTTAAAATGCCCATTACTTATATTTTGAAAGCATAGTGAACAAATCATGGCTTGCATTTACCCTTTCTTTATCAGAAGTTTACAATTATTCGATAGTTAGCATGCGATGTAGATTGTTAAAATAACATTATTCAATAATAAGGATGGCGTACATTCATGAAAAAATCGACCTGGGGATTATTGGGATTATTAATTGGTCAACCAGTGCTGGTCTACCTCGGGCAATCAGCGTTATTGCCGGTTATTCCAAGTCACTATGGCTGGTTGGGCGCCGTCGCCTATACTAGTGACCCCCACCATTACTTTGCTATGCTGGAGAGCGCGTTTATTCCGGCAGTATTGCTGGCAATCATGCCGCTAAATAAGCGTTTACCGCCGTTGTTATGGCTGACCATTTTCAGGACTAATTTTAGCTGGTGGCTATTCGGAATGAATTGGTTCATTCTGATTAATTTGTTTGTTCAGACTACTTGGTTAAGCTGGGGAATCATAATCTGGATATTCGTTGGCTTGATGGTATTCCTGTTCAAGTTATTAGGCCTGATTGCTGCGAATTATCGTTGAGTTCATTTTGATACCATACAAAAAGTACTGACAGGTAGTGGCCCTGTCAGTACTTTTTGTGTACAAACCATATTGATAATTTTATCTAACAATTACAACAACCACTGTCCTGAGTGGCGAACCTAGGAATTGGTTAACGATTTAATCATTAATAAATCGGTTTGCCGATCGTCTCCCATTACAAAATCATGAGCTCCAAATTGTTCAAAGCCCCATTTCGCATAAAAGGTCTTTGCCGGTTCATTATGTTCCCAAACGCCGAGCCAAATTTTTTGTTTATGGGCAGTTTGCGCAAGTTGAATCGCCCGTGCCATCAATCGGTTGCCGAGCCCTTGATGTTGAAAGGCTTGTCGGATATAAATACGTTCAACTTCTAAGGCATCTGGTCCCATTGCTTCTGATTGGGCTTGCCCAGTGTTTAATTTTAAGTATCCTAGTAACTCCCCTGCACGTTCAACAAAATAAAATTGGGATTCGGATTCCGCTAACTCTGCTGCTAATTTGGGTACGTTATAAGCGTCCTGTAAGTATGCCGCCATATTTTCGGCCGTGTTTTGCGCCCCAAATGTGTCCTTGAATGTTTCAATGCTAATCTGTTGTAATTGAGTGACGTCAGCAGTCGTTAACCGTCGAGTCATAATTTGTGCCATGATTAATTCCTCCTATCAGTAATCAAAAACAGCCAATCACATTATCAGCATCTTCAAAGCGCTGATAGTGCCACTGACTGTTCTAGTCTAGCATATTATTTAGCCTTTTTACCCCAGTCAGGAATAATCTTGCCATCTTCACTAATGGCTAAACCATCAGTATTTTCTAATTCAGCTGCATCTGGATCTACAAAATCATTTTCAAGCGCATCTACAAAACGAGCCGTAGACTTGCCATCTAAATCGTCAAAGAAGAAGTTTACGAAACCGTCTAATTTAGCTTGGTCGACCTGCGGATGCTGTAGCTGATCGATTAACTCACCCGTATTTTCAGCCAAACTACCTGGAATAAAATCAAAGTAGTTAAAGTAGAAGCTCCGGGATTGCATGTAATCAGCCAAATCAGGCGCAAAGAAAATCATTGGCCGATTCAGTAATGCATATTCGAAACATACTGACGAATAATCGGTAATTAATTGATCGGCAACGAGTAATAAATCGTTGATTTCCCGATAATCAGAAACATCGTAATAGAAGTTTGAATATTCATACGGCAAGGTCGGTTTATTCTGCACAAACGGATGAATCTTCAATAAAAAGACGTAATCTTCATGTAGCGCTTCGTAGATTTCCTTGAAATTTAACATTTCAAATGGGTAGTACGCCGACTGTTGTCCATTACCACGGAAGGTTGGTGCAAAGAGAATAACTTTTTTATTTTTAATAAACGGTAAATCATTCTCTAGTCGTTCCCGAATCGCCTGTTTTTTAGGTTCATCAAAGAAGATATCTGTCCGCGGGATCCCCAGCGGTTGAATTTTATCTGGAGCAATTCCAAATCCTTCTGCGTATTTATCTGCAATGTTGTGAGAGGAAACTAAGGCTTTGGTGTAGTTGCGATGGTTTAAAGATTGGATCTTGGGACCACCGGGCATCCCTAAGCGACTGTAGCCAAACGTTTTAAAGGCTCCCACAGCGTGCCATACTTGAATCAAGTCTGCATTTTCGCGAATATGCAATGGATAGACTAACGGATAAAAGTCATCTAGAATCACATAACGACTAGTTGCCAAAGCTTTGGCTAACGTTCGGACCTCTTTCCAAGACTTTTTAGTTTTAATACTTGGTTTCAAATAGAAGGAAATTTTAAAATCAGTGTTGCGGCGTTTAAGTTCCTGATAAATAAACTCGAAATTACCAGAAATAGTGACCCGGCTATCAGAAACAAATGAAATCTGTTTCTTATGAATCGGTTGAAGACAATACCACCGATACCACACTTTTAAGGCGCGGCGTTTAATAGCTCGCATGGTTGCACTGTCTAAACCAACATCTTCGGTGAATTCATTTTCGAGAGGGTTAACGTCGCTCAGCTTGTATGAGGTCACTTTTAATGCTTGAGCAGCCAAATTGTAGCGGAAAATTAAGCTGTATGATTTGTTACTCTTAGCTGAATAACTGGCCATTTTGGTTGTATAATTTAAATCCTGCTGAGTATCAATGACTTGACCGATGGTTGTCCGGCGAATTAGCCAACCGTTACCTAGATATTGTTTTAACTGTAGCTTGATCTCATAAGTGCCAGGTATTAGTGGTTTCCCATTGCTAAGTGTCGAGAAGTTAACATCACCATGATATCCTGCGTAAGGAAAATCTGTATTTTCACTGCGAGTATTAATTAACGGAATTTCAAGTTCTTCGTCCATCTTATTAGTTAATACAAGGCTTTTAATAATTCGCTCAGTATCTTGTTCTGGATAGTTTTCAAACCAAGCAGTTCCCTCAATGACTAAATAAGACCTATTGAATGCTAATTTAGTGACTTGGCGCTTGATTAATGATTCAGCGTCCTTTTCAATTCGTAATGTATTCAAGTTTTCGTTGGTAGTGAGTGTGCCTGATATAGTTTCGGTATCAGTGTATTGAGGTTGTTTGTGTCCATATACGATTCGGCGCGCAATTCGTTTTAAATGTTGTATCATTTATCATTCTCCCCTTGTTAATTTTTTAACAAATTGAACAACCCGTTCGGTGTTACGGCCATCTTGATGTGGAAATGTCTTTTGTTTTAAATTATGTACATAGGACAAATCCATGTAATCCAATTTATTATTAATATAATTTACAACCTGAGTAGCTTGACTAAAATAAGGCGCCTTTAAATATTGATAGTAATCGACGTAAAAACCAGAAGTTTGCATGTAAGTATCATAATCGGGCGTATACAGTAAAATAGGCCGTTCAAAGTAACTGAACGTCAACGATAATGATGAATAATCAGTGATAAATAAGTCAACAGTTGGCATTATTGTCTTAACTTTCTCCGCATCTTGAAAAATATGAACATTTTGTGGTAAGGCCATGGACGTAAGTTTTAGATATGGGTGTAGTGAAATATAAATCTCCCATTGGCCAGTTAACTGCTGACAAGCATCAATCATCTTCCTAATATAATTCATGACTTGTTTACCTTGGGTACCAGGCCGATAAGTCGGTGAATATAAAATACGGCGAACAACAGAATGGCACTGTGGCCGATGATTGAGCAAATCATCGACCATTGGGGAACCGATTGCCAAGACATGGGCTTCATCAATGGCCATGGCGTCCAAATATGCCCGCTGATCCGTTTTAGCATTAATCAAGACCCAATCATAGTTCGTGTGTGGCCGCATGACGCTTTGATCAGCATCCGGTAAACTTAATCCGAATTTTTTTAAAGAACCAATTGCATGCCATAATTGTACCACTTGATTGTCCTCGTGCTTGTGAATTGCATATAGTGGAAAAAAGTAATCGTCAATGACAAACACATCAGATCTCGCAATTAGGTACAGTGCTTTAATTGAGGCGAGTAAGAATCCTAATTTTCCGGAAAACGTACGATCATAGTGATAGCAAAATATCTTAATCTGTTTAATATCAGTCAGCAATAACCCCTGATGGAGTGCTTTTAAATTATCATTTAATTGGTCACTGCGCATTGTTGCTAACGTAATGCGCCCTTTTTTAGGCCCAAATATTTTATAAAAAAACTGATAGAGAAAATTAAAACTCGTGTGTAGTAACACGAGTTTTAAAGTCTTTAAACGTCCCATTCCATCACCTCCTTGCCCCAATAGTTAGTTACGGCGCCGTCAAAAAAGTTGGTGATATCTTGAATAGTGCTGACCTTTTTGACAACACCAACTAGATTCTGTAAGCGTTCACGAGTGACTGAACTAGAAGATAGAATCTCAATGGCTCGCTTGAAATCTTCTCGGCTACTACGACTAACCCCCCGCAATGTCAGCCCTTCTGCAAGAACTGAACGAGTATCAATACCAACAGGATTCTCGGAGACTCCCATAAGAATAACAGTTCCCATTGGCTGGATATGTTGGATAATTTGCTGAATGGCAGTTTCACTGCCTTGTCCGCCTGTGCATTCCAATGCCTGACTAACTTTGATATCGGGAGAAATATCATCAACCATATAAGTTTTATCAGCAAACGAAAAATAATCTAATTTAGCCTGATGCCGACCGAACACTAACAATTGACTGTTAGGAAAAATTTGTTTGACAAGTGTGGCTGTGATATAGCTAAGATTTCCGTCTCCCCAGATACCGATAATTCGTTTATCATCATCCATAGTGTTTTCCAGCTTTGTTAGTGCCTGAACGCCAACGGAAATCATTTCAATAAAGGCGGCCATATGCTGATCAAAATCGGTTGGAACAACTACTGCTCGATCCCGCCGTAGACAGACGTATTCTTGCATAAATCCGTCATAGCCACTTGAACGAAACTTGGATGAAGGTAGATAATTTTCTTGAATAATCGAATCTTTTGTAACTGGAGTGTTTGGTACCATTGCAACCAATGTTCCTGCTTTAAATACATTTTTTGGATCAAACACGACTTCGCCGGTAGCTTCATGGATCAGCGCCATTGGAAGTTTGGTACGTAATGCAGCTTGTGAACGTTGGCCAAAAAAGTAACGAGTATCAGCATGACAGATTGATAAGAATTTAGGACGCACAATAATGTCGTCAGCACCGATTTTTTCTGCAACTGTCTCAACTTCAAATTGGCGTGGCCGGATTAGGCGATAGACTTGATTTAACATCTTATGACCTCTTTTCTAATAAAGCTGATGCAACGCGTAAATCAAACGGTGTTGTAATCTTAAAATTGTAATTTTCACCAAGTACTAAACCAACTGATTGCCCAGCTAATGAGCAGATTTTGCAAGAGTCGGACAACGTTTCTTTTTGTATGGCACTAAGTGCTTGGTATGAATCAATTAATGTCTGAATATGGAAGCTTTGTGGTGTTTGGCCTTGATACATTTCTGAGCGCACGGGAATATCAATAACTTGCTTGTCAGCACCCCGGACAATTGTATCGATTGCCGGCACTACAGTGTCCACTGCTTTATGTGTTAAGACAGCTTCAATATTGTCATTGATTATCCTTTGTGTTATAAATGGCCGAACTGCATCATGTGTTACAACGACATCATCATCATGAATCCCGTATTGCTTCTGAATATATTCGACCCCACGCATCAAGGTCTCGTTTCGGTCGGATCCACCAGTAACAACCCGTACCCGGTCATCGGTAATGTACTTTTTGATTAAGTCTTCAGTATGACTAATCCAGTCAGCTGGACAGACAACTAAAATAGCATCGAAACGACTTTCTAGTGTAAACTTTTCAATGGTATGAATCAGTATTGGCTTATCTGCTAATAATAGGAATTGCTTAGGCATTGGGACATTCCCCATTCGGGTGCCCTTACCACCAGCTAAAATTTGAGCATAAATCATATTTGTATAACTCCATTCATTATTTAAATTATGAGGATAATGATAAATAAGAATTTTATGTTTTTTGTGAATAAATATGACAAAATTGTGATGATGTTGGTAAGAATTTTGTTTTTATTGTTTAAGTTAAAGTAACTAAATACCATTATTTTAATGAGCATACTTTATCATGTTTATAAATCCTCCCAGTTGATGTGATTAAACATACTTTTCCCCACCATTTGTATCCATTAATTGCTATACTAATCCTAGAAAACTAACGAAATGGTTGTGATTATTTTTGACTCGTTTACGGCACTCCGGATTAGACTTCTCCGTAGCTACGCTTAATTTTTTAGCTAACGTTGGAATCGTCTTGCCCTATGTTTTGATTCTCTTCAAATATCAACAGACACATAATATCAACTACTTAGCTGCAATTGTTGTCTTTTACGTTGCGCGTGCTGCTAGTGTCTTCGGCACCAAACACTTAAATCTCAAAGCTAGTAGCTACTTATTGATTTGCCTCTGGTTGGGTGTGATTGGTAGTTTACTGTTTAGTCTGACCACCAATCTAGTAGTTGTACTAATGGGTGCTTTATGTTTAGGCTACACATCCGCCAACATTTGGCCCTACTACCTTACCATCAAATTGCATTTATCAGCACAGACCGATTTCAAGTTAAAGAAGTTCTATTGGTTGATCTTTTTAGCACTTGGCATTTTGTTTGGCTTGGATTTTGTTTTAAATTGGGGTTATCGACTTGCCTTCGTTATATTGGCACTATTATTCGTTATTGCACTACCTGCTGGTCACTTGCTTAGACAATTCTCACTGGCATTTTATACTGACCACAACATCGCTCAAGTACGGCCAATCAAACCATGGCGTGTCATAGTATTCATTGTGTTTTTTGCAGCAATCGGCTTACTGACCCTCTTACGAAAGGCCACGTTGCAAATTGCATTACCAGCAGTACTGGGCATTATTGTTGTTGCCATTGTCTTACTGAACCTCGAGTTAGCCGCAGATTGGCAAGCAATGCCGGCTAATAAGTTACGCATCGTCAATCGCGGGTTTTTACTCAGTTTTGTTTTACTTTTTAATAGCTTCTTCGGCGTCTTTATCTTTGGTAAAATGGGCATGTACCTTGTCTTCGCCATTTACCTACTCGGTTTTGAAGCAGGCCGCCCGTTATATCAATTGCTAGGACAGCATGATTCACAGCGAGCAACAATTATGGCACGCGGCGGTTTGATCTTAGGACACCTCCTAGTCGTAACCGCTCAGCCAAGTCTTTACGTTATTGGTTTACTATTGATCTCGCTATACGTCGGCTTTGAAAATCCAGCCATCAATACTAGTGTCTATGCGACTGAAGTTGACGATCCGGATCTGGCTATCATCCATAAATACCGATTTTCAACGTATGGCGGCCTGCTTTGTCAGCTATGCTTCTTCGGGTTACTAGTTATCATTAGTCGCTTTAAACAACTAGCTTTATTGAACTTTTTTGCCCCGACTTCGGCCGCTTTGAAAACGACCTACCTAATGGGTATGGTATGGCCATTAACAGCCATTTCACTCATTATTTCATTAATCACACTCTACGGGCAGCGCTATTTTACTAAGGCGCATCCGCAATCTTGATCATCGCCAAAGGAGGCTTTCACGACCATGATATTTATTGCTAGCGCCGCTATCATCCTGCCCTTAATTCTATTGGGAGGACTGAATCTGTCAGCAACCCGCGGCATGGGTCTTAGTGCCCTTGTCGTTATCGTAACCGGTTATTTTTTCTGGCACCTCAGTCCATCCGTACTGACTGCTTCGATTCTACAAGCGCTTCACAAAGCGCTGCCAATTTTATGGATCTTATTTGGAGCACTCCTTATGTTGAACTGCTTACGAGCAACGGGAGCCATTGATCGTATCAATCAAGGCTTTCAAAGCTTATCTGCTGACATGCGATTGCAAACAGTTCTGGTAGCGTTCTTGTTCGGTGGCCTAATTGAAGGTGTTTCCGGCTTTGGCACCCCCGCCATGGTTACCGCACCGTTGTTAATCGCACTAGGCTTTTCGCCAATGGCTGCTGTTATCTTGGCCCTTGTAGCGGACTCAACCCCCGCCGCGTTTGGTGCGGTCGGCACACCGCTAACTGTCGGATTAAGCAACGTTACTGAAAAAACACATGTTTTGAACTTGATTGGCTTACGAATCACCCAACTCGATCTCTTTGTGGGGGCGTTAATGCCCGCTGTCCTGATTTTAATTCTCATTATGTGGTTTGGTCCTAAAAATAATCGACTAAAAAGTTGGCTAGCCCTTTTGCCATGGGCCTTACTGATAGGTTTTGTCTACAGCGGACTCGCATTATTAAGTGCGTTGCTCATTGGCTATGAATTTGTTTCAATCATTGCCCCGCTGGGCACGCTAATTGTTGCCATCATTACGATTCGCCTGCATTGGTTATTACCAAATCAGCTTAAAACCCACCCTTGGCGAACAACCGCTGTGGCGGCAAAGACACCAGCGCCCAGTCAGATGAGCTTAATCGCCGCTTGGTTTCCTTACTTACTAGTCGTCATCTTATTACTTGCTAGCCGGGTTGTTGCACCGTTGAAGCAATTATTGATCCACTATGCGAATCTATCTTGGACGAATATCTTGGGCTATAGTCAGATTAACTCCGACTGGGAGCTACTCTACTCGCCAGGGACGATTCTAGCAGTTGCGGCTATTATTGGTCTACTGGTCCAGGCTCGTTCATTAAAGCCTTTGCTCCCCACCGCAGGTTCAGTCATCCGTTCGATGGGAAACACTGCTATCGCACTGGGCGTAACCTTAATCATGGTTCAAGTCTTCACCAACTCTGGCTTGAACCAAGCTGAGCTACCAAGTATGCCGATGTACATCGCCAAGTTTATCGCTAAGTATCTGGCTGCTGTCTGGGTAATCATGGCACCGTTTCTTGGGCAATTAGGCGCCTTTGTAACTGGTAGTACGACGGTCTCGACCCTGACCTTTGCCCAGATTCAGGCTGACATTGCAGCCAATGCTAGTCTCAGCACAACGGTGATTCTTGCTGCTCAACTCGTTGGCGCTGCGGCTGGTAACATGGTATGTGTGCACAACATTGTTGCTGTCAGCTCGGTAGTTGGCCTGAGCGGACAAGAAGGTGCCATCTTGCGAAAAACCTTGTTACCTGGACTTGGCTATGCCTTGCTAATCGGATTTGCTGGCTGGGTGCTCCTTCACCTGCTCGCCTAAATCATCACGACCAAGGGACCAATCACCTAAACTTCAGTTGATTAGTCCCTTTATTTCGTCAAGTGATTAAGCTAAAATGAGATTATGATTTTCACCGCAAAGGAGGCGCTGACTTTGCAAGTGCGCTTAGTACCAAACTTACAACTCGGGAATCGGATTATTGGACCGACTCGGGACCCCAAGGCTAATTGGGCGCTTTATCAGCGTTACGCCAAACGACTACAAGCCCGACTAGGTATTGGCTTTCAAGTCTATTTAGACACAAGTGATGGCTATGACTTACTCCACGCCCACGATTACGATACTAATACCTGTTGGGTCGTTGCCGCCGAAGTTTATCAAGCGTTAACAGATTCAGCGGTACTTACTCACCATCGTATCATGCCATTAAGTAATCAAGCACTCATCTTAAAAGCGACCCAGTCAATTGAACAGCAATTACGGCAACCCCCGCTGACCCATTAATTGATGCCGGCTATTATTTATTTGATTGCGTACCGTCTTTCATCTCTCAAACCGCTATTGATAAAAAATTAAACAGCAGTGTAATTGCCCTTAGCGGCTAACTACACTGCTGTTTAATTTTTTGACACTTACCTTTTTTATTTCACTAAATCAACCTGATTAGGCCCAGAACTATTTTGACCTCGAGATAGCTATTGCTGCATACTTGCTGCCATCTTGATGGCCGTTGTCGTATCACGAGCACTGACTTTATAAACGACCTTGCCACTTTGCCACTGAATAAGCTGATCCAGGCCACCTGACGAAACAGCTTCAAAAGCAATGGCACCGACTGACTGTGGGGCCGGCAAGTAAACAGTCTCAAAAGTGGTAACGGCCTGCTTGGCTAACGCGATACCGGCGTCATTGTGCATCATATTCGTGTGCACGGTTAACGACCAGCGCCCCTCGTTCCAAATAATATATCGCTGACCAGCACCCGAATCAATGTGTGCCGTAATCTGGTGGCCTAAAGCCACGGTTGGCAGGCCCGCTACTGACTTGTTATCACGGTAGCCAACCTGTTTGGCCGCGGTGTTTGCTGATGAATAGGTCGTTTTAGTGACGGTTGCGTAAGCCGTTTCATCCGCCACTGCCGTATCATTAAATGGCTTGGTTTGTTGACCAACACTATATTTAACCGTGTAGTTCTGGCTATCACCTTGATAACGCATGTTTAACTTGGCACTCCCGCTGGCTAAGCCATCCTTTTGGGGAACTAATATCTGAGATCCCAATGCTTTGATTAATTGCTGATTAAGCGTCGTTAACCGCGAGACAGCGGTCGAATTTGATGCTGAGGTGCTACTACTAGAAGTACCGGCCGCCTTCGACTGTCCTGCTGTTGTCGAACGACTAGACTGGGCCTTAGTACTACTATCAGACTGATTAGCAGTCTTAGATTTTGACTGTTTCGAATTGTTGTCACTAGCCTTACTAGTAATCGTCGTACTCTGACTAGCAGCTGACTGACGATCTTGTGTTTGTGACGTGCAGCCAACTAATAATAACGCCAGTGGTAGCACGATTAATTTTCGATAATTCATACTGACTCCCTCCCCATTAGTTACGAACAGCTACCATCAGATTAACGATGGCAAGCTTTATTTAATTATAGAATAGAAATCATTATCACGGGTGATTATTGCATTTCACAAGAAAACCACCTATTAATTGGCAAACTTGGTTTACCAATTAATAGGTGGCGATAATAATTAAAGATTGCTACCTCGCACGATGCATGCCTCGCTCAATCACTAATAACATCACGAACCATACGACTGAACCAATAACGGCCCAGCGATTAACCTGGTCAAAACATAAGACGACCGTAACTGCGATAAAAAACACTAATGTCATAATATTAGAAATTGGAAATAATGGTAATTTAAATGGATTCTGCGTACTAGCTGCCGTCCGCTTATAGACGTAATGACAGACTAGTAATGCACACCAGACAATAATAAAATTAGTCGTGGCAACATTTGAAATCAGCGTAAAGACCGTGCTAGGAATGACATAATTTAATGCCACGATTACTAATAAAATTAATGACGAAAATAACAGTGACCGTGCCGGGACGTTATATCGATTAACTTTTCCCATCCATTTAGGGGCATTGTCGCCGTGTGCTAACGTAAATAATGTCCGACTCGTACTGAAGATCGCACTATTGCAAGCCGACAATGCCGCCGTCAGGACTACAAAGTTAATAATACTAGCAGCTGCCTTGATTCCAACATCGCTGAAAACTTGTACAAAGGGTGACTGACTCGTCGTAATCTGATTCCAAGGATAAATAGCCATAATCACAAATAGGGCCCCAACGTAGAAGAACGAAATTCGAATGGGCAAGCTGTTGATGGCTCGTGGTAATTCCGTCTCCGGGTTTTCGGCTTCACCAGCCGTGATACCGACCATTTCAATGCCCGTAAACGCAAAAATAACTAATGAAAACGACATCAGAAACCCATGGACACCTTTAGGGAAAAAGCCACCATGACTGACTAAATTAGTCACCGAAACGGTTTGACCCCCAACGTGTGCCGATGAGCCAATTAAAATCGCACCAGTCACAATCAGTGCGATAATCGCGACGACTTTGATCATTGAAAACCAGTATTCTAGCTCGCCAAACGCACTGACAGACAACATATTGAATATTAATAAAACCAAAATAATGATCAACGGTGTCACCCATTGTGGAATCCATGGGAACCAGTAACGAATATAAATCCCGCTCGCGGTCAAATCAGCCATCGCAAGACTGATCCAGCAGAGCCAATAAGTCCATCCAATGGCAAACTCAAAGCGTTTGCCCAGATAACGATTAATAAACTCCAAAAATGAGTGCAAGCGTGTATCTGATAACAATAGTTCACCAAGTGCCCGCATCATCAAGTAACAGAAGAAGCCACCAATGGCATAGGCTAACAAGATCGACGGTCCAGCCTGCTTAATAGCCGACCCTGAACCTAAAAACAGTCCCGTCCCAATGGCACCACCGAGCGCAATCATTTGGACGTGACGCCGTTTTAATTTGCGGGCAAGTTGTTGATTTTCCATACGACCTCAACTTTCCTTTAATCCAATTTAATAATAATTTTCATAAAATTACAGATTTTTCACGTTCATTCATTTTATGATAAAATAATCTACTTAGCAACTCTTGCTCCTAACAAGTACCACGTCAAACGGATTTTAATTGCCTTTCATAATAATATCTGGTATCTTTAATTACTTTGATTATTACTGGAATACCAGTCATTAGAGCTAAAGGAGTTTACTTATGCCAACTAAAACAACTGATACTTTCTGGAAACGATTCTTTAAAGGCGTCGTCATTGCCCTCGGTTTCATTTTGCCGGGCGTCTCTGGTGGGGTCCTGGCCGCTATTCTTGGAATTTACGAACGCTTACTGGGCTTCATGGCCCACTTCCGCCGTAACTTCAAGCGCGACTTCTGGTACTTTGTTCCGGTCGGATTAGGGGGAATCGTCGGAATTGCCCTCTTATCCGCCCCACTGGAATACTTATTGGCCCATGCTCAGGTTATTGTGCTCTGGGGATTTGCTGGCGCAATTATCGGGACCTTACCAGCACTGATGAAAACTGCCGCCAGCCAAACACCCCGTGACTGGCTCGATGGGGTCTGGTTCTTCGGAACTTTCATCATCAGTGCCGGGTTGCTCTATTTCATGAGTGAGCTATTTGGGACCTTGCCGGCCAACTTTGGTGGCTTCATCGTTGCCGGCGCCTTGATTGCTTTGGGCGTCCTAGTCCCCGGGCTAAGCCCTTCTAACTTACTGCTCATTCTGGGACTTTTTACACCTATGTTAACCGGTTTTAAAAAATTAGACATCATGGGCGTCTACTTACCGATTGCCATTGGTGGCGTCCTTGCAATGGCCTTATTCTCTAAATTAATGGACTACCTATTAGTGAAATTCCATTCACGGGTCTACCACTTCATCCTTGGCATCGTCCTTGCTAGCACCATGCTGATCCTGATTCCGAATCCGTATGCTGCTGAAAGCATCTCATATGCCAACGCCACACTCAGTACTTATCTACTAAGCGCACTGGCACTGGCAGTTGGGATTGCGCTTGGTTACTGGATGAGTGCCTTAGAAACTAAATATAAATAAACCGGCTGTCAACCGTTGCACCTTATCTGGTAGCCAATCAAAAAACTGAGTTTGAGAATAATAAAATTCTCAAACTCAGTTTTTTGTTACGAACAAGTTACTGTCTAAATCTGATTACGCCGGCGTTTAGGCTGTAACCGGCGCAGTTCATTGACCTGTGCCTGAATTTCACCTAGCATTTGTGTCTGCATCTTTTGAATTTCAAGCATATTAGGTTCATCTTGTTGAATCAAATGGTCGACCTTCGAATGCAGAACCCGAATTTCCTCCTCAGACATTGAGTTTACTTTGAAATCATTAGCCGCTTGTAACCGGTCGTATTCTGCTGCCCGGTTCTGACTCATCATGATCAATGGTGCTTGAATGGCCGCGACCATACTCAAAAATAAGTTTAATAGGATGAAAGGGTAAGGATCAAAATGGTGACTAAAAATTGGTAGCACGTTCAGCAACATCCATACTAGCATCACAACGACAAACGAGATGATAAACGCCCAACTCCCACCAAAACGTGCCACACCATCCGCAACCCGTTGACCAAACGTCAGTGAACTTTCCAGTTCATTATTGACATCAACGACCTGATAAGTATTATTGGCTAAAATCTTAGACAATTGTGCATTGACCTTATCATTTTGATGATAATCGTTTTCAATCATCGCATCCATTTTTGCTAAGCGATAATGGACAAGATGCTCACTACAAATGAAACTGCTATTATGAGCCTGCGGAAAGTCTTTCATAATCATTTGCCGCAAACTGGTTTCCAATTCTTCTAATCGCATGCCATCAACAACCTGGTAGCGTTGTTGATCGACAATGCACACTGCTGTTTTTGCCATCAAACATACACCTTTCTACACAAATAACGACGTGAGATATCGTTTACGCGATGCTACCGAGTACTTCGCAATAAATGACATCTATAATGTACCTAACGCCTGCTCTCTAATCAGACAAATTTGATTAAGCTTAGACTAGCCTTAATCAAAAAACGATTATCTAAATAAGCTGGATTCACGAGCACACTCGGATTTAGCTCTAGATAATCGCAACATTATTAAACGGATAACTCATCCAGCAACATCATTGTCTGATACTGACCATCATCTAGAACTGCCACTGTCTCTGGAAATTCTCGCTGATAACTGACTGGCAAATCAAATTCCATAATCGCGCCATGCTGAGCATCAAAAGCAACCGTAACTTGGTCATTACGGGCAATGAGCGCAAATTGAAGCACTCGTGGTAATCGGACGACCCCTTTTAAATTCTGATCAATAATCTCCCAAATACCATCAATAACCGCGCTTGG
This sequence comes from Lactiplantibacillus sp. DA1, assembly GCF_032681335.1. Lineage (NCBI taxonomy): Bacteria > Bacillati > Bacillota > Bacilli > Lactobacillales > Lactobacillaceae > Lactiplantibacillus > Lactiplantibacillus sp. DA1. The sequence continues at coordinate 128,535 of NZ_JAWHTQ010000002.1, read as the reverse complement.
TAGTTTGGAAGCTAAGCCTAACGTTGCAAACCGTTCTTCATCTTGATCAAACATGTCCATCACCTCATTAATTAATTCAGCCTAATTATCACGTACAATCACTGCGACCTCTTTTTCAATACGAATAAATAAGCCTTGTGAATCCTGTCGAAAATCATTTTCCAACCGATCAGATAGTGGCTTGATCCGGCCGACAACCGTCCCCGTCGTTCCATAGAGCTCAATAGTTTGGCCATCAGTAGCCCACTTAACGGTCCAATAACTACCTTCTAAGGCTTCATCAACAAAATACTGGGTACCCGCTAAAATGGCCTCATTAATCACACTACTTTCATCCGCAGTCATTCCCGCATCTAATTCCCACTTAAGTTTTTGATTAACTTCCAACATATCTCCTGGAATTAAATTTTGCATGATTATTCCTCCATCTTGTTCATTTAACTAATATCATACCACACTCAGAATAAATATCAGTCAACCAAACTTGTCCCATTAAGTTGTCAGTTACGCCCCGCTTGTGTTAATATTCTAATAGATAAGTGAGAAAATTAGAAAGTGGTGAAAAACATGTTGGCTAAAAATTTGGCTTGGATCAACCTTAAACGCACGATTTTTGCAATTACGGTGCTACTAAGGGGGGCAGTCTACCCTTTTTTTCAAGTTAAATGTATCTCATTAGCCATCGCGATGTCACGAGTTCTGACGACGATGCGTCGTCTTTTTTTGTCCCCTCGTGGCCGCCAAAGGAGTTTAATATGTTATCACCAATTACCCGTCGTAACTTATGCCTCAGTTATGGTTACGCCGCCTGCGCCTTTTTTGGTATCACCACCCTATGGGTCATTTTTTTACAACAGCAAGGCTTATCACTAGTTGAGATTGGCCTATGTGAAAGCGTCTTTCATCTTACTAGTTTTCTCTCAGAAGTCCCATCTGGCATCCTAGCCGACCGTTTTGGCTATCGCAGCGTCCTCATTGGTAGCCGCTTAATGGCCATTGGTCACGCGATTATCATGTTAACAGCTCATAGTCTGACGTGGTTCATTGTAGCCTTTATTTTACAGGCCTGGGCGTATAATCTTCAATCTGGCACCATTGCCGCTGCCCAATATGACAGTTTAGTAACCGATCAGACAACTCAACATTATCCCCGAGTAACGACGACTCTGAACACTACGATCGAACTCGCTGATACGATTGGGGTCGTCCTAGCCGGTTGGTTCCTACCGAATCACTTGATCACGACATACTGGTTGTACTTAATCGTTGCCGTCATTGCCGTCGTCACAGCGAGTTGGTTACAGCGTCATCAAACCCAACGACAGTTATTAATAAAACTGTGTTTAGGACTGGTCATTGCGCTTCTCAGTACTTTTGGTCACGCGATTGGTTTGCTGGTCATCATTTATTTAATCATCAATAGTTTGATGGCAATGCTCGAACCGTTATTTTCTAATTACTATAATCAACTGATTCCCAACGGTCAGCGCGCAACCTTGTTGAGTGTCGCAAGTATGGCATTTAGTTTGGCCATGGTCGGCAGTTTCCCGCTTATCGGTTGGCTGATTCAAATCTTGGGCTTTACCGTTACTTTTGGCAGCTGCGGACTACTGACACTGATTGCACTACTGGGGATCTGCCGATATGAATTTCATACCGTAAATTAGGAATCACTTCTGTAAACTTTCAAACACGACCCCGATGACTGACACTTGGCATTCAGACAACGCTATTGGTTCCCCGACGACTAATTATCTAAGAACCCTCTTTTAGCGATAATTAGGTTCTAACCAGGCTAAGGCGTTCTACCCCACCACAAATACACCTCACGACAGCCATTTAGGCGCTCGTGGGGTGTATTTGTGCAACTTTTTTTCAGCACCGACTATACCGCCTAATCTCTGGTCGCTAAGAATTGTTGCCGAATTTCGCCCGCAATCGTCCGCATCCGTTCAGGGGTGTCAACTTGCGACAGACGATAACCGATATAATATGGTGAAACGTTAAACAGTGGAACCACCTTAGCAACGATTTGTGAACCCTGCGGATAGAAGAACAAGTTATAACTGTCACACCAACCATGAAAGTAAGTGTTCAATGTATATTGAACAACTTGTTGAACAGCATTGGCCAGCTGTGACACTGCCGTTAACGGTGCCGTCACGTTGATCTCAACAAATCCCATGATAGGCTGATCAGAAACGGTGATTTGAATCTGCCCATCTGTTATCACGGGATACCCAGTTAAGTTAGCAGGGCGTACGTTAATATAACCATCGATATCAGTTAAGCCAACAATCTGCATATGGGGATGGCGCAAACTACCACCTGAATGGGGACCAAAGTTTTTGTATAGCAACACGGATTTAAACCGGTCACTAGCCATCGTTGCTTGCCAATGCTTCAGCGCAAATTCAAAAATAGCCTGGTTTTGCGCAGGTGAATAAAGCGAAATATCGCCATCATGTGTAGCTGATTCAATAATGATCGTTTGCCACGTCGCCTGTAAGGTCGGAAACTTATTCATTAGCCAGATACGATCTGCATCTTGAACTAAAATGTCAGTCAATTGTTGTGGCTCACAAAACGGGCAGGCATTATGTGGGTGCCGAATATTTTCCGGTTTATCCTTAGCAATTGCCGTGTCAAAAATTAACGGGTGTGCTTGCATTGACCATCAACTTCTTTCATGCGATACGAAAAAGGGACCCCCTTGTGTTGGTCCCGTTCTCGTCGTTATAGTTAATTCATTGGTTCCGGCGTATCGGCGTTTGGTCCAAATTGAACGTCCGCCATCGTAATCCAAACAACAAACTCCGTTGACGCTAACCGCCAATATTGCGGATTCGATGCCGCCGGTAGTGATTGTTCAAAAAGCGCAATTGCCAACGCGTTAGCCGCATTGTCCGCAGCAACTTGGACACTCGCCCCAAAGGTTTGGGCAGCAGGAACGTCTGGAAACCGTACATCCCAATACGTGCCTTCATCACGAAAAATGGCTGGATATTTAACTTCCACATTGCGATTCAATTTCATCACTCAATTCTTACAATCAGTTTAAGGCTATTATACCGAAAACGGTCGCAAAAGCCTAGTTCAAACATCATGATTGCCATCAAAATTAATCAGCTTTTGAAACATGGTACGAGCCAGCACTATCCGTCGTAACCTTGTAGTTACCATTAATCGAATTTTCACCATGATCAGTAGCATCTTTTAGGTTACTGAAAGTCGTTCCTGAATTAGTTGAACTACTCTTTTCCGAACTACTTGACTGCGTGTCACTCTTGGATCCACTACTGCTAGATGTCGTCGTGCTACTCGACTTAGTAGTGCTACTAGTCGCCGCTTGGTGACTGGTCGTTGTACTATGCGAACTAGCTGTTGGATTGCCAGCCGTCGTATTAGTTGCGGTTGAACTACTATAATTATCTGTAGGTGTCGTACTACTGGTATCCGCATCCGTACTTTCAGCCGTCGTCTCACCAGTACTTTCACTACTTGAGCTTGAATGTTTCTTCTTTTTCTTCGAAGTGCTGGACGCCTTCTTCGAAGAAGATTTTTTCCGCGCTTTGCTGCTACTTGAAGAACTGGTTGTTTCAACTAAGTCTTGACTGCTGGCTGCTTTGACAAAGTACACGACCGTCCCACCGAGCGCAATCACGATTAAAGCCAATAGCCATAACGAAACGTGATGTTTTTTTTGCGGTGACTTAGGTGCTTGTGGTTTCTTAGGATCGTTCGGTTGTTTTGGTGCATGTGATCCTTGTGAACTCGCCTTACGTCCCCGTTTGCTCCCCGTAGCCTCGCGCGCTTTTAAGCGTGACATGCGCGTCTGTTTTTGTTCAGGCATTAACTATCGCACTTCCTTTCTTGCTTCCGCCAGTTTACCATATTTTGACGGACTTGTCTTAATGCTTTAATAAAAGAAATAATATTACTTAGGTTACCCATTATGCTAGTTGATCTGTCAAGAATCATGCTAAATAACAGCTAGCACAACGGGGCCCTTAAGACTGATTTCAGTAGCGCCATCATTAATTAATGGCTTGTAAATTATCATAATAATTAGCAAAGACACCGTAAGTGTATGGTGTTAGCCACAATTGACCAATTCCGGCCGTCAAAACACTGAGTAACGCCCAACCAAGAAAGCTTAATTGTAATACGAACAATTGCCACTTATGCCCCTTCATCAACTGACGACTTCGTGTAACGGCATCGCGATAACGTGGCCGTGGCCGACCTGCCGAGGTAGTCGCTAACATATCCTTATACACATAAAATGTCTGTGTGTAAGCATAGGCTTTAATAATGCCAGGAACAATCAATAATAGACTCCACAAGAACACTAGCATTGCTTTATAAATAATCAAACCAACTAGTGCCCAGCCATAGCGTTTCGTGAAGCCAATCGTCGAGTCACTGACCGGATGTATTTCCCGTTCAGGCTGCCGGACCCAATCCAACATGGCATAACTCGTTCCAATCCGAAAAAGCTGAATAACCAGCGCAACAACTAATTGCACGAAAAGAAATCCCACCACAACTGCTAAAATTAATGACAGATCCGAACCAGTAAGTGTACCAAGCTGCTTGACCGTTTCACCATTGCTCGACGTGTCTCCTGATCGCATGCGGCTAGAGTAGTCGGACATCACGCCAAAAATCGTTAGTAAACTAATGATAATGCACAACAGAATAGCATCTTTCCAACGTCCCTTGAATAGCTGCTTGACCTCAGTTTTTAGCTCTGCTCTTGTTTTTTGAATCATTGCTCCACCCTTCCACTGCTTTGAATAATCAAGTCTATTTTCCGTGATTTTATCGCGTTAGTCAACGGCTAGCTACTAAAAAAGTGCCGACAAATCGCCGACACTACTATTAAAATACTATAATTGCTTGTGCATCACGACAACCGGCGCACCATCTTCATAATATGGTCCATCCGTAACATGGTAACCACAACGCTCATAAAATGTCTGCGCCGTCAACTCACCATGAATTTCACCCTGAGTAAAGCCATGCTGAGCAGCCCAAATCTCTGCTGCTGTTAATAATTGCTGCCCCCATCCCTGACCACGATAGGCTTGCCGAGTACAGACCCGACCAAAACGCATGACGCCCGCTACTTGCGGTTCCAGACGCAATGTGGCTACCGGTAAGTCCGGCTGCAAGTATAGGACAGCATAGTCCCGTTGATCCGTATCCTTGCTGTCAAATTCAACGTCAGCAGCGATGCCTCGTTCCTCAACAAAAACGGCTTGGCGTAACGCGTATGCAGCTGCACGGTTGGCTGGTGTTGCTGAAAAGTTAATCTTCATCATTTAGTATGCCTTGTCAATATCTTTCAACCAGGCTAAGGCTAGCGATTTATCGCCCAAATGGGCCCCAATCACCGGACCAAAATAAGTGATGTCAATTGGCATTTCTGGATAAACTTGTTGCAGTTTCTCCTTCCAATCCTCGGCAGCTGCTAAGTTATTCCCCTGAACGATAATCGCTCGTAGTGGATAGTCGACTTTGGCTTGCGCTTGGGCAAATAATTGCTCAACTCGTGCTAAGGCCTTTTTGGTCGAGCGAACCTTTTCAAACGCAACAATTTCGTGACTCTGATCATCAAAGGTCAGCAAGGGCTTGATGCGTAAGACACTCCCAATGAACGCGGAAGCATTTGATAACCGGCCGCCACGAACGAGGTTTTGTAAATCATCCACAATAAAATATTCGCCCATTGACGCCCGTAAATCATCAAGGCGTGCGAGGATCTCTTCAACACTATGACCTGCTTTAGCCATCCGCGATGCTTCTATTGCTAAATAACCCATCAGCCGAACCGTAATCTGAGAGTCATACGGGTAGAGCTTAATATTGTCGACCATTGCCCGCATATTCATCAAACTGTTATAGAAACCAGAAATCGTGCTGGCAAGGTGAATACTAATAACCGCATCATAGCCTTGATCACCCAAACGATTATAAAACGACACCATTTCCCCCACGGGTGGTTGGGACGTACTTGGAAACGACTTAAATGATTTCATATTTGCATAGAAGTCGGCCGTCTTAATGTCGACACCTTCTTGATATACTTTCCCATCTATAATAACCGGAATCGGCACGACATGAATATCATTGTCTGCGACCTCTTGCGGTGTCAAATAGCTCGTGCTGTCAGTAACAACAGCAATCTTCATGACTTACACCTACTTCTCATTTAAAATAATAACAAACATCATAGCATAAAATCGAACCATACTCTACCTTCGACCGTTTGGAAAATTATGATTCAGAAATTCGACTAACTGACTTATTTAGCCGATTTAACAAAATCCGTAACAGGTTTTGTTCATCTTGTGGCCATTTATCAAAGACCTCAGCTTCAAATTGTTGGTAATTAGTGTTAATCGTCGTCAATGTGTCTGTCCCTGCAGGGGTGATCGTGTAAACCAGTTGTCGTCGGTCACGGCCAATGGCTTCCTTACTCAATCGTTCTTTCTTAACCAAACTGGCAAGCTGACGACTTAGCGTTGATGTATCTAATTGCATCGCCGCTGCTAATTTTTCTTGAGTGTTAGCACCCGCCTGCAACTGAATCAGTAATTGCCATTCTGCAACGGTGATTCCCTGAGTTTTGGTAATTTGTTTCAAAATGGCCGTTTGTAATTTTGCCGTTTCCGCAAGTGCCGTTAAACTTGATTTCATGATTGTTCATTCCTCTCAACAATAATTCACATTTGTATTATACAATATTGGCCGTTCAATTGCGACTACTTTTTGCTTAGAATACCGTCAAAATAGTCTTTGCATATAACATCATTATAAACATAACGATTATTGACCAGCTTGTATACCAACATCGGTTAGCAATTCGCCAGCTTTATCTACAAAACCGGGGTGTTAACTTGTGTTTACCAACTTAAAGACGGTATACTAGTACCCGGTTAACTTGTGTTTTCACAAGTGATAACGAATATCTTAGAAAGCGAGTGATCACATGTCCTTTGATGGTCTATTTACTCATGCCATGGTCACCGAATTACGCCAAGCCCTTGTTGGCGGTCGTATTTCCAAAATTAATCAACCATACCAAAACGAATTGATTCTGACTGTCCGGGCCAACCGGAAGAATCAACCCGTTCTGTTATCTGCTGACCCAACGTATCCACGTATTCAAACGACTCAGATTCCAACGATTAACCCGGCCGTGCCGACGAACTTTGCGATGATGATGCGTAAATACTTACAAGGTGCCATTGTTACTGATGTGACCCAAATGGCTAACGATCGGGTCGTTCACCTCACCGTGACGACTCGTAACGAACTCGGTGATGCCGAAACACTCACCCTGATTATTGAAATTATGGCGCGTCACAGTAATGTGATTTTAGTTGACAATCAAACTAGCAAAATCATTGACGCTATCAAACATGTTGGGGCTGATCAAAATCGTTATCGACTCCTGCTACCGGGTGCGACCTATATCGAGCCCCCCAAGCAAGACAAACAAGATCCATTTACACCGAACACTGATTATCAGACATTAGTTCAAGACTACCCAAATGAAGACGTCTTAGCAAAACAGCTACAACAACATTATCAAGGCCTAGGCCGTGATAGTGCCCAACAATTAGCTGCTGATTTGCATCAACCTGGCGATCTCAATCAACATTACCAAGACTTTTTAGTTCAGTTCGACCAGCCACAAGCGACGTTAATTACGTTACCGAATCATAAGACGATGTTTGCTGCTGGTCCGTTTAGCCATTTCGGTAAGCCAACGCGCCAATTTGAGTCGCTGAGCGAGTTACTCGATTTTTATTATGCCGATGCTGCACAACGTGAACGAGTGCAACAACAAGCTGGCAATCTGATTCGAGTTGTTAAAAATAACTTGAAGAAAAATCGTAACAAGCTAAAAAAGTTGGAACAAACCTTGGCTAACACTAAACAGGCTGATGAACTTCGATTAAAGGGTGAAATCTTAACGACCTATCTACATGCAGTCAAACGCGGAATGACTGAAATCACCTTACCGGACTACTATCACGATAATACACCGTTAAAAATCCAGCTCTCTAATCAACTCTCGCCTTCTCGAAACGCGCAGAAATACTTTTCACGTTACCAAAAACAAAAAAATGCGGTCGGTTTCGTTGGTGAACAAATCAAACTGACACAAGCTGAAATTGATTACCTGGACAATATCCAGACACAAATCGAACTGGCTAGTCCCGCCGACATCGCTGAAATTCGCGAAGAATTGACGCAACAAGGCTATTTGAAACAACACCGAACTAAGAAAAAACAGCGGAGCTCTCGGAAACCTAGTCAACCACAGGAATTCATCGCTAGTGATGGCACCACCATTTCGGTTGGGAAAAACAACCGGCAAAATGATCAGTTAACCCTGAAAACAGCTCGCAAAAGTGATTACTGGCTACACACGCAAAAGATTCCTGGATCACACGTGATTGTCCATTCTGATAATCCTAGCGAGCAGACGCTTACAGAAGCAGCTAATCTGGCTGCTTATTTCTCCAAAGCACGCGCTTCAGCAACCGTTCCGGTCGACTACGTTCAGGTTCGACGCATTCGGAAGCCCAATGGTGCCAAACCCGGCTTTGTAATCTACGAGGGTCAAAAAACGCTATACGTTTCACCGAATGCTGACCTTGTTGAACGACTAACGCCACACGCGTAATGTCATTAAACAAATCTAAACCGTTAAAGAGCGCGTGCTCAGAATCTTTCTGGGCACGCGCTCTTTAGTTTCGACCTACCTATCCCTATTCAAATAATAACAGCCTGAACCTCCCGCCGCTGGAAGAATCTAGTCCCACTACGTAAGAATAAAATAATGTGGCCAAATATCCCCTCAAGATAACTAAACATTGAACCACTTAGTTACTTTGCTAATCGTTGGCAAACCTAATTGTGTCTCACAATTAGCACTAAACAACGCCTTAGCTGGAAAAATAATGACTTTGACCCGCACTAAACTAGCAAAAGTCAGCGCTGTTCCAATTAAGATTAGTCCACACCATAAAGCTGGCTTTTATCCCACTTACGCCTAACCCCAGTGGTTCACTTCACTAATCGCTATCAGCGTTAATTAATAAACGGCCCGGTCTAAAACGGTCCAGTCATTATAAATCTGATCGGTCGGATCAAACTGTCCAGACAACAACACCGATTTAGCTTTCAATACTAGTGGTGACGCATTAGTTAACGTTAACTCACTCAAAGGTACTCGCAACGCACCGTGGGAGTCTTGCCCCTCAAAGTTGGCAACTTGTTTCGCCAGTTGTCCTTTCGTCTGCGTGATCCGGTAGAAGACGGCGATATGTTGATTCATGCGCCATTGCTCGAATTGCCAAGGATACCGGAAACTCGTGATCCCCAATTGTGTCAGCTCAGTTGGGACTAACCCAGTTTCTTCCTGAATTTCCCGGCGGATCGCATCAATTAACGCCTCACCATCTTCTAAGCTCCCCCCCGGCAAATCATAGCGATTGGTATAAGGGCCACCAAATTTTTTAGTAACCACAAGGGCATGTTGATCGCCAATAATACCATAAACTCCAAATGCCCGATGATAACTGGCCAATTGTCCCACATCCTTTCATATTTAAATACTCGTAGTTATTGTAAGCGTCATCAGCGCGAGCATCAAGAATATTTGTATCATGTTTATTGAAACAATAAACAACAAAATTGATTTTAAGTTTATCAATATAATAAACTTAATGTTGATAAAACTGTTTACATATTCAGTAAACAGTTTTATAATCAGTCATATTGGAGGTGGCCCATGGACCTAACTAACTTAACTGTCAGTGATTTAATGCGTGGTTGGCATCAAACCACAACAACTTTGAACTGCAATTATTGTGATGCTAACTGGGCAACAACTACGCCAATCACAACAATTGAGCAACACTTGACGATTGCTCACGACGGCAATCGCTCTCAACTCATTCATTTAGACAGTCGTTACAATACGCTCACGACTAAGCAGCAAGATTTACTGACAGCCTTTGCGACCGGGATCAAGGACGCCGACCTGGCCAAAGAATTTCAATTAGCTGCCGCAACGATTCGACATCAAAAATTCACGTTTCGTGAGAAAGCTAAACAGGCTAAACTCTATCTCGCGATTTATCAATTGGTCTTTGAAACTGGTCAGACAGCCGATGATCTGATTGCATTACCTGAACAGCCTGGAATTGTCGATGATCGGTTTGCAATTACTGAAGATGAAGTCACCCAAACACTTAAGCAGTATTTCGACTTCACTCATGAGCCACTACAATTGAAACGATGGCCTAAAAAGCAAAAAACGATTGTCACGATCTTAACACGCATTATTGACGAAATTCCGGCCGACCAGCCATTCAATGAAACTGAACTTAACAATTATTTACGACCAATTTATTTTGATTACACCACACTTCGCCGCTATCTGATCGACTATGGCTTTTTAAAGCGAACGGTCGATGGTCGGCAATACTGGCGAACAGCTACTAGAGAGGACTAACGATATGCAACCAACCGAAAAACGCGCCCTACAACAAGCGTATAAACTCGCCCCAACTTATTATGGCGTCATCCAGATTACCAACGAACGTAATCACAAGATCTGGATTGACACGGTACCTAACTTGCACAACCGCTGGGCTTTTTACCAACTAAATCTCAACAAAAACTTCTATCGTGCGAATCAATTGCAGACCGACTGGAACCAACAAGTGCCAACTGATTTTTCTTACCAGGTCCTTTGGAAAAAAGAAACGACTGATGTGACCAATATGCGAGCAACACTTAAGACACTCAAAACTAAATGGCTGCAAGATTTACAACCGTTTGACGAACGCGGTTATAATCAACGGCCTAAAGATTGGCAGGATGACTAATATGACAACTGAAAAACCGAACATGCATGCTATCCCCATTGATCAAACAACTTGGCCGCGACAAACTTACTTTTACTATTTCACAAAAATGGCGCCAAGTGGGTTTAGTCTCACCGTCAATATGGACATCACCGCAACGCTAGCTTGGACTAAAGCCCACCACGTTAAGTTTAACGCGGCTTATCTGTACTTAGTCAGTCGTTTGTTGACCACCCATCCAGAGATGCGCATTGGTTATTTGAATGACCAATTGGTGACCTTCGATGTCCTACATCCGTCCTACACGATTCTACATGCTGATCACACCATGGCCAATCTGTGGACCGCTTATGACGCTGACTTCCAAATCTTTTATCACCACTATTTAGCTGACCAGACTGAATTTGGCACTATCTCGGGACCAATGCCCAAAGCACCCCAGTCCCCTAATTTAGTCAACATCGGCAGTCTTCCCGGAATCCATTTTAGTAGTTATACACCACTGCCTTTTAAACCACTCGATAGTTTTTTTCCGATTTATCAAGCTGGTCAATTCCAAACAAGCGATGATAAAACGTTGATGCCACTGAGTATTACTGTCAACCATGCGACGATTGACGGTGACCACCTCAGTAACTTTTTCAATGAACTCCAAGCATATTGGAATCAACCCACACAATATTTAGCTTGAATAGGACCACTCGCTATTTAATTTTATTTGGCAACGGCATAGCGGCACTAGAAGCACCTGAAGATAATGGTATTAATATTGCTAGTCTAACGACATTACAATGATTTGTTACTGTCGTCTTAGTACTATGGCGACGGCCTAATTTCAGTAACGCTAACACCTTTCTAAGAAATTCTTATGCGTGCCTTATCAAAACTCAGTAGTTAATCCTCCCTTAAATGTCTAAACTAAAGGTATTCAATTAAGGAAGGAACTGATTGCTATGCGTCATCCACAACTCTTAACGATTACGAACCGTCAATTCCGGCCACGGAGCGCCGATCCAACTGTAATCTACATTGCTAACTACCAGCCATACTGGCACTGGAATCTCACCAATTAATGACAACCACCAACTGCGTTATGAATCGTAGTGGGCTCAATAACGCAACTAAAAAATAACCCCGTTTAATCAGCCGTGTGGGCACCTGATTGAACGGGATTATTTTTAGTTGCAGTGGCTCAGTGTATCCAGTACACTGAAGTCAAAAGATTGAATGGAGGCAAACTTTCATGGCCAACCAACTTGATGCTGATTTGACCGTTTTTGAACCGTATCTCGAAAAGATGAGCCCAACACCTCACCAAGTACAGCTGGTGACGCTTCTTAACTGGGTCCACACGACCTTCCCACAACTACAGCCGCGCTTAGCCTGGAATCAACCCATGTTTACCGATCACGGAACCTTCATCGTTGGCTTTAGTACCGCTAAAAATCATCTGAATATCGCCCTCGAAGCAGCAACATTGAACACATTTCGAGAAGCGATTAACGCGGCAGGCGACACGACCACCAAAATGTTGTGGCAGGTCCGTTTCGATACTCCGTTTAACAACCAGCTCCTCGCCGACGCAATTCAGTACAATATTGATACAAAACAGGCTACAACGACGTTTTGGCGATCTTAATGGAAACCCAACTCCCCTCATGATACCCAGCTTAGTTCAACCATGATGAGGGGGCATGGTTTTAATAGGCCATAAAACCGGTCATTATTTTGTATTGTATTAAGTAGTGGTTTAGCCACCGTTCAAGCGTCTTTTCGAAGCATAACTGGTCGGTTCAAAAATAAAAGCCTACTTGTTCAACTTATTTTTTGAGCTGAAAATCAGCCATTGTAAATTGCTCAGTGGCGCTAATCACTATTCGCTTTATTCTAACAATTGATGAACAGCCCTAAACCCATGCTTAGAACACAAGCTGGCAGATAAAGTCTATCTAGTTTACATAACTTTATTTTTTAATAGTTGTCATCTTAGTTGGCACTGCTCAAATTAATAATTTTCTCAAATTTGAACGCGCCGTTATCATACTGATACTTGAGAACCGCACAGTTACTCAACACAATTCCGCGACGCTCAATTTCGTCCATTGACAACCACCGGCGCAAAAACATAAAACTAGCCCCACCGTGACTAACGGCCAATACTTGGTGATGATCAGGCCGCGCCATCACCGCACTTAATGTCTTAACCACGCGCGCTTGTACTTGCATATCGCTCTCACCACCGTATTGACAGAAAAAATCGCCGTGGCTACGACGAATTGGATCGGGTCGCGGATTCAAAACTTCACTTTCACCCTCAAAAACTCCAAAACCCCATTCCTTAATACCTTTTAAGCGCTCATAGGGTTGTTTAGTGACTAATTCCAAGGTATCACTTGCGCGTTCCTGAGTTGAACTATACGCATGATCAAACGTAATCGCATGGTCCTGAAAATACGTGCTAACGCGTTGAGCATCCGCAATTCCCTTGGCCGTCAATGGTGAATCACACGAACCTTGAATTTTTTTGAGCCGGTTAAATAGGGTTTCACCGTGCCGCATCATATACAATGTCTTTGTCAATTTGCATAACCTACCTTAATTAGTCTTTAGATAAGCATATCACAAATGAAAGCGTTTTTAATCCTTTTATAATTAGATTCCCCACCTAAATGACTGAGACTATAATTATCAAACTGATATACCAAAAAAGAGCATCCGGACTAAGCATCCATCTGCTCTTCAAAATTATATGATCAGTTAGCGGTTATTAGTAACGACATCTCTAAAAGTCCGTATCCTCATTTCCCTGATTCAACGCTATCAGCGCATCTTTCAATGTATCGCCATGTGCAATCACCGTCCCGGTCGCGTGCCCCGGTTCGCCAGTCGCTTCGACATCATCATAAATTTGTAAATGATTATATGGGAACGTATTCGCCTGAACATAAACTGGCTTCAACTTGTTAACATCTGGATAATCATACATGACCTTAGCCAGCGCCTCACCCAACTTAACGTGAAGTAATAGTCGTGTCACGCTTGAACCACTAGCTTTACTGATCAGTGCCATTGTCGCAATGCTCATCGGCTCAATCGTAGCCAGTTGCAATTTCGTATCGGCAATTGCTAGCCGAACCGTATAAAGTCCGGGCGCGCCCATCGCTAGGACCCGTTGTTTGATCTCAGCATGTAGGGCGTTAATCGCTTGATTTTCCGCCTTATCACGAATCGGGAAGACTTCAACCGCCCCGCGCACATTGCCTCGCAAGTTATTCCCGGCAATGATTTCACTCACACCGAAAATCGTCACATCGGTGCCATCTGTAATAACTTCGACGGCTGGCGAATCATTCGTTTTGATTTGCTCACGCGGCAAACTATTGTTGATTTGAATTACTTGATAGCCGTCTTGAACTAGTTTTTGGCCCAACCGATAATCATGGTAAGTGGTGAACACAATTAACGGTTTCTCAATGGCCAACACATTCAAAATATCTGAGTACTGTTTAGGTTCAACATAGCGCTTCTTCGCCAAACGAGGTGTCATCGCCACACTGTTCGGGTTCGCATTAATCAACACAGGTTCATAATCTGCCTTCTTCAGATAAAACAAGAGCTGTGAGACTAAGTAATCATTCCCATGATTGGTTCCGATCCGGTTGGCACCTGTCCCAATGACAACCACCCGACGACCAGTTGACGGCTGACTTTCATTATCAAATTCATAGGTGGAATAGTAAGTACTCGTCTGTTCAGTAAACTCACCCGCAGTTGGTTCAATTTCTTTAAAGGTCGGTTGAATTTCATTTTCAAGCGCAAACTGCCGAACCTTTGTTACATCGGTATGCCAAGCCGCGGCAGCATCTTCATCGGTAAAGCCAAAGTATTTGGCACGCCCAAGTGCATGCACATCAAACGGGCGTTCACGTAATGCCCGTTCAATTTCCAAAATATGACTTAACTTATAAAAATAAAAAGCGTCAATCTTAGTTAATTCCGCTAACTCATCGATTTGATAGCCACGATTCAACGCTTCCAGTAAAATCAACATCCGGCCGGCTTGTGGATGAATCAAGCGTTGGATCAATTCACCTTCTGAATAGTTCTGTGGCCGGTTGGCAATCACGTGGTAGCGCGATTCATCTGTGGATCGCAATCCCTTCAGCAGGGCTTCTTCCGTTGAACGGCCAACGCCAATCACTGACCCAGTCGACTCAGTGACCGTATCTAATTGGTGGCTGACCTTCTTCAACACGTTAAACGGCCAGACCGGAATCCGACAAACAATGTGATCTAAGACCGGTTCAATCAGTGCCGTTTGCTTACGATAGGTTCCTGGTAATTTGACTTCTGCCAAACTCATCCCAACCATTAAATTACCCACGACTTGAGCTAACGGATACTCCGTTGCACGGGCTGCCAAGGCCATCGTACGATCAAAGTACGGTGTCACCTTAATGACATAATAGCTTTGAGTTGTCGGGTCAAGTGCAAATTGAACATGACACGAACCACTCAAATGTAATTTCCGCATAATTTTTAAGGTCGCCGAACGAAACTGTTGGTACTCTTGATCCGTAGTCGTTTGGGTGGGCGCAAAGACAATTGAATCTGCGGAATGAATCCCCACTGGATCAAAATTTTCCATACCACTAACTAGTAACGCCGTGTCCTTTTGATCACGGACGGCGACGAACTCAAGTTCCTTATAGCCAACGATACTTTGTTCAACAATGCATTGTTTAGTTCCTGAGACTTTGAAGCCCATTGCTAGCGCCCGCTGTAGTTCAGCTTCATCTTCACACAATTGACGACTTGCTTCAATCCGCGGTGCGACTGATTTAACGATTACTGGAAAACCAACGTGACGTACAACCGCCATTGCTTCGGTCGTGCTAGCTACAACTTGTGACGCAATGACCGGTTCTCCCATATCCTTTAACCGGTTGCTCATTAGCGCCGGATTGACAATCAAATCGACAACATCTTGATTCCATTGTAATAATTTAACATGATTGTTTTTAAGCACGTTATTGCGAATCAACCCTTGAATTAACGTCACAGTTTGTATCCCACCAAGTGATGGGATTAGGCCATCGGGTTGCTCAGTCTCAATAATTTTCGACAGTGCAGCCACGGTCAGTGGTTCTAAATAGACCTTATCAGCAAACCGATTTTCAGCTGCTACTGAGTAGGAATTGTTATCGACTAGAACGACGGCAATCCCAAGACGCCGAATAGCCGCCCCAATTTGGGTCACTGCCGCATCATGTTGTCCTTCGCGTCCAATATCATTGTGACCAGCGCCAATAATCAGCACTTTTTGTAAGGTTTGATTATTCACCAGATTGGCCCCCTTGCTTGCTGCATTGATTCAACAAATTCATCGAAAATATCGCGTGTTTCAGTGGGACCTGGCGCACCATCGGGAAAAAATTGCACCGAAAATGCTGGAAAATCTCGAAGGCGCAGTCCCTGAATCGTCCCATCAATCAAATCAACAAACGTTGTTATCAACTTGTTCCGGTCAACGGTATCCGCATCCACTGCGAAGCCTTGCCCTTGAGAAGCATAAATAATTTGATTCGTAATCACTTCCCGAATTGGATGATTAGCTCCATGGTGTTCCGGCGATAATTTCATAATTTGGGCCCCATTAGCCATCGCAAACAATTCGTGTCCAAGCCCAATCGCAAACAAGGGTACTCGGTTTTGAATGTTCTTAATCATCTCAGTCACACTGGCTGGTAAATCCTGAGGTTTACCAGGTCCAGTTGATAAAACCACGCCATCCGGATCCAAATTCAAGATTTCTTCCGTTGTTGCCGTGTAGGGTAAGACCGTCACGTTGCAAGCTCGTTTGCTGAGTTCTCGTAAAATACCGTGTTTGAGTCCAAAATCGATCACCACGACATTTAAGCCGGTTCCAGGATTAGGAAATGGTTTAGGCGTCGCTACTGCAGCTACTTGCTGATTAGTGAGTACCGTAGCCCCTAATTGGTCAAACGCATGGGCGTCAGCCACGTCAACGATACTGGCTTTCATCGGTCCACTCGCCCGCAATTGTTTAGCTAAGTGGCGCGTATCGATGTGGCTAATTCCCGGAATATTTTGTTGCTTTAAGTATTGATCAAGTGACCAGCGTCGTTGCCGATTAGTTGAAATACTAGCGACATCCCGAACAACCACCCCTTTGACGGTCGGCAAAATCGATTCGTAGCTATCATGGTTAATCCCATAGCTACCAATGGTCGGCTGCGTAAAAGCAACAATTTGGTTATGATAAATTTGATTAGTAATAATTTCTTGATAGCCCGTCATACTCGTGTTGACGACGATTTCTCCGGTTGAAACCGCTGGCGAGCCAAAGCCTTCACCTAAATAGGCGCTGCCATCTTCAAGAATCAAATAGCGGTCTGCCATTGCGATCCCTTCTCATCTGTTTGACTTAGTCTGATTAATTAATAATTTCAATGCCATCATGGCCGTCGATTTCACTGACTGCCACTCGAATTCGTTCCTGACGAGCAGTAGGAATATTGCGGCCAATAAAATCAGCTCGAATTGGCAATTCACGATGACCGCGATCGACGAGTACCGCTAGTGCAATACTTTGTGGTCGTCCGCCTCCCATTAACGCGTCTAAGGCCGCTCGGATAGTCCGACCAGTGAAGAGAACATCATCCACTAAAATCACTCGTTTATCTGCCACCGAAAATGCGAGCTGATAGCCAGTTGACACCCGTGGTCGATCAAGTGGCTGATCATCACGAAAAGCTGTAATATCCAATTCACCTACCGGAATTGCCGTTTCTTCTAGCTGTTGCAATTGGGCCGCAATCCGTTGTGCAATATAGACGCCACGGGTCTTGATACCCACTAACACGATATTTTTAATCCCCTTATTTTGTTCGATAATTTCGTACGTGATTCGGGTCAGTGCCCGTTTCATCGCCATTGAATCAACAACTTCTTTTTGCATAATTGCCTCCCAATTTGTGATTATCGCTATTTTGAACCACCCATGTGACAAAGAAAGACGGCCGGACAAAAGGTCACGGCCGTCGACGAAACGCTATTGTTAACAGTTTTGCCTTTCAGTCTCGCAGGGCCGGATTAAAGGACGTTCATTACTGTTAGACTAATGATTCCCATCGGTTTTGTCAAGCTTCGCCAAGGTTGCCGTAAAAATTGGTGGTAACGGGGCTTCAAAAGTCAATAATTCACCCGTCACCGGATGCTTGAACCCTAGTAACTTGGCGTGTAAGAATTGGCCATGACCTTTGAGCGTCTTTTTAGGACCATATAGTGGGTCACCAACCAGTGGATGGCCAATTGATTGCAAATGAACCCGGATTTGATGCGTCCGTCCCGTCTCAAGCCGACAGCTAATCAGCGTATAATACTGATAACGTTTCAATACCTTGAAATGAGTCACTGCTGGTCGCCCAGTCTTAACAATGGCCTGTTTTTTACGATCTTTGGGGGACCGGCCTAGTGGTGCATTGATGGTCCCCGTTTCTTCTTTGATGACCCCGTGTACAAGCGCAACGTATTCACGAAGGTTAGTCTTAGCCTTGAGTTGCGCTGCTAACGATTGGTGGGCCCGGTCGTTTTTGGCAACCATCAACAAACCGGACGTATCTTTATCGATCCGATGGACAATTCCTGGTCGAAACTCACCAT
Source organism: Lactiplantibacillus sp. DA1 (assembly GCF_032681335.1). Taxonomy (NCBI): domain Bacteria; kingdom Bacillati; phylum Bacillota; class Bacilli; order Lactobacillales; family Lactobacillaceae; genus Lactiplantibacillus; species Lactiplantibacillus sp. DA1. Next base: position 109,954 of record NZ_JAWHTQ010000002.1, on the reverse strand, counting down.
TAATCGTTGACAGTGGACTATGATACAGTAACGCATTCACTAGTGTATGATCCGGATGTCCGGGAGCTGGATGGACGACCATGCCCTGGGGTTTATTAACCACGAGGACATCATCATCTTCATAAACAATGTCCAACGGGATGTTTTCCGGTTCGATTGTTGTTTGTTGGACCGTCTGGGCAGCCACAATAATTTCGTCGCCAACCTTAACGTGGTACTTACTAGCTTGAACCTGACCATTCACCGTCACTTGGTTCGTCTTAATCAATTTATCGACCTGTGACCTTGTCCAAACTGATTGTAAAGTGGCTAACACCTTATCTAATCGGCCGGTCTGATCTGCAATCGTAAAATGTTGTTCCGTGGTCGCTCCTGCCACGTTATCAGCTCCCTATTACTTATTTTTCAAAACTATCATCCCGTAGTACGCCAATTAAAATAAATATGACGCCAATAGTCAGACATGAATCGGCAAAGTTAAAAATTGGAAAATTAATAAAATCGAGTTGGAACATGTCAACAACGTACCCAATACGTACCCGATCAATAAAATTGCCCAACGTCCCAGCAATCATCAGTGAGATGCCGATTTCATATAACCATTTACCTCGTAACCGCCAAAGCAAATAGCCCATTACGATTAAAGCCACAACTGAGATCAAGTAAAAGAACCACATTTTACCTTCTAGAATACTCCAAGCAGCCCCGTTGTTATGTAAGTTCGTAAGTGATAATAACCCGGTAACGACACTAGTACTGGCCCCCAACGCAATATGACTAACAATCGCCGCCTTAATAACTTGATCAATTGCTACTAAAGCTATCATTAAAATTAAATAGATCCACATATTCTGCCCTCACATTTCGCTAAGCTGTGTTTAATTATACCAAAAGACGTCCCACTTGTACGAAACTCCGGCAGGAAATACCCGGTTTTTATTACCGACTTAATAACTAAGTCACTATTGGTGCTGCTTAAAAATAACATTCCCAGCTACATATGATTCTGCCAAATCTGATGACTAGTGACCAGCTTCTTGGTCTTTGAAGCATCATGGTCACTAACAAGCTTTTTGCCCTTGACAATTGTTGACTGCCATCAAGCACACACGAGGTTGAAAACAAACAAAAAGTCGACCCTACCTGGCATCGACTGATAGATTAATTAAAATAACCCTGAAATTTTACCGTCATCACTAATATCCATATCTAATGCGGCTGGATATTTTGGCAATCCTGGCATGGTGAGCACATTTCCAGTCAAGGCCACAATGAAGCCGGCACCTAACTTAGGAACAAACTCACGAACGTTGATCGTGAAATCAGTTGGCGCTCCCAATTTTTTCGGATCGTCACTCAATGAATACTGTGTCTTAGCCATGCAGACTGGTAAGTGGTCCCAACCCTGCTTAGCAAAGGTTCTTAGTTGGCGTTGGGCTTTCGCCGAGTACTCAACGGCCGCACCACCATAAGTCTTAGTAACAATGTCGCTGATTTTCGTCTTTAAATCAGCATCCGCCGGTGACAACGGTTGAAACTGACTTGGTTGATCACATAAATCAACTACTGCAGCTGCTAAGTCAGTCGCACCATCACCACCGCGACCCCAGACATCGGCTAAGACTGCGTCGACACCAAGATCCGCACAATAAGCTTTGACCGATTGAATTTCAGCATCGGTATCGGCCGTAAACTCATTGATGGCCACCACGACTGGCACTCCATAACGTTGCATCGCATGGATATGGTGTCCTAAATTAGCCGCACCGGCTTTCAAGGCCGCCACATTCTCGGTTGCCAAATCTTTCAACGCCACGCCACCATGTAACTTTAAAGCTCGGATCGTCGCTACAATTACTACGGCATTCGGAGCTTGGCCAACGGCTGGTACGTTGATGTCCATGAATTTCTGACCACCCAAATCAGCACCGAAGCCCGCTTCCGTAACCGTGTAATCGGCGAGATTCAGCCCAGCTTGCGTTGCTAGCACACTATTACAGCCATGTGCAATGTTGGCGAATGGACCACCGTGGACGAGCGCAGGAGTATGAGCCAGCGTTTGAACCAAGTTCGGTCGTAACGCGTCCTTCAAGAGTAGCGTAATCGCGCCACCGACTTTTAGGTCAGCGACTGTCACCGGCTGGCGATCATGAGTGTAGCCAATCACGATTCGATTGACGCGCTGCTTCAAGTCAGCAATATTCTCAGAAAGACAAAGAATAGCCATCAATTCACTTGCTACGGTGATGTCAAAGCCATCTTCACGGGGCACACCCGATGTCGCTCCGCCGAGGCCGATCACCGTATGCCGTAAAGCCCGGTCGTTAATATCCAACGCCCGTTTCCATTGAATCCGACGCTGGTCAATGCCCAACTGATTACCTTGTTGAATATGATTATCAATTAAGGCAGCTAAGGTGTTATTAGCAGCTGTCAACGCGTGCATATCGCCGGTAAAGTGTAAGTTGATATCTTCCATTGGAATGACTTGTGAGTAACCACCGCCAGTGGCTCCCCCTTTCATGCCCATAACCGGTCCTAATGAGGGCTCCCGTAAAGCAATCATCGTCGACTTGCCAATCTTAGTTAATGCGTCGCCCAACCCAATGGTCACAGTCGATTTACCTTCACCAGCAGGCGTTGGGTTAATCGACGTGACTAAAATGAGCTTGCGTTTCGTTTTCTTGACCGGTAGTGGCAACTTGAGCTTAGCCTTGGTACTACCATATTGGTCAATCTGATCAACTGACAAACCAGCCTTAGCCGCAATTGTGGTAATTGGTTCTGGTGTCACTTGTTGTGCAATTTCAATATCTTTCATCAATTCTCCGCCCCTCTGTTCTTTTTGCTTACACTCATTATAACAAGTTATTCAAAAATATGAACTTTATTTATACGTTTTAAATATTTTGTTCGTATTTATCGGCTGGTTGCGAGTTCAATCAGCTGATTACGCGCTTTTTTCAGCATTAAAAACCGATACTGGTTGCCATCGATTTGGACCTTCAGCCCACCTCGCGTTGGCGTTATTAGTTCGAGCTGATCACGCGGAATGACGAGCCAAGAATGGTTCAAGACCGTACTAAAAATGATCAGGTTGTGATTAATCGTGACCCGCCGCAGACTGATCTGAACCGCGACTAAAGCCACAAAGAGGGCTACAATGACGAACAACCACCATTTAAACTTCAAGATTTCTAACCACAAAATAATCCCCGCCATCAATACTAGCACCGTCCACGACCAGACAATCACACTTGACGCTAGCGTTGGTTGGTATTTAAAGGTATGCTTATCGTTATTCACAGTACAAAATTCCTTTCACATTGGAGTGAGCTTAATGCAATTATATACAGATGCCGCGACCACACCCGATAATCAGCGTAGTGCCGCGGGAATCTTAATTATTGATCAGGGTCAACAACACCAATTCAAACAGGTCTTGCCAGACAGTGATAATCATACTGCAGAATTTCTGGCCGCGATTGCTGGTTTTAAAACTTTATTAGATTCTTATGGTCCACAAGTCAGCGTCTTTTTCTATACGGATAGTCAAATCGTCGCCGAAAGCGTCGCCAAGGGTTATAGCAAAACTTTCAGTGTCGAGCTGGCAACTTTGCTGCACTTGCAAGACCAGTGTCAATTAGTGGTCACTCAGTGGATTGCTGAAAGCGATAATCATGGCGCTCATCAGTTGGCACAACAAGGGTTGCATCTTAGCAATTAATCAGCCAGGTCTAAATAAGTCTCAATTGGTCGCTGATACTGGTCCCAATCATGGGCACCAGTTTGAACATAATCGGCTAACAACTTACCAATCATGGGTCCTGTTGTTAAACCAGATGACCCTAACCCGCTAGCCACCAAAATATGTGGGTTATCCGGAATTGGACCGAAGAACGGCGCAAAGTCACGCGTGTAGGCACGCGTACCCACTTTTACCTGCGTAATTTGATCCTTAGTTAGGTTGGCATCAAGTTTGAGCCCGCTAGCGAAGAGATCATCTTCAACCAGACTTGAAACCTGCAAATCGTAGCCCTGATCATTTTCGTGCGTCGCCCCAACGACCAATTTGCTGCGCGTGAAGGGAATAAAGTCTCGCTCGCCTTCAGGCATGAGCACTGGAACATCGTCAGCCCAAGTCTCAGGTAGCTGCATTTCAATTAATTGTCCTTTTTGTGGCCGGACATCAGCAACAATCTTCATTGGCAACAATAACGGCTTTAGCCACGCCCCGACTGCTAAAATCAACGTGTCATAGCTTTGCTGACCATTAACCGTCAATAGTTGGCCCTGGTCACCTAAACGAACCTTACCTTTATGACGGACCAGGTTCCGCTTTTCAGCGTATTTCAGTAAATTATGGGCAAACTTATCGCCATCGACCCGCGCACCACCGCTCACAAACACACCGGGTTGGGGCGCCGTTAGCAGTGGAATCCGTTCTTGGACTTCTTCAGCAGTTAATTTCTCAATCGTTCCCATCTGGGGTGCCGCTTGCCGGCGCTTTAGAGCTAAATCGTATAGCGCCTGCAGATCATCCGGGTCGGCACGAGTCACAATCGTTCCTGCTTGTTGATAAACAGAATAGCCCATTTGCGTGTCCGCAACAATTTCCGGATACAAAGCAGCCCCGGCCTTAGCGAGTCGGTACCAACGCTGATTACGCCGTTTGGATAACCAGGGTGAAATAATCCCTGCTGAATTCTTAGTCGCTTGACCAATACCTTCATCATAAATCGTGACGTTCAGGTCAGGGTTCTGGCTTAAATAGTACGCCGTGACCGCCCCAACAATGCCACTACCAATAATCGTTACTTGTTTTTGCATTTTCCAACGCCTCCACAACCAATCTGCTTTCATTTTAGCATACTCGAATTTGTTGCGGGTGGCTGATTCAGTTGGATTAGAGTCAGACCATTGGTAGATGTTGCTAATACTAGCTTTGCAGCAATTAATTTAATACCGTGGCTGGCTCTTTGCCCTTATGACTGGGACAGGGCAATCAATAGTTGTTGCCGGACAAAATTTTCGTTCGTCCAGTGTAAATAATGCTGACCTGGTGCATGAACCAGGTGACCAAGCTGGCACCACGGTGATTGTTAATACGCCGTCAAGCGTTGATCAGTGACTAAAACTTGGATTGGCAGCGTCAGCACCCGCTTTTCAGCGGTTCGAAGCGTCGTTACTAATTGCGGTAAGCATTGCGCTTCAGTCAGAATACTCGGGTTCGCGTAAGCTGCTAAATCAATACGTCATTGGCGATACGTTCTACCAGTGGGTTTAAAGGATTAACTTCTGCTAGGAGTTGCTGAAGTGTCAAAGTTTGTCGCTGTTGTACTAGTTTCGGATAGTTTTCAATAAAAGTTTGGACGTTTGTAAGAAGTTGCGGTGCCATCGCGGCATAGGGTGGTTCAAGCAAAACTAAGCCACAAACATTATCTAAGTGCTGCTGGGCATATAAGAATGCGTAACTAGCGCCTAAACTGTGGCCCACCAATAATAAGTTGCTCACGTGTTCATGGTGAACCATATCCTCAAGATTGGCTAAAATATGCGGGACAGTGCGCACCATTTGACTATGAATGCTACGGCCCACGCCAATCGTGTCGATGGCAAGTAATCCCACTTGACTTGGCAATCGTGCCATTAAATGCTTAAAATTATAATCAGTGGCGTCCCAGCCAAACGCCGGTAAGCACATCAACGTCGGCTGTTGTGGTCCCGCCGGTCGGTACTGATAGTACACTTGTCCCAATTCCGTCATTAATTGATTCATGATTACTTTCCTCCCACAATGACAGACATCGTAAGTAATTCCAAATGCTTTTTATTACAGATAAAACAAAGCTTTACAATCAGTCATGCATAGTCTAGTCCACAACTGATTCGTAGAAAATGGTTTTTAACCGCTTCGTTAAATCAACTGACCATTAAAAAAATTACAAGATTTAAATAATCGTCACATTTTGACCATATTTTCGTTTTACACTTATTAATACGCACGACTATATTGTTTTAAAGGACTTTTGCCATGTTAGTTATTGTTTGGATTCTTTTAGTTTTATTGTTAGGACTCATGGGTTGGTTGGAATACCACAATCTTCAGCATCCGGTCATCCAGCCAGCTAAAGCCCTGGCGCCGCGCGCACAGCTCCAATTGCAACATCAAGTGCGGCAACACGTGACTGATCAAGCCCCACGATTGAAATGGTTATATTATGGAATGGCAGCTTGCTGGTGGCTCGGTGTTATCAGTTTACTAGTCAGTTGCTACTTGGTCAGCGCAAAATTAACCCTGTTGATTTTTCCGATTCGGAGTGTTGTCACAAGCATCGCCTTAATGATCGCTGGCATCATCTTGCTAATGATTCCTGCCTTAGTGTGGCCGACGCAAAGTTATGATTACTTGATTGGTCACTCAACTCAAGACCATCATTGGCAGCTAGCCGATACCGCCACGTTCGAACACTATCGTCGCTTTCAGATTTGGTTGGTTTTGGCATTAGACGTCTTCATCCTGATCGGTTGGATTAGTTGGGCCTACCGGGTCAGCACCGTTCCCATGATCACCATTGAGTACCTACTAATGGTGGTGGCAATCGCCGTACCAGTTGTGGCATTGATCACGCTGTTAGCACAACTGCCATACTTACATCAAAACCGATACTTGATTCCGGTCAGCGGGCGCTTTGGCACCCAGCATTATCATGCGAATCGGGCACTCATGCAACAACAACCGGACTTAAAGTCACGGCTAATTATCGTTAATGTTGTTCGAATTATTGGTTACGCGTTGGGGTTGTATGCTTTATGGTTGTTATATGCCAACATTCTTGCACCGGCCTTTACGGTCGATACCAGTATCGTTTACCCCGCAGCGGCGTTTGCCGTCATCGGATTGTTAATCGTGTTAACAGCGGGCGGTCTGTGGCTTCCCCGTTTCTATGATTACTTGCAATTATTAGATAATAAGACCTTGACGTTCAAATTGGCCGGTAGCGACCGCTTCCGTCGTTTTCGTTTTCATTTGTATTACTTCAAGTTAGCATTCAGTATTTTATGGATCGTTATCTGGGCATTGATCATCGGTTATATTTATTACTTTGGCTAGGTACGCTCACCAATAATACGCAAAACGGTACTCAAACTAATCTGAGTACCGTTTTTTTAGTGTCATTTTATGAAACTTGCCAGCGGGGCCAACTTCGAGCGCCAAGGGACTCAAAATAAGTGTCGCCATTGCGGCGCAAGAGCCATTATTGTTATATTACTGCGTTTTGAAGAGCGCAACAAAGTCAGCTTGCGCGCTCGCAGTTTCAAACGCTCGCTTGGACAGTGTCGTCACCTGCCGATTATTGAGCCATAACACTTGGTAATCTGTAAAAGCATGCAGGTCGCGAACGTCATGTGTAATCATCAAGTAGGTTCGCTCAGGATGGGCTTGCATGACCTGAAACAACAACTGCACGTTTTCCCGATCGACCGCTGCTGTTGGTTCATCCAAAACAATCAATTCGCGATCAACTTGTAAGAACAGCAATAACTGAACTAATTTGCGTTGGCCCCCAGAAAGCTGACCATAATGCTGATCCCACAACGAGGCCAAGAATTGATAAGCTTGAGTATCAATAAGTTGTTGGAGCTGTTCAGTTGTCAACTGTAGTCGTCCGTGCTCGATGCCCAAAACCAGTTGAGCAACGTCCCGCACACGAATTGAGGACAGTAACGGGAGTTGTTGGTTCAAATAAATGGCTGCTTTAGGTAGGTCTAATTCACCTTGTGCCGGCCGCAAACCAGTGATGATATCAGCCAGTGTCGTTTTTCCGGCCCCGTTTTGACCAATCAAAAAATTGACACCGGGACTTTTTAATTGAAAACTCACGTCCTTGAAGAACGGTTGCCCATTTTTTGAAAATTGATATGCTAAGTGCTCAACATGCATCATTATAAGCCCTCCGTTGGCAGAATCTTAATGTGCCGATAGCTAAGTCCGCCGATAACCAATAATACGATCAGACTCAGAAGATAAGTCGTGATAAAGTGGCTGACGGGGCCCACGCTGATCATCGCAAAAACATTGGTAACTAAGTAAATGGGACTAACCAGGTTGAGTAATGGGTTACTGGCAGACACTGCTAGCATGTTACTCAACATAAAGGTACCCACGACGACGATCATTGCCAGTGCATTTACAATCGTATCGACAGTTTTACGTCGGAGTGCCAAGGCAATCAAGGGTAAACCAAAACAAGTGACTGGTAGATACGCAAGCAACACGGTCAACCATAAGCGGCCTAGCAACGGTAAAAAGGCCAACTTGAAAGTAATCGTGCTCAACAGGGCCACCAAAAATAAAGTTATCAAAATTATGCCCAAGTTGACCAGCGCCTGACTGACAATAAAAACCGCGGGGCTAACCACCAAGGTTCGATACTGTTTGAGATAACCTTGCTCGCGAAGAATGGCGACACTACTGGCAGTCGTTAGACAATTGGAAAAAATCATCCAACCAATGTAGGGCATGACCTGAGCCGTATAAGTTGTCAGCGATAAAGGTTTAAAGAAAGCGCTACTGACATTAATGATTAAAAAGACAAGTGGCAAACAGATCGTGTAAATTAACACCCCGGGAGTATCCCGAATGACCTTAAAAAAATACTGCGTGTAGACCCCCACTTGAACGCTATATTTGTGCATCAACATCACACTCCTTTCGCTAATCTAATTGTTTTATTATATGTTTATCATTTATTAAAAAGCAAGTATCCTTATATCAGGCATGTAAGTATGGCCGGTTTACAAAGTTTTTGAGATTACTAACCGTCTTTAATTGCAAAAGGTAGTCTAAAAATGACTAAACGTCACCGTTCGATCCTGCGCATCAATCCGGACATCCGCCCCCAATGGCGTACTGAGCATGGGGACTGTATGGCAGCTATCGTAGTCGTAAATAATTGGTAATTGGCGATCCCCCAGCACCTCCTGTAAGATATCGATCGGCAACCGCCCGCTGCCTTGATCATCGTACAACGCGTGTTTTCCCAAAATAATGCCAGAGATTTGATCAAAAACACCGGCCAACGCTAACATTACGAAATTTTTTTCCAGCGTTGCTGCAGTTTTCTCGGCATCTTCAATAAATAAAAGCTCGTTACCAGTTAATTTTGGAAAATAAGGTGAGTTAAAGAACCCGTACATGGTGTTCAAGTTCCCACCGATCAAACGGCCAGCCAAAACGGGGGTCGCCGTATAATGCCAAGTATTTGCGTGCATGTGTTTCGGATGTTCAAAGGTCTCCCAATTGACCGCTTCATCCGTCCACTGTGCCGGTGCCTGTTCGGTTACGGCCTGCCCCGGTGCTGCGCGGTAGACTGTCAGAAAATTTTGCCAAGTGGTTGTCACGATCTCTGACTCTAAGGCGCCAAGTGAGGCTACTAAGGCCGGTCCGTAAATCACACGACAGTTAGGCGCGTGCGTTTGCACCGCCAATAACACGGCCGTCGCATCGGAGTAACCAACAATTGTTTTGGGATGCTGATTGAGATACTCGTAATCGAGCATTGCTAGCACCGAATTTGCGTTCGTCCCACCAATCGTTGCCATCAAGATGTCCAGCGAATCATCATGAATTAACACGTTGATTTCGGCCGCCCGTTCTTTGATGGAACCAGCACGGTAACTATCCCGTCGTCCCGTCAAATTACCGGCAACTAAGGTCACTCTTTGGGTTGCCAAGAACCGTCGTGCGCGAGCATAACGGTTTGGCGATAATGCCGTAATCGGCGTTGATGCAGAAAATGTCCCAATTTTCATTGTATTCCCACCCCACAAGATTAAAATATAATTAAAATAAGTGTAGCACTTTTTAATCTTAACGTACTTCCAATCGACGTATTTCCTCAAAAAAACGACTTTCAGCTAATAACTTGCTGAAAGTCGTTTAGTAATCAACTGGCTATGCTCGTTTTGAGCGACTTAGTTGACTTATTGTGTGACCACGTTTGAGCGGTTGGCTGAAACGTAATTCCCTTTATTCGTTAAATAATAGCGTGAGCCACCCGACCGTGAGTAAAGCTTCGTTACTTTAATTCGATCGCCGGCAGCGTGGTACGCATGTCGATTAGACTTAACAAAGTTTGAAGATTTATAGGTGTAGAGTCCCACTTTAGCCTTGATCCAGCCACTAGAAGGTACTGATTCATAGTACCAATGATCAGATTTGGAGACCTTCGCCGTGATATAACCACCACTCACCTTAATTCGATAGAAATTCCCACTTTTAACCAATTTACCACTGTAGATGCCACCCTTTTTCAAGGTTTTACCCGTTGAGGTTGTCAAATTAACATCTTTGAACAAGGTGCTCTTTTCACGAAGTTGATATAATCCGTGTTGGCCGACCCAATAGCCGGTGACGTCCTGTGATAAGACCCATTTATTTAGTCCACTTAAGTAAACCAGCTGTTTGGAACGACTCTTAGTGACTGACTTGATTGCTGTAACCTTGTAGTATTTTTTCTTAGCGCTACTGGGCACTTTTGTGCCGTCATAATAGCTCGATGCCCCATTATTGAGGTACACATGCTGCCCTTTCGTATAACTACTGTAGGCATACGTCGTGCTAGTTGAACTGGTCGATGATGATGCCGAAGTCCCGGAAATCCACCAGCTCAACGGATGATACGTGGTTACAGAAGCGCTGTCATACAAACTGTTATCGACATATTGTCCTAGCGAGGATAAATAATAGCTGCTCGAATATTGCCATAGTGAAAACGATACCGTTGGTTTAGACGAGTAATTTGCAATCCACTGGGCATCAAAACTTTGCCGGGCCGTGTTGGCGTATGTGGTTGCAAATGACTGGTACGAATAAAAAATCAACTTCTTGCTCGTTAACGACCGCATCTCAGTATACCAGGCCTTGACAGCCGCGTTGGCCGCCGTGCTACTCATGGAAGTCGTTTCAAAATCCAAGACGTAGAACTTCGTGTTCTTATTTGCGCGTTGATAGAACTTATCTGCCTCGGCTTTAGCAGTCGCGGTACTCGTAAAAGTCGCATAGTCATAGGACCCGAACGGAACACCATATTTCACATAGAGACTCTCATTAGAGGTGTGGTAGAGATCCTCATAACTGCTCCCATATTGCACCCGGTTGATGACAAAATCAGCCTGACTCTTCAAACTTTGAACCTCGGTACTCGTTAACTGACCTTGCCACTCTGAGATATCCGGCACCGCCGCGTGTGCCTGAACGACTCCGATACCACCTAAAAAACAACCCACGAGCAGCAGTACCAACCGCCACTTTTTCTGCATGACCAAATTACTCGCCTTCCCATCATTAGTTTGATATGTACGTTTACTGCACACTTTATCCTACCGATAAAATGTGCAGATAAGTTCTCAAACTGATTGCAGTCGCTTTACAATTTGTTTACATTGTAAACTAACACTGGAAAGCGCGATTTACTAGTCTAACGATTCATGTGGAAACTTTTCTAATCGATAAAGTCCTTCACCATCTGGATACGTTTCTCCAGGCTTAAGCTGATACCCAAAATGCTGATAAAATTTACGGGCAGTCACTGATGCTGGAATTTCAACACGACGTGCTCGCCTGAAATAAGGATCCTGTTCAAGCGTTTGGATAATCTGCCGACCGCCGCCCATTCCCTGAATTCCCGGATCAACAAAAATCGTAAATAGACTGTATTCACCGGGACGTCCCCAATATGAACCAATGGCCCCCGTTGCGACTAACTGGTGTTGAAAGTAGCCGACATAAAAATGGGTCGCAGCAGCTTTTTGACATAACCAAGTTGGTGTCATCTGAGCAATGAGCCGATCCAAGTACGGTTTAGTATAGTCGCCCTGATTACTCGTCAGTAATGTGTGAGCAATCATCGCCGCAGCTGCCGGTGCATCCGCAGTTTTAAAACGTCGAATTTTTAATTGCATATCACAACTCCTCTCGAATTCCGCTACCCGTTAATCATTGTAATGATCAACGAATTAATCTTCCACGAACCAAGGTTCTAAAATCTTTAACGAGGCTTGATCAAAATCGACACACGCTTGTGCCCCATACGGGAGTACCGTCCGAGGAAAAGCGTGACCAAAATTAACATTGTACAGAATTGGTAATTTCAAATCGACCGTCTCATCGATCAAAATTTTGCGATAGTCCTGATAGTACTGTTCATTCTGCGGTTTGCCCACCATCACAGCAGCGACGTTTGTCAAAATCTCAGCTTGTCGCAGTCGTTGAAGCATTCGCCTGAACAGATCTGGTTGCGGCCGCTCGTCACTCGTTTCGATAAACAGGATTTTTCCTCGCCATTCGGCTGCACATGGAATCAGTCTGAACTGTTCCGCAACTTGCCGTTCGTCTGGATAACGGGTCGTGGTCAATAAATCATAAAAGCTGTCCAGGCAACCGCCAAGTAGCGTCCCGCTGATTGTCCCGTGACCACGTAACACTTCGTAATGATGCATTTCGGTGTGGGCCATGCGCAATGTGCCCTGCGCCGATTCACTGAAATTTGTTCGTTCGTCATACAACACCGGACTGCTAATAATGCTTGTCTGCTGAGGATTTTCAAAGTAACGCTGCCAAGTCTTCGTGGTATACGGCAACATCGTCGGCCCTAATTCGGCCAAGTCGCTTAAAAAATTGGGGCCATAAAAAGTTTGCAGTCCAAGCTGATAAAACATCAAATGATTGATCGTCGTATCTGAAAAGCCTGTAAACAGTTTAGGCGACCGCCGAACCGCCGTCTTAAACTGCTCATCAGCCATCAAAAATGGCACGGTTCGATACGTATCATCACCGCCAATTGCCGCCACAACTCCACGGATACTTGGGTTTAAAAAAGCCGTCTTCAAATCGGCGGCTCTTAATTCAGGGTGTTGCTGTAAAATCAGTCGCCCTTTCAAAGCATTCGGCATCATGACTGGGACGAGCCCTAGTTGGCGCATCCGTTTTAGCCCCCGATTCAATTGATGTTGCTGCGTGGGTTCTCCGAGCGTACCACTCGAAAGACTGACGACGGCCACATGATCACCAACATGCAATGGTGCTGGTTTTAACATATCCTCACCCTTTCCAAATCTAATTTAAAACTAATTTTATCATCATTATTTAACTTTTTGAATGGCTATTTAGTTTTTTTGTTCAGCTTCAACGTAACCAACGACTAAATGGGCCACTCAACCAGCATTTCTGCCCGACCTAATGACCCGTTATCTTATTGTAGCCAGTCTTTGATGTTAACCAATCGAACCTTATTCGTGCCCGATGACCACTGTTCTGGTTGTGCCCTAACCATTGTCAATAACTCCGCTAATGACTCGGAACCAACAATTAAACGTTGACGCAGTTCAGAAATTAGTGGGGAACGTGGTTGCGCACCAACTAATAAACAATGTTCACCTTTAAAGGCTAACACGTCACCTCCCGCCCGTAAACGACCAAACGGGCGGTACAACTTGACGGCACCCAAAATCAGCAAGCCCCCCCGTTCAAATAACGCTTGTAATAACCAATAATCAAGTTTAAATCGGTTAGTCCGTTGTACTAAACCAGCCGGCCGTGTTTTAACGACCGGTATAATCGTTTTGAAATCCCGACTATACTGATACCACGGTTGAACCCAGTCCTCACGCTCACAAATAAATCGCCGGGGTAATGTCAATTGACTTGCATAATCACAAATTTTTTCAATATCTGGATCGTTCATTATTGACGGACTGGCTTCAAATGCAGAACGCAATTGCCGTATCAGTTCAATGAACTCAGCCCGATAATCGGCAAAGCCTGGCGTTGCTAAATTAATCAAAATACGCTTAGCGACGCAATAAGTCACCGCATCCTGATATTTGACCGCGGCGTGATCAATAGCATCTTGATAAGCCGTCATAATATCGAACAGTCGTGGATTGGTGTAATCTAGCGTTGTCGAACCAGCATGTTTATAATAATTATAAAATGGTTGGTGCGCATAAGCGACTCGCTCACAATGACTCAACATGTCCAGCAAAATATCTAAATCTTCGTAGACCATCCGCTGGTAACGATATTCTTGCCAACATGAACGTAAGATAAGTGGCAATTGCTACGTGGTCAGTTGCATCTGGCAAACTCAGCAAACTAGTTGTACGGTGAGTTGCTGCATAGATTTTACGAACATCACAAACAACTATTTGAGCATGACTACGTTCAGCCGTTGCTACTAAGGTCGCATACATCGTCGGCTCGACCCAATCATCAGCATCGACAAAACCTAAATAACGACCATGAGCAGCAGCAATCCCCGCATTACGCGCAGGTCCTTGTCCTTGATTACGTTGATGGATGACCCGGAATAGGTGCGGCCACCGCTCACAATATTGGTCACAGATTGCCGCCGTGCCGTCCGTACTACCATCATCAACAATGATGATTTCTAAGGCCGCTAATGTCTGTTTTTTTAATGAGGTCAAACAACGCCTTAACCAGTGCTCCTCATTATACGCAGCCACAATAACCGAAACTTGAACCTCCATACTGATTCCCCCAACGCTCAAAATAATTCCGCTTACATTATGACACACATGCTTCGCATATCACAGCACGGATCCATGATAAGGATAATCATGCGCAGTCGTAGTCTGATACTCTCGTAAATCGTCAATAAGTCCTGCTAAGTTAAAATGAACTGCCGAAAGCCCATCAAACTGAGTCATCCGGTCGGTAACAGCGGTGAAGGACCACTGGGCAAAGATCATGTTGTCAGTTGCTGACCACAACCGCTGAATCGACCAAGCCGTTACCCGTTGAACTCTTAATTGATGTTCAATCCAAGTTTGAATCTCTGACAATGATAGATAGGCTGGTCCATAGCATTCTTGATAATAACAATCAGCCGCAAATATTTTTGGTAACGCTTCAAAATCACGGGTGACCCACATCGCAAAATATTGCTGAATTTTTAATTCTCGATCCCGCGTTGGAGCCAATTGAATTTCAGCCATTTAACACACCTCACATTTTAATAATTCTTTTGGCCACCTGAAACCTAATTAATAAACTCACTGATACCATTATTTTACCTCACTAACAATCAAGGCGACTTAATATTGACCAAATAAGTCTAACAGTTGTATTCTAATGTTATTTCTGGCACAGTTAATTTAATCATAATAATTAATAAAGTGAGCCGATAACTATGATCAAAGTTACTAACCGATACTTTCAAGACGTGCCCGCGCTGGAAGTTGTTGTCACAACCCATTTAGATCAACCACTGCCACTAGTGATTTTTTACCACGGTTGGCAATCCAATAAGGAACTCGTCTTGACCCAAGCACGCAAGCTAGCCCGTCAGAATTTACGAGTTGTCTTACCTGATGCCATGAATCACGGTGTACGGCACCAAACTGTCAGCCAGATTCCCTCATTTACTTTTTGGCATAGTATCCAAGGCAATCTTGCTGAATTCGACTTGATTGTGAATTACTACCGGCAGCGCAACCTTATTTTGAACCAACAAATTGGCGTCGGTGGCTACTCAATGGGCGGCATGACGACCGGAGCTTTATTGACCCATCATCCTGAAATTAAAGCAGCCACAATCATTATGGGGACCCCTAACCTGAACGCGTATGCCCAACTAGTTCGCCAACACGCGCAGACCCATGCCTATTACATCCCTAGCGATTTAGCACTACTAACCAGTTGGCTAGACCACTATGATCTCAACCTGCAACCAGAAACCATCAATCATCGGCCACTATTATTTTGGCATGGTACTGAGGATGAACGGATTCCCTATGCGCAGTCCCGTAACTTCTTTGACCGTGTGCATACCGCCCCGTACGCTGAACAGGTGGCGTTTATCACAGGTTATCAGGCCAAACATCTGGTTAAGGTACCCTTGATGAACAAAGTTGCTAATTTCTTCGCTTATTACTTAAATTAATCACGCCAATTGACTGTTACCCATAGCAATCAAAATCTTAACCACAATTAGTCTTAAAAGGGCGTGCTTAATCGGGGGGACCGACTAAGCACGCCCTTTTAAGACTGCTCGAACTTTATATTAAACGTTGTAATTAACGTTACTACCAACCACAATTGATACTACGCAATCTTTGAGTCCCTTTAACAATAGGGTTGCTTATTTCGTCTGCGCTGGTCGGATACGTTTGCCCCAATATTGGAAATAATCCGTTCGTAACGCGCCATTATATAATTTACGGCGCTTCGTGGCTTTTTGCCCGTAAAAGTCTTCAAACTCTAAATCGCTCGTTAGGATATACTTACTCCAACTTGGCAACTTACTATAGACTTGACCCATCTGCCGGTAGAGGATCCGGACACTATCCCGGTCACTTAACCGTTCCCCATATGGTGGGTTAGCGACTAGCACCCCATTAATCTTGTCAGTTGTAAAGTCCTTAACGGCTAATTGCTTAAAGTTGATATCGTGGAGCAGACCGGCTTCCCGCGCATTCAGCTTGGCAATATCGATCATCTTGCCGTCAATATCATACCCACTGATATCTAGTTCAGTATCGTAATCGGCTAAACTATCCGCTTCATCCCGAAGTTGCTGACTGAGTCCGGCAGGTACCCAGTCCCATTTTTCACACGCAAATGCGCGGTTGAAACCGGGAGCAATGTTACGTGCCAATAATGCCGCTTCGATTGGAATGGTCCCTGAACCACACACGGGATCAACAAATGGGTTATCTGGATACCACTTAGCTAGCATGACTAAGGCTGCGGCCATATTCTCTTTTAACGGTGCGCCTCCTTTTTCGACCCGATAACCTCGCTTGAACAAGCTTGAGCCAGTCGTGTCTAACGTTAACAAGACGTGATCCTTGTTGATTGCCACTTCTAACGGGAATAGCGCACCCGTCTCTGGCAAATGCCCGTTACGATGGTAAGTATCTGCTAACTGGTTCACAATCGCCTTTTTTACGATTGATTGAACGTCTGGGACACTGTGTAACTTAGAATTGCGTGACTTACCTTCCACTGGAAATTCGGCATCCATTGGCAATAACTGGTCCCATGGTAAAGCCAAAGTCTTTTCAAACAGTTCGTCGAATGTATAGGCGTTAAATTCACCGACAATGATCTTGATGCGGTCAGCTGTCCGTAACCATAAGTTTGTTCGTAAAACGTCTTTGATCGTTCCGTTGAAACGCACTCGACCATTTTCGGTTTGGACTTGGTAGCCCAAATCTCGTAGCTCACGGCCCACTAATGCTTCAATCCCACTAGCGGCAGTGGCAATTAATCTAAATTCTTGCATATTTTCCTCCTGCGACGTCTGTTATCCAGACGTCTCTTGTTGATTAAGTTATTTCCCACTAAAATGGCTTCCTCACCTAGTTTAGCATAAGTTGCTAGTTTGCTAACTGATCGAATAAAAAAACTGGGACAAAAGCGAACTTTTGTCCCAGTCTCCTGTCTAAATGTAAATTCCTGTAGGCCATGTTTTGTACCTAGTTAAAGTACAGGATCTGTTAACTAGGCGGTAATCATCTATCTCGAGATTACTAATCTCCCCCCACATTTAGTTCAATTCCTTATGTGAAGCGCCCCTACCGTAGTTTGGGTTGCCCGCTCGTGGGGTTTACCGCGTTCCAACTCAACCGTTTCCAGTTGAGTATCGTCACTGTGGCACTTTTCAGGGATACTCGGGCATAGCCGAAACCTTAGCCGTTTTTCCCGCCGTTACCGATAAATCGGTACCCCGGCTTATTTTTTCACCGAGCACGAACACTACAAGCATCGCAGCTTGTGCGAGCATGGACCTTCCTCAGCCGACATTAGCCGACCGCGATTACCCAGAATTTACATCGAATCACAATTATAGACGGTGTGATTCATTTTGATTATTATCTAATTGGGCACCAAAAACATGGCGTTCCAAGTTAGACAAACGTTTCAGAATATCCATATTCGTCACCGTACTAGTCGGTTGTGAAGATGGACTGGTGGCGCCGACAGCGACTTGCTTAGTAAGCTCGTCAACCTTGGCCCGCAACCGTTCGTTTTCATCTGAAAGTTGTTGGTTATCTTTAGTAAATGACTCATAGTCCTTAATGACATTATCTAAAAAGCCATCCACGTCGGCAGGATCATAACCCCGCATCTTTGGCTTAAACTCTTTTTGAAGGATGTCTTTGGGAGTAAAATTACGTTTAGCCATATTTAAAAACACCTCATTGTTATTCGCGCGATACCCATTCGGCATCCGCATTACTTAAAACATTGTAGCAGACTTTATTCAAAATTAAAACCATTATTCTGTTTTTCTGCATATTCATTAGCACTTTCCTGTAACCAATCGAAGTCGATCAAGGTTAACGGGTACGGATGGGTGTCGCTAAAACTCTTGATCAAATCGTAGTCATATGTTGGTTTTCCAGGGTTATCTGGATCATACACTAAGGTCGCCGCATCCGTATGCGTTACCATGAATTCTTGATAATTTTTTAATTGTTGCGGATTTTCATACGGTTGCTTGCTAACGGGGGCGTGGAAGTCGACCTGGGCTAATAAGGTCTGTAACTTAGCTTGATTATTTTCATTCCAACGCCCACCAAATTCACCATATGGTAGCATGATTGCCACCTTCAATTCAGGATACGTTTTTTTAAGGACCAACCCCACCTCAGCGGCCCATTGTTCAATTCCTAGCTGACCACCCGTGATGAGCCAGTCCATGCCATCTTCAATCTGGGTCGTCAAGTAATTAGTTAACGCAAATTTAATAACTTTTAGTTTATCATCTTGATCACCAAAGACGTTCAATTCATAACTCCGGTAACCACTAAGCCACAACCGACTCATAAAAAAGTCTCCTTTCTATCACTAAATCGGTCTAAAACAGTTAAAAACTCACAGATATTTCACATTCCCCATTAGTTAATGGTAAAATGTAACATTATTAGGAGGTTGATTAATGTGACGATTCGCTATCCAAACGGTCAAGTTTATCGCCAGCCCGGCCCAACTAAATCGAAATCTTCCAAATTTGCCAATGTCAATTTTGGCGATCGTGGCATGAGCTTGGAACAAGAAATCAATGATAGTAACGCCTATTATCTTGAAAATAATATCGCAGTTATTCATAAAAAGCCAACGCCCATTCAGATCGTTAAAGTCGATTATCCCAAACGAAGCGCTGCTGTGATTCGTGAAGCTTATTTTAAACAAGCTTCCACTACTGATTATAATGGCGTCTATCGGGGAAAGTATTTAGATTTTGAGGCCAAAGAAACCAAGAATAAAACTGCCTTTCCGCTAAAAAACTTTCATGAGCATCAAATTAAGCACATGCGCCAGTGCCTAACTCAAAGTGGAATTTGTTTTGTCATTATTCGGTTTGCGAGTTTGGGGCGCCTATTTATGTTAACAGCTAGCGACTTATTTACTTATTGGGACCATCAAGGAGACGGTGGTCGCAAGTCAATTCCACTGACGGATATTGAACATTTGGCCGCAGAGCTACATTATCAAATCAATCCACGCATTCCCTATTTAGATGCGATTGATCATATTATTGATGAGATCTCATCAATTCATTAAAGGAGAACATCATGGCAGGTAACAATGAACAAAACTCACGGGTTGCTCGTAAAAAAAGTCAACCTAAACCACCAAAGAAACACTGGTTTCGCCGAATTATTTTATCCTTAGCTGCGCTGTTTGTCATCGGGGTACTCGCCGGTTTGGGGCTTTTCTTCTACTATGCACAAACGGCACCGACGGTTAAACAAAGTAACCTTGTTGATACTAGTGCAGTTAAGATTTACGATAAGAATGACGATTATGTGACCACTTTAGGAACTAATAACCGGCAATACGTTAAATCTAGCAATATTCCGACCGCCCTTAAGAATGCCGTCGTTTCAATTGAAGATCGCCGTTTCTACAAACATAAGGGAGTCGATTATTACCGGATTCTAGGCGCCGCAGTTGGTAACTTAAAAGGTAGTTCACTCGGGATGCAAGGTGGGAGTACCTTGACAATGCAGCTCGTTAAACTAGCTGTCTTCTCAACTAGCACTTCGGATCGAAACTTAAAAGTCAAAGCACAGGAAGCCTGGTTAGCGCTTAATCTTGAAAAGCACTACAGCAAATCCCAGATTCTGGAATTTTACATCAATAAGGTCTATATGGGTAACGGAATTTATGGGATGGGTACCGCCGCTAAGTATTACTACGGTAAGTCATTGAAAGATCTGAGTCTTAGTCAGCTCGCATTGCTTGCAGGAATGCCGCAATCGCCAACCTACTACGACCCAACGACTTACCCTGCATACGCTACCAGCCGTCGCAATCTGGTATTGGAAGCAATGTACGATAACAAGGTCATCACGAAGAGTCAAGAAACTGCCGCTGAAAAAGTCAACATCAAGACTGGTTTAACCAGTTCGGGACGTGCAAGTCTCACGAAACATGAAAAAACTAATAAAATCCTTGATGCCTACTTAAACCAGGTCCGGCAAGATCTTGTTAAAAAGGGTTATCAATTGAACGATGGTGAAAAGGTTTATACCAACCTTGATATGGACGCACAAAAACGGCTTTACGATATTGCAAATACATCGCAGTACGTTAGCTATCCAAATAATGGTAAGCAGACTTTCCAATTAGGCGTGTCCGTTGTTGATTCGTACACTGGTAAGATATCAGCCATGCTTGGTGGCCGTAATATCGGCAATGTTACTTACGGGACTAACCGTGCCGTTCAGACTGATCGTTCCAACGCCTCAACGATGAAACCAATTTTAGATTATGGGCCAGCGATTGAATATCTGAACTGGCCGACTTATAAGACCCTTGCAGATACAAAGTACAAATATCCTGGGACAAACATTACGGTCCATGATTTCGACAATAATACACTTGGTAATATGACAATGCGTGAAGCACTAGTACAATCACGGAACATCCCAGCAATCCGGACTTTACAAGCCGTTGGCTTAAGCCGAGCTAAAACATTCGCCAACGGCTTAGGGATGAATCTCAAAACTGTCGAATATGCTAACGGTATTGGTGCCGGCGTCTCAACCTTGCAAGTGGCCGGTGCCTATGCAGCTTTTGCCAATGGCGGCGTTTATCACAAACCGTACTATATTCGCAAAGTTACTAACGCTGAAGGTGTCACGACTTCATATACCAGTACAGGTAAACGAGCAATGAAAAAATCTACTGCTTATATGATTACTGATATGCTGAAAGGTGTTATTAATAGCGCCACAGGTACTGGTACAACGGCCAAAATAAGCGGGGTTTATCAAGCTGGTAAGACTGGTACGGATGATTATGACTCTAAATACAAAAACTTGGTCCCTTCAAATGCTGTCGTAGATTCATGGATGGCCGGATACACTAAGAATTACTCAGTGGCCGTTTGGACCGGTTATGATAAATCAATTGAGGCTGGTGGTTACCTCGACCCTTCTAACGAGAAGATTTCACAACAAGTTTACCGTGCGATGATGAATTACCTGCAACAATATTCACCAAACTCCGATTGGACCAAACCAAGTTCAGTGGGTACGACTAAAAAGAATGGTATCGAAGAACTTTACGTCGTCGGTCACCTCTTCTCTAGTAGCGAGGCCTCATCAGGAACATCGAGCTCAGCAAGTTCAAGTTCAACCACCATCCGTAATTCTAGTACTAGCACTGAAGCAAGTAGTAGCAGTAGTTCGGAAAGTAGCCGCAGTAGTTCGGAAGCCGCCTCTTCCTCAAGTAGCGAAGAAAGTTCATCCTCTGAATCTAGTACCGAAAGTAGTAGCAGTTCCGAGGCAAGCTCAAGTTCTGAGACGAGTTCCGCAGCCAGTTCATCGGAAACACCGGCAGCTGATACAAACAATAATGGTGTGAATCAATAGTTAAAAAAAGAAACCATTGAATTATTTTCAGTGGTTTCTTTTTTTTGTGCCCTGATTTACTGAAATAACATGAAAAATATATATAAACTAAAATCAAAATCAACGTTACTAAACCGAATTATCATTACAATACAAAATAACTTAATAAACTGAATTAGTTATTGAAGACAAAGGAGCTACTTACTGTGGTTACCATTAAGTTGCATGAACTATCAAAAAGTTATCAGCAGCTGGTGAGCAAACCAACTCACTCTGCCGATACTCGACCAGCAAATCATGGCCTTGCTTTGTCCGTCTGAATCCAAAAAATCAGCAGTGACCATTCTGGCCCCCAACATCGGGGTTTAGTCTAGACTTCATCAATGCCTATCAAATGAAGTCTGGAACTAAGGTCCTCAAAGAAGACCAGAAGATTGACTTCGTCTAGCCGAAAAGTGGCACATTGATCAATCCACAACCAGCAATGATTTTAAAAACTAGTCGCCACCAAGCCACTACCAAACAATTTATAGACTACCTCCTATCGGCTAAGGTTCAACAACCGACTCAAAAAGCAATTTAATTCCAGGAACAGCTGTCAAAGTGGCCGATCCACGCAATGGTCAGCCAATCAAAACCTACACTGTAAACTGGAATTGCGCCAACACTGTTCTAACTAAAAACGACGTCGCTTTCAATCAGGTCTTTAACTGATGAGTAACCGTCAAGTACGCTTGTATATCTATCAATCGTTCGAACCGGGAAAAGCGACTGTCGGTATGGCCCTGACAGTAGTGATGGTCGCACTTACTTTCATTGGGTTGATTGGAGCTAATCGCCTGCAATCAGCTGACAAAAGAGAAGAACAACGCTGTCGTCACCACCGGCCACAAACCCAAAAGCCGGTCGCACGAGCGTCAATGTTGACGTCGTGTGACCAGCTTTAATCATCACTGACAAGTTATTTAGAATCATCGGCCGAAACATCACCGGTTTGTTCAACCTCTTCAGCTTCGTCATTTGGCATATTAACCACGGTGACATTCGCCTCCGTATTACGAACGACATACGCAGTCGTTGAACCTAAGAACAGGCGGGAAATCGCATTAGTCCCCGAGCGACCAATCACAATTAAATCAATATTTTGGGCCTTGGGAACATCGACCGCAATTGTCACTTTGGGCACCCCAGTTTGCCGAATCGTTTCGGCGTGCAACTGGTGGGCTGCAACTTGATCCTGGGCCCGCTCCAACAATTTCTTACTCTGGGCTTGATCAAAACTCATCATATCTGGCGCCGCACTCGTAAAAACATCTGGACTGTAGACGCCAAATCGATTAACATCGATGACATTCAATAAAAATAACTGGGAGTCAAAAACCTTCGCTAAGGCAATCGCGTGTTCAAGTGCATAATAAGCATTATCGGAACCATCTAATGGGACTAGGATTCGTTTATACATGGTTGAGACCTCCTGATAAGTTTAATGAGTTACAATATTTATTATCATAATCATAACTTATCTATAATCATTCAGCACCCAATATGCTTATTAATTGTCAAAATAAGATAGCGGTTTATTAACGTTAATCTTAGTACCGTAATATTTTTGTTTGATATACTTTTGAATATCAGCCCGATGGTAAAGTTTAACTAATTTAAGATAGCTAGCACGATGCTCGTTCTTAGCAGCCGTCGCTAAGATATTGACATTATCCTTGGTACTCTTATTCAGACGCTCGTGAAAAATTGAATCCCGTAAAACGTGTAAATGTCCTTCCAAAGCAACCGTATTCGAGATCAAAACCGCATCGACACTTTTAATGATCCGGGGACCAGTAGTATCATCGATCTGTTTGAATTTCAGATGACGGGGATTGCTTGTAATATCCTTCACTGAACCTAAGACACCAAAATTAGCCGCCAGTTTGATTAAGCCCGCTTTTTGAAGCAGTAACAAGCCTCGCGAAGCTTGGGAGGGATTGTCAGCAATTGCAATCGTAGCACCATCCGGAATTTCATCAATGCTTTGATATTTTTTGGAGTAGATTCCCATTGGTTCCAAATAAGTCGTGCCTAACGCCGCCAACTTGGCTTTGGGATTCTGCTGATTATACGTTTGGTAATATGACCAGGACTGAAAGGCATTCACATCAATGTTACCGTCCGCCGTGGCCTTGTTCAGCTGAACACCATCCGTGATTTGTTTAACCTTAATCGTTAAGCCCATCTTTTTGGCATCTTGGCTTTTAGCAATGTGCTGCCAGACTTCATAGTCCGACCCCATTGATCCGACCGTAATCGTGGCACTCTGTTGTGCACGGGCCGAATAGCTCGTTATTTCATGCAGTCCCACACAAATACCAACAATTGCAGCAATACCAATCAACCACCATGCTAATCGTTTCATCGGCTTATTCCTCCCTTTTTTAATGGTGCGAGACACGCTTGACGAGCCAGTCACCAAATAGCTGAACAGCGAATACCAAGACTAAAATAATGATCATAGCAACGAACGTTACGTCATTTTCAAAGCGGGCGTAACCAATACTAATTGCAATATCGCCTAGGCCGCCCGCACCAATCGCCCCGGCCATCGTCGTCAATCCAATTAGGCTAATAACTGTCACAATCGAAACCCGTATCAAATCAGGCAAACCTTCTTTCAAATAAACCCGAAAAATAATTGCAATGGGACTAGATCCCATGGACTGAGCAGCCTCAACGATTCCTTGGTCAACATCGAGTAACGCATTTTGAACTTGCCGGGCATAAAAAGGAAAAATACCAAAAACTAGTGGGACTAACGATGCCGTGGTCCCCACCGTTGTTCCGATTAAATAGCTGGTCAACGGCGAAATTACGGCCAACAGAATAATAAATGGCACCGAACGGAGTAAGTTGGTTAGCTTATCCAACACTTGATACGAGGGGCCATCAGCTAAAATACCATGGGGCTGTGTCACGACTAACAGTACCCCCAAACCCAACCCCAGTATTCCTGCAACCAGCGCGGAAACTGCGGTCATATAGAGGGTCTCTAACGTTGCTTGAATAAATTCAGCTTTCATTTGTAAGACATTCGGAATTAATGCTGTCATTAGTCCACCATTCCCTTCACAACTTCTTCATTGATAATGCGAGTGTGGACACCTTGAGCGGACATGTTAGTGACCGCCGCATTGAAGGCCGTCAAATCACCCGTAATAACCGCAATCATGTCACCAACGTTTTGACCATCGATCTGGTCGATATTGGCAAACAAAATGTTAACATCGACCCCCAGCGTCTGCGATAACTGTGAGACAATTCCCTGCTTCGTCGATTGACCAACGAACTTGAACGCAATCAGCTCTTGGTCCGCTGCCAATTCATTCAATTTAATCGTTTTAGTGATTCGCTGAATGGCGGCCCGAACATTGGTAGACGTTTCCACAAAATCAACGGTCAGAGGTGCTTTTGGGGCCGTAAAGACGGCTGCAACGGGGCCCCGCTCAATAATCCGCCCATCGGCCATAACAGCGACATGGTGACAAATACTCTTGATGACTTGCATTTCATGCGTAATGAGGACAATGGTAATCCCTAGCTCGCGATTAACCCGTTGTAACAACTCAAGAATCGCCGCCGTAGTCTTTGGATCAAGGGCACTAGTTGCTTCATCAGAAATCAAGATTTGCGGGTCAGTGACCAGTGCCCGTGCGATTGCCACCCGTTGTTTCTGCCCACCGGATAATTTATCTGGATAGGTCTGCGCATAGTCCGTTAACCCAACGAGCTTCAGTAGCCGTAATGCTTTGGCGCGTCGGTCCTGTTTACTAATTTTTTGACCCAATAATGGGTAAATAACGTTGCCCAGCACGGTCCGTGATTGCATCAAGTTGAAGTGTTGAAAAATCATCCCAACGTGTTTCCGGGCTTGACGTAATGCAGCTGGCGATAGCGTTTGTAAGGCCTGGCCATTGACGACTACCTGGCCCGTTGTCGGTGACTGCAATAAATTGATCACCCGTACCAAGGTACTTTTGCCAGCGCCGGAATATCCAATAATGCCATAAATATCACCCGTCTGGATCTGTAGATTGACATCTTGAACCGCGTGAACGACTTGGTGCCCGTCGTCAAACGTCACCGCGATGTCTTTTAAATCAATGATTGCCTCTGTCATAGTCTGCTTCCTCCCATTAAAAAACGCCCATCGTCTCTAATCTGATTATCAGATTAAGGACGAATGGACGTTTTCCGTGTTACCACCTTACTTCGAATGACCTTCACAGGCCACCGCACTTCAAGTACCGCCTTGAATTTCTTGGCGAGACTCTAACCGCATAACGGGCGTAACCGTCAACACTTAACCCCATCAGCTCAGTGTTGAAACTTGCATTATAAGACCATCTTCAACGTTGCGCAATGGCTACCTCGCACCAACCGGCAGTTCTCTAAGGCATTCCAACAACGGCTACTCATCTTAGACGTATTTATTAATATATTTACTTGGTTGTTTACAGTATTGCGCTATTTTAATGAGAAGTCAACATTTAATTATAACCATTTTCTAATTTATGACGGTACCCACTGATTTTGGTCTGATGATGTGCATCCCACCGGCTTACCAGGACAGGCAAATCCTGGTGGTCCTGTTTTAACCTCAGCACGCTGCGCCAATGACGTGAGCAAACGCCATTGATATGAAACAACGACTAACCACCTATCCCAAAAAAAAGTGGTAGCGACGCCTCGCACAGGCAATCGCCACCACTTTATTTAAGATCAGTTTTCCCCGATAAGCTTTTCAGCACAGTGTTTAAGACTGGTCTTCACCTAATTTGAATAACGGAATCTTCGGACCAGCATTTGCGCCCGTCTGGCGTTGTGGTTGTGGAGCGGAATTCAAGCGTTGCTCAATACTGCGTTGGCGCTCTGCTTCCACCTGGGCAGCCGTTTTTAAGTTACGCTTCTGCCAGTTCAACAGAATTCGGTCCATATACGTCAAGTTATAGACTTGGCGCAGAACTGCTTCCCGCAATGCCAATTCGATAACTTCCGGTTCATAATGGTCTTCGTCGAACCACTTACTAATACTTTCCATTTCGATCGGTGATAAGTCACGGCCAAATTCCGTCTGAATTGCCCGAAAAACCTTTTGCCGACTGTTTTCACTCGTGGCTTGTTCCGAAGCTTGAGTGCTAGCTGGCTGCTTTTTGAGTGCAACTGCTAACTTATCATACAGGCCGTCAAAATTATAACGGTCATGAATTTTTTGATCATCAGCCGTGATCGATTCAATCGTCAGCAATTTTTTGGCTAACATTTCATGTAACCGCTGAAAAACGGCATTTGTCGATTCACCTAAACTCTTGGCAATTACCGCAGCATCTGGAAATTGATTACCCTGATCAATTAACCGTTTGAACTGCAAGTAAACCAATAATTCATCGTTTGTGACCCCAATTTCACGATAGTGGGCCAATAATGCGTTCGCAATGGTCGTTTGACCATCATTCACTAACGCGGCAGCTAAGGACTCCATCTCGTTATCATCCTTTCACTATTAAGAGCGTGAGACTAGGTCCCACGCTCTTAATAAAACTAACCTTCAATTAAAGTTTACGGGTAAATCCGGTTCAACAACCGTGGGAACGGAATTGTCTCCCGCACGTGATCTTCGGCCGTAATCCAAGTCAAAAATCGCTCGAGTCCCAGACCAAAACCAGCATGGGGAACACTACCATACTTACGTAAATCTAAGTACCAAGCATAGTCGTCTGGATTTAAGCCGGCTTGTTTGATCTGGTCAAGTAAGTAATTGTAATCAGTTGCTCGTTCTGACCCGCCAATAATCTCACCATAGCCTTCTGGGGCTAATAAGTCCGCACAAATCACCACGTCGTCCCGGGTTGGATGCGGCTTCATATAAAATGGTTTGATGGCTTTCGGGTAATTCAAAACGAAGACGGGTTGATCGAAGTGATCAGCCAAGAAGGTTTCTTCTGGTGAACCAAAATCAACACCCCAATCCACGTCAAAGTCATTTTCTTTCAACAATTCAATGGCTTCATCGTAACTGATCCGGGGGTAAGGTAACTTGGTGTACTTCTTCAACGTTTCAACATCACGACCTAAAATGTCGAGTGCGTATTGACAATGATCAATCACACCTTGGACAAGAAAGGCAATATAACGTTCTTGAACTTCCAAACTTTGTTCTTGATGCATGAAGGCCATTTCTGGTTCAATCATCCAGAATTCAATTAAATGCCGCCGAGTCTTGGACTTTTCAGCCCGGAACGTTGGGCCAAAGGTAAAGACCTTTCCGTATGCCAAAGCTCCGGCTTCAGCGTATAGCTGACCACTCTGTGATAAGTAAGCGTCCCGATCAAAGTACTCAGTATGGAATAATTCAGTCGTACCTTCAGGTGCACTCCCCGTTAGAATTGGGGAATCCATCTTAATAAACCCTTCTTGGTTGAAGAATTCATACGTCGCGCGAATGACTTCGTTGCGAATGTTCATGATTGCCCATGGCCGCTTAGAACGTAACCATAGGTGCCGGTGATCTAGTAAGAAGTCCACCCCATGTTCCTTAGGCGTAATTGGGTATTCTTCACTTTCACCAACGACTACAATGTCTTCAACTTCGATTTCATAACCGAACTTTGAACGACTGTCTTCATGAATCACACCCGTAATCCACATGCTGGCTTCTTGTTTAACTTCCTTAGCGAGTTCAAAAACTTCTTCGCTAACTTGGCTCTTAACGACCACCCCTTGGAAAAAGGCGGAGCCATCACGTAATTGTAGGAAGGCAATCTTACCACTTGAACGTTTATTAGTGAGCCAAGCCCCAATCTTTACTTTTTCGTCGACATGGTCCTTAGCATCGATAATGTTGATCTGTTGCACCATTTACTTACATCCTCCAATTACTTTGCTTGTTCAGCAATTTTTTCTGTCATAAATTTTTGTAACCGTCGATGGGCCTCTCGCAAGTAATCGATATCAGTGGCGTAGCTTAACCGTACGCACCCTGGCAAACCAAATGCTTCACCAGGCACTAAGCCAACGTGTGCTTCTAATAACACCGCCGTCACAAAGGCCGGCGCATCAGCATATCCCGTTAATCGCAGTGCTTCCGTAATATCTGGGAACAGGTAAAAAGCCCCCGCGGGTTTGCCGGCCGGCATCTTAAAACCAGGCAAACGTTCAATTAATGGATACAGTTCATTTAACCGCGCTTCAAAGCCCTGGCGCATCTTTTCTACCGATGATTGGTCGCCACTAAAGGCTTCGATTGCTGCGTACTGTGATACCGCGGCTGGATTACTTGCAGCATGACCTAACACGACCCCCATCTTAGCCATAATCACTTGTGGCCCGGCAGCATATCCGATACGCCAACCAGTCATGGAATAGGCTTTTGAAACCCCATTGATCAAAACCACGTGATCCATATTAGCATCATCTAATTCTAACACGGATGTAAATTGATTGCCGTTATATAATAATTTTTCATAAATCTCATCCGCAACCACTAAAATATCGTGTTCAACGGCCCAGTTAACAATCGCTGTTAACTCAGCCCGACTGAACACAAGGCCGGAGGGATTTTGTGGTGAGTTTAAGACTAAGGCTTTAGTCTTAGTCGTCCGACTAGCTTCCAAATCAGCAGTAGTAAACCGCAACTGTTCGTCAGTGCCCACTTCAACTGGCGTACCACCAGCTAATTTAACTTGCTCCGAATAGCTGACCCAGTATGGGACTGGTAATAACACTTCATCGTCGGGATTCAGAATAACTTGGAATAACGTAAACAACGCCATTTTTGCGCCATCCGTTACGACGATCTGATTAGGATCAAAATGGTAGTGATGGTCAGCTTCAATTCGCTGACTGATGGCTTGTTTTAAAGCTGGTAATCCAGTTGCCGGTGTGTAGAAACTCGCTTGACCATTTTGAATACTATCAATGGCTGCTTGCTTAATGTTATCCGGGGTCTGAAAATCCGGTTCACCGATTCCTAAATTGATAACGTCAACGCCGTCCGCCATCATTTGCTTGGCAGTCGCACTGATCTTCAATGTCGCTGACGGTTGAACCTGCATTACTTTACGCGATAATTCCATGTACATCCGCACTCCTTTAACCTTAAATGTTAATAATTGATTTCAGCTGGTTTCCATTAGAATACTGCAAAATTTCATAACATAAATTCTTTTTCTGGTTCAAGTACGTAATTTCCCACACGACCGTCCCATCATACTTTCCAAGCGTCGCTTTGATAACCTTACTAGGATTGCGTTTGGACCAGACCTTTTTCAAGGATTTTGTACGTGAAATCCCAGCGGACTGTTTGATAACGGTCGTTTGATGATGTTTATTCGCGTTAATTAACGCGTATACCGGAACATTTTTACTCGATGTTCCCGTGACAACGTAATAACTACTAGTACCATTGTACTGTGAAAATGCCGTCGTGGTCTTTAGCTTACCCTTACTGACTGCTAGACTATACGCCGTTTTCTGGGCTTGGTGCATTGGCCGTTGTGCGGCCCATAACGTGCCATAAACCGCCACAATAATTGCTAAGATGACAATTAGAACAATCATAATGAGTCGCTCAGGGCGCCTTCTACGTTGAACTCGCATATGCTCTTCCTTTCAAAAACAGATAAATTAATTATAGCAAATTTAACTGATTGCGGAATGGTTTCTTACTTAGTTTTGAAAAAACTTTGAAGTTCCTGCGTAATCATCGTTAATGATCCCGTCGTGGGTGGCAAAGTTTTCGGTAATGCCTTCATAATCGTTTGTCCATATCGTTTCGTGATCAAGCGATCATCAAGGATTACTGCTGCCCCCCGGTCTTCATCAGTTCGAATCAAACGACCGATTCCTTGGCGTAACTTCAATGCCGCTTTGGGCAATGCTTCATTGTAAAACGGATTTAATTGTGCTTGCCGTAATTGCTGATAACGTGCCTTGGTTGTCGTTTGATCAGGTGATTCAAACGGTAGTTGCGTGACAATTAACAATTCCAATTGTTCTTGTGGCAAGTCAATACCTTCCCAGAAACTACCAGCTCCTAGCAAGATCGCATTGTCACCTTGCATGAACCGTCGTAATAGCTTTTCACGACTACCATTAACCCCTTGGGCCAGAATTTCACGGTCACTGGGCAGATTCGTTTGATGCAAACTGTAAAAAACCGCTTCAATCATGTTCAGTGAATTGAACAGCACCAGCGTCTGCTTGGGGGCCGCCATCACAACATCGTGAATGGCCCGCGTCAAATAAGCGACGCGTTGTTTACCACTGGGCTGTTCCGTAGCAGTAGCATCCGTTGCGATAAATAGCCGTGCCTGATGTTCTAAATCAAACGGCGTTGATAATCGATGATGCTTGGCCGTTTCCTGATCAATATCCAGCTGAGAATAAACGTATTGTGATTTACCGGTGGCGAACAACGTGGCTCCAGTTAATAACGGTGCAGTAAAGTAAGGATATAGTTGCGTCTTGAAGTAGCCCTGCGTGTCGATCAAACTACCAGCTAACGTCAGGCTACCACGATCATGCCACTGATTAAGGCTCACCCAAAAAACACGTTGTTCCCGTGAAGCCGGTACTAACCATGTCTGCAACAACTCATACCCTTGACGTAAATGCTGAAGACGATTATCAAAATCATCTAAAACATGCTGCTCACTTGGCAAGACTTGCGACTGATCGTGCTGATATTGTTCATTCAACTGTTGAAATTGTAAGAAACAGTTCTCAATCGCCGTTTGTAATTGCTTGATCAACGGATTATGGGCTGCAAAGAAGTCCGTGAGCTGATCGGTTGTGATTCCCAGTTCAGCCGGCTGATTAGCGCCCTTTTGTGCTGGGACAAATGTCCGTGCTAATGCTGCCTGCAATTGTTGCAGATGTAAATCAGTATCATTAAGTGAATTATCTAGTAATTTAAGCCGATAATCGGCCTGGGGCTGTTCCGCAAACAATGCCCGTAAATTCAAACTATGTTCCGTGTCAATGCGACTGATCAAGCTGTGGCAGGTCGCCATGTAGCCATTAAAATCAAACGTCTGCCGTGAATCACGAACGACACCATCCGCCAGGTGTTGGGCCTCATCAAGCACCAGCAATGGCCGCTCTTGGCGGCTACCCAGTTGGGCCACATGGCGCATCAAGTAGGCATGGTTGGTAATGATAAAAGTCGCTTGCGCGGTCAATTGATCCCGAAAGCGTAAGAAATCTTCCTTAAAAAACGGATCATCAGCTTTCAACGAGGCCACCCCGTGATGCGCAATTTCGCTAAAGTACGGGGCTTGATACGTACTCAAGTGCAATTCGTCCAAATCACCAGTCGTCGTCATCGTCAGCCAGACCAACACCCGCAATTTTAATACTTGCGTCTGTTTAGAATGTTCGTGTAAAGCTAAGCCACGTGCAAACCGATTTAAATCAACGTAATGCTGATTACCCTTGATAACCACTGCCGTGACTGGATTAGGCAATAACTGATTCAGTAACGCCACGCCCTGATCACGTAACTGCGCTTGTAAGACCGTTGTCGCCGTGCTGATGACCACTTGCTGACTACCCTGTGCCAAGTAAGCAAGTGGGAGCAAATACCCGAGCGTCTTGCCTGTTCCGGTCGGTGCTTCGATCAACAACGGCACTTGTTCAGCAGACTGTTTTGAGTAGTGCCGATAAATTTGGTTCATCATCCGAGCCTGTTGCGGTCGATAAGTCAAGTGATCACCAAAGATATGCTGCTTTTGTGCTTTCGTCAACGGATAGCGCGCCGCTTTACGACCCGCAGCTTGCTGTGGCAATCGCTGTTTACGCAAAGCGAGCCCATCTTTGATTACTAAGTCAGCCGGCAACTGCTGTGGATGTTGTTTGCCCTGTTGAAAGGCGTATGCAAATAAGTCGGCCGTTTCACGTGGTAACTCCGGTGCTAATTGCACCATTTGTTGTAACGTGATCAATGGTAAGTGTGCGAGGCGCTGTTGTAACGTGATAAATAGATGGGCCGTCGCAATTGCATCACTATCAGCAGAGTGCGGATGATGATGATCAATTGCGAGCAACTGACTCAAGTCACGTAAGCGAAAGCTCGGCGCCGTTGGTAATAGGATCTGGCTTAACGACACCGTATCAACAGCTTGAATCGGCAATTCTGGATAGCCGACCCGTTGCAATTCTGAATTGATGAATGGTAAATCAAAATTCACATTGTGCGCCACAAATACCGTTCCCTGTAACAAACTGTAGACCGTTCCCGCTAGATCATCGAACGGTGGTGCTTTGCGTACCCGGGCGTTACTGATACCCGTTAAATTCTCAATAACAGTTGGTACCGTCGTTAACGGATTAACGTCCGTCGCAAAAGTATTAATGATTTTATTGTTCTTGACAAACGCACAACCGATTTGAATAATTCGGTCGCCGTCTTTCACACTGGTTCCGGTCGTCTCAATATCAACTACCGCGTAGGTTGTGTTTGGTTTCATGGTCATTTCCCCAAAATTATGGATTGTAAAGATGTTCATTAAGCTGGCTAATTAGTAATGTCATTATGCATGTAGCCAGCTCAACCAATCAATCTTTATGGCATACGACGTGATGTGTATCGCTAAGTGGTGCTAAATTATTGTTGAACTAGCCGGGCTAAATGGCCAGTTTGCAAATTCTTAACGGTCATGAACTGTCCCGACCATTAATTGGCACCAACTCACATTGACACCACCATGTGCGAGTCACTTTTGACCGTCACATTTAGCAACTTAGCCTCGTTCAACTATTTTTCTCACTAATTGTCACTTGCACGTCACATTGATCATTATAAATTATAGCATATTCGGCCAATCGAGCTCAGCTCGACCAACTCACAAGCTAGATCTGTCAGGCCGATTTCAGTTGACGGATAATGTTCAAGTTGGTCAAGCTCAGTATCTAACGGGCACCGATAAAATTCACAAAAAATTTTGGGAAACACTTGACGTAACGTGGCCAATCTTACATGGACCCGTGAAGAATCAGTGCTGACATAAACGACAAACAATGCCAATCTTCGTTAGTAACTGCATCTGGTACCACGTAGCGGGTCATAATTATGTCAATTTCTTCTTTTTCCATTATTGAACGCCTCGCTTTTAATTCTTTTCTAATTTTATCACGTTGAATTTAAGACATCACCCACTCATTGCCATTATGCCAGCACTGTTATCACGCCAATCGGCTCAATCTAATCAAATTGTTACTTTCCAAACTAGTTTAACTTATGTTTCTGCTAAATTCGAATGCTTTAGCAGGGTTAGCGTAGCAAAAAAAATGCTAATAAGGTATTATGAAGCTATTATTAATCTACTTACAGAAAGGCAGCGACACGATTGAAAGATCTAGCTACCGGTACTAGTCATGCCAAAATTATTTTAATTGGCGAACATGGTGTCGTCTACGGACAACCTGCCATTGCACTGCCAATTTCGACCATTCAAATGCAAGCCATCATTCACCGCCGTGATGTGACCCAAACCGTTAAGAGTCGCTACTTCAATGGTGATTTTAAAATGATGTCTGCTAATTTAGGGGGCATCCAGACCCTCATCAAAACGCTATTAGCGCGCTTTAATGCGCCAGAACAAGGATTTGATATTCATATCACAAGTGACATTCCTTCCGAACGAGGGATGGGCTCTTCGGCGGCGGCGGCCGTTGCCGTGACGCGCGCCTTTTATGATTTCTTTGAGCACCCACTCTCACATCAGGAATTATTAGCCACAGCTAATGTTGCCGAAAGTTACACCCATGGTCAGCCTAGTGGCTTAGATGTTGCCACCGCCAGTGCCAAAAGCCCAGTGTGGTTTGTTAAAGGACGCGAAAACTTTCCGATTCCTGTCAAACTACCTGGTTATTTAGTGATTGCGGATACCGGTATTAAAAGTCAAACCAAAATTGCTGTCGCCACCGTTCGCAACTTGCTGATGGTTGAAGGAGCTACGATTCAAGCTCGGATCGATGACTTGGGCCGCTTGACCCATCAGACCCGTGTGGCCCTTGAAGATGGTAATATGGGGGCCTTAGCAACGGCCCTGAATGGTGCTCAAGACGATCTGCGCTCCATGGGGGTCAGCCACCCAGCTCTTGAACAATTACTAGCAGTAGCGCGCCAAAACGGTGCTCTGGCAGCCAAATTGACCGGTAGCGGTCAGGGTGGTTGTCTGATTGCACTTGCCCCAGAAGCAAGCATCGCTAACCAGTTATCACAAAAGTTAGCCGCGGCTGGTGCAACTGCAACTTGGGTCGAACCACTATTAAATGATGATTAATTTTAACTTTGGAGGAAAAGACATGGCGAAAACCGTTACGGCAAAGGCACACACTAACATCGCGTTAGTTAAATACTGGGGTAAAAAGGATGCGGCTTTGATGCTACCGCAAAACGGCAGCATCTCACTGACACTTGATCACTTTTACACCCAAACTAGTGTGACCTTCGATGGCCATCTCAGCGCTGATCGAGTTTACTTTAACCATCAATTATTACCAGCAGCCAAGGCGACACGCATTAGCCAATTTCTCGACCTTGTTCGTCAACGCAGTGGTCAAACCGCCTTTGCTACTATCCAAACTGAAAATCACGTGCCCACTTCGGCCGGTTTAGCGTCTTCGGCCTCCGGATTTGCTGCTTTGGCAGGAGCTGCTAGCCGCGCTGCTGGCTTACGCTTAGATGCAGCTGATTTGTCACGCCTAGCGCGCCGTGGGTCCGGTTCAGCAACCCGCTCGATTTTTGGTGGCTTTGTCGAATGGCATGCTGGTCACGATGACCAGAGTTCGTATGCCGAAGTCTTACAGGACCCCGTAAATTGGGATATTCAAATGATTGCGGTTGTCTTAAAGGCCACGCGAAAACCTATCAGTTCAACCGATGGCATGGCACGAGTCGTCGCTACGTCGCCTTACTACCCAGCCTGGGTCACAACTGCTGAAACCGACTTGAAGCGGATGCGTCAGGCAATTGCTGCTCGCGATCTCACCACCGTTGGCCAGATTGCCGAAACAAATGCCATGCGGATGCACGCACTTAATTTAAGCGCTGACCCCGCCTTTAATTATTTCACCGCGGAGACACTAACCGCCATTCAAGCAGTTAACGACTTGCGTTCACACGGGATAAACTGTTATTATACTTTGGACGCTGGCCCGAACGTTAAAATCATTTGTGCGGGTCAGGATACTGACGTGATTATGACCAGGTTGCAACAGTGTTTTGACGTTGATCAATTAATGGTTGCGAAACCAGGGCCGGGCATCACGATGACAGAAAAATAATTCAGTTTAATTTATAATGATCAGTAATGGTCATGAAAGGACATGATGGCATGATAACGGTGAAAGCCCCTGGAAAACTCTACATTGCCGGTGAATACGCCGTAGTGGAAAGTGGTTATCCAGCAATTATCGTTGCACTTGATCAATTTGTGACAGCAACGATTTCACCTAGCGAAACGATTGGGAGTATCGTTTCTGAGCAATATCAAGAAAACTCAATCGTCTGGCGGCGTCAAGGAGACACAATGGTCTTCGACAATCGTGACAACCCGTTCCATTATATTTTAGCGGCTATTAGCCTCACGGAAAGTTATGCGCACGAGTTAGGTCGCGAACTAGGTGTTTATCATCTAGGTATTAATAGTGAACTCGATAGTGCAGACGGCAAGAAATATGGCCTGGGCTCCTCAGCAGCTGTAACTGTGGCGACCGTTAAAGCATTATGTCAGTTTTATCACTTACCTATGGACAAGAATAAACTCTTCAAGTTAGCAGCTATCGCACACCTATCTGTTCAAGGTAATGGCTCACTTGGCGATATTGCAGCTAGCGTGTATGGTGGTTGGATCGCTTACCATTCATTCGATCGTCAGTGGCTTCATCAACAACAGACCCAATCAACTCTAACTGAATTATTGACCATGCCTTGGCCTGATTTAAAAATCGAGTTATTGACTCCACCCGCAGCACTCCGCTTAATGATCGGTTGGACTGGATCGCCAGCTTCCACGTCGCATTTAGTTGATAAAGTCGCCTTGTTCAAGGCCAAGCAACGGGATGAATACCAGACCTTTCTACAGGCTAGTAAGGCTTGTCTCAAACGTATGATTGTGGGTTTTCATCGCGGTGATTTAGGCATCATTCAAACTGAATTGCGAACTAATCGCCAACTACTTCAAAATTTAGGCAGCTTTAGTCACGTTACGATTGAAACCCCCTTATTACAGAAAATGATTCAACTCGCTGAAACTGCTGGGGCGGCCGCGAAGACTTCGGGCGCTGGCGGTGGTGACTGTGGGATTGTTTTGATTGATCAAACCATCGACCCACGGCCATTATTAGCTGCATGGGCTCATGACGGTATCGAACAACTTAACTTGAATGTGCATACGGTTCAGGATACTGTTTTACCAAATTCTTAAGCAGTTTATTGACGAGCCTGGCACCCTGCCGGACTCGTTTTCAAATTCTAAATTAATTGGAGGTGGCACCGTGCCACAAAGTCAACAATCTCATCGGAAAGATGAACATGTTTCGTTAGCTGAAAAGTATTTTCATGGCGAACAAGCCAATGCCTTTGACCAGGTCCGGATTCGCCACGACGCGTTGCCGGAAACTGCCGTGGCCGACGTCGATTTAGCCACCACCGTTGGCCAGTGGCATTGGGACAGCCCCCTCTACATTGAAGCGATGACTGGGGGCTCACAGCGAACGGGCGAAATCAACGCTCGTTTAGGCCGCATCGCTGCAGCTTGTGGCTTACCGATTGCGACCGGCTCTCAAAGTGTCGCCATCAAAGATCCCCAAGTAGCCCCTACTTTTGCCACGATGCGTGACCACAATCCGAACGGGCTGATCTTTGGCAATCTTGGTGCCGGCCACCCGTTATCTGCGGCCCAAACAGCGATTGCAATGCTCCATGCTGATGCGCTCGAGCTCCATCTCAATGTCGTTCAAGAAATCGTCATGCCAGAAGGCGACCGTGACTTTCATTGGCTAACTAACATTTCAGACTTAGTCCAAGCCTTAACGGTACCAGTGATCGTCAAAGAAGTGGGCTTTGGTATTTCCCGCCCCACGATGCAACAGCTCTACGCTGCCGGCGTGCGTTACTTAGATTTAGGCGGTCACGGTGGGACTAACTTTGTCGACATTGAGAATCGCCGACGTGCTAACCGCGATATGGCCTACCTACACGACTTTGGACTTACCACGGTTGAATCTTTGTTAAGCGTTCAGAACCGACCGGATGATCTCACGGTCTTAGCTGCTGGTGGCGTTCGACAGCCACTCGACATCTTAAAAGCGTTGATGTTAGGCGCTGACGCGGTCGGCATGGCCGGCACTGTGTTGCACGCCTTACTCCATCATACGGACGACGAAGTCATTGCGATGCTGACGGATTGGCAGTCGCAATTAAAACGCCTATTTGCACTCGTCGGCGTAACGCGTGTTGATCAATTCAAAAGCAACCATATTCAGGACAAAATCCTGTTATCACCTGAACTTGTTAACTACAAACAATCGATTAAAGATTAAAATAAAACGCGTCATCACAAGTTATGGAATGTCATTCTATACTTGTGATGACGCGTTCTTGTTATAATCAAGTAAACTGAAAAAGCAGTGTGCCCTATGGCAAGCACTGCTTTTGGATAGTGATAAAGAAAATAATTTTAACCATCAATTGATTGCTATTTTGACACGTATCGGTAGCGGTTCATATACGTCCGTGGCTGACCAGCCCGTAGAACCGTATCACCAAAGCCATGATGATTAATAGCATCCGGCAAGGTTTGCAATTCCACGGCCAGCGCATGGTAGTCACCTAAGCGATCCGACTGTGTCCGGTCAGGATTA
This sequence comes from Lactiplantibacillus sp. DA1, assembly GCF_032681335.1. Lineage (NCBI taxonomy): Bacteria > Bacillati > Bacillota > Bacilli > Lactobacillales > Lactobacillaceae > Lactiplantibacillus > Lactiplantibacillus sp. DA1. The sequence goes on along the minus strand of NZ_JAWHTQ010000002.1, from coordinate 71,143 downwards.
GCCGTAAAAATAACCAAGCCATTACGATCTGTATTAATGAGCAACTGGCCGTGATCCATGGCCAACACACCGGCGGGTTCATCATGGTGGTCAAGCACATAACAATCATCGTACTCTGTCTTGCCAGTTTCTTGGATCAACCGATCGAGCTGCGATTGAATCGTTGGCTGCTCGCGAAAGTCATACGCCGGTCGGGACCTTCTCGTGATCCGTATGAACTAGCTTGGTCGAGTTGAGGCGTAATTGCTGGGGATTGATCAGTGCGGCCTGACCATCAAGATTAAAGTAAACGTGACAGGTCGGATTGAATAACGTATCAGCAGTGGTCACCCCGTGATAGCTGATTTGAACCTCATCATCGGCCGTTAACGTATAGCTTACAGTTACCGTCAAGTCGCCCGGAAACTCATCGTCAGCGCTCACTAGCGTTGTCGTCAATGTGACAGTGTCGTCATCAGGATCAAAACGGGCTCGAAAATTATGCATTTGTAAGCCATGATCGCCACCGTGTAGCAAATGCCGGCCGTTATTTGGCGGTAAGTGGTACGTCTGCCCATTCAAGGAAAACGTCGCGTTAACGATTCGGCCAGCAACTCGACCCACTGTTTTGCCGACTTGATAAGGCATCTCGATATAATCCGCCAAGTTATCAAAGTGAAGCACAAATGATTGTGGCTGGCGGTCGACCTGCACTTCGAAGTCATAGCACGTTGCCGCATAACTCAACACTTTTAGTTTGCTATGATGGATATTTTCAATCGTGTATAAATAGACTGACTCACCTTGATATACACCAAATGGTACTGCAGAAATCGTACGCCTCATTCCCTTCGATCAGTGCGGATTGAACTAGTTCTGTGTCAATGTCTGCGTGGTACCATCCACTTGAACATCAATCGGTTCCCCGGTAATCAACTTCAAAGTCGTCCCATTGTGATCAACCGTGACTTCAATAATCCGATCACGGAAGACTTGACGGAAAGAATACTTCGTCCATTGTTTTGGTAAGAACGGCCGGTAACTCAGTTGTCCATCATGAACACGCATGCCAGCAAATCCTTGGACCATCGCAATCCAACCACCAGTCATTGAGGTGATGTGAAGACCATCGACCGTATCATTATTGTAATTGTCAAGATCAAGCCGTGCCGTCCGGTTATAGAAAGCCACGGCCTTGTCTTCATAGTGTAAGTCAGCAGCTAACACGGCATGGATGGCTGGTGACAAGCTTGATTCGTGAACCGTCATCGGTTCGTAGAAATCAAAATTGTGTTTCAATTGTGTCTTTGAGAAATCATCAATAAAGTCATACATCACTTGTAACACATCACCTTGCTTGATATAAGGTGACCGTAAGATGTGGTCCCATGACCAATGCTGATTAATTGGTAATTGGTCAGCTGAAATTGCGGAAACGGGCGCTAAGTCCTTATCCAGATAACCATCATGTTGAACAAAGATATCCAGATCCTTGTCATATGGTAAATACATCCGATCAACGATATCTTGCCAGTGGGCACGTTCTTCAGCAGTCACGTTTAAGTTGGCAGCTTGTTCATCACTGACTTGGTCCAAAATTTCAAGCGTATACTTCAGTGTCCACTGCGCCAAATAATTGGTATTAAAGTTATTATCAACGTTGTTTTCATATTCATCTGGACCAGTGACCCCATGAATCATGTACTGCTGATTACGTTTGCTGAAGTGCACCCGGTCTGCCCAGAAACGAGCAATCTCCGTCAACACTTTACTGCCTTCATGTAAGACGTATGATGTATCACCGGTATAACGCGTGTAGTTATAAATAGCAAAGGCAATGTCGCCGTTACGATGGATTTCCTCGAAAGTGATTTCCCACTCGTTGTGGCATTCAATCCCATTGAAGGTCACCATTGGGAACAATGCCCCATCAAGCCCTTGTTGACGAGCATTATGATAGGCACCATCCAACTGCTTATAACGATACATCAGTAAGTTGCGAGTAACTTCTGGTTTGGTAATCCCCAGGTAAACTGGAACGGCAAATGCTTCCGTATCCCAATAAGTCGCACCACCATACTTTTCACCAGTAAATCCCTTTGGTCCAATATTCAACCGCGGATCATCGCCGTAGTAAGTGCTAAAGAGTTCAAATAAATTGAAACGCATGCCTTGTTGGGCCGCAGTATCACCTTCAATTTGAATATCTGATTGTTGCCAACGATCCGCCCAGCCCGCTACATGGGCCGCCAATAAATCGTCGAAGGATTGGGCGCTGACCGTATCTGTCAAGCGTTGGAGCGCAGTCATAATGGCATCATCAGTCGGATAATCCCGTGACGTAACCACGACGACCCGCTTTTCAAAACTAATGCTGGCCCCAGCCTCTAACGTGCCGAAGTAGCGATCAACCGTGGCTGTATCAGTCACTTCGGCCGCTTTATGGGTTAAATTCGTCACATAACTCACTTGCATCCCAGAGGTAAACTGTGGGGTTCCAAAATCATTTGGTACCGTCTGAGCAATTAACCGATCATCGGTGACTTCGTGAACGTTCCAGAAATGTTCATCGTAATTAGCATCTTCATTTTTAACGTCGGCATCTAGCGCCGAAGCGACTTTCAAATCAACTGTCTGGTCGTTTAAGTTTTCGAACGTCACCTTCTGAACTGAAAGTTCCTTTTGCGCGACACTCAAGAAACGCTCAAAGGTCACTCGAACCCGTTGACCATCTTGATCAACCACAAATGATCGCGTCAAAGTCCCGTGTTGCATATCCAAATCAAGTTTAAAATCGCTGAAGTCAGCAGTCGCCAAGTCAATCTTAGTGCCATTGAGCTTGAAATTGATCTTGATGAAGTTGACAGCATTGATGACCTTACCAAAATATTCTGGATAGCCATTCTTCCACCAACCGACCCGGGTCTTATCTGGATACCAGACCCCGCCAAGATAAATCCCAGGAAGCGTATCGCCAGCATAATCTTCTTCAAAGAAGCCACGCATGCCCATGTAACCATTCCCCAGACTAGTCATGGACTCTTGCAACCGTTTGTTTTCTGGTTTGAAATCAGTGGTCAAAACATGCCATGGATTAACATCAAAAATTCGTTTCATAAGTTAATTCCTCCTAGTTTTTGTATGTTTCTTTGATCAAGCCAACTGTGCCCGCACCAATCGCAAGGACGATTCCGGCAAAGATAAACATGTTAGCTTGTGAATTGCCTAATAGTGGATATAATGCAAAACTTAGTAGTGAAGCAACAATCTGTGGTAAGCAAATCGATCCGTTAAAGAGCCCTAAGTAGGTTCCCATATGTTCACCAGATAAAGCGTTAGTCACCATCGTTAATGGATACGTATTCATCGCGGCCCAAGCCATCCCAACGAGAATGAATGAAACGACCAATGCTAATTGACTGTGAATAAAGAAAATCGAGAAGAAGCCAACCGCACCAAGTAATAAACTCAAAGCGTAACCGAGTTTATGACGATTATTAGGAACCTTGGCCAAAACGTATGACCAGATAACTGCGGCGACCGACTGAATAGCAGACAAGATCCCGTACCAGTTACCAGCAGCTTGGTAGCCGGCGGAACTGGCGTTTGTGGTGTGCCAAACGTTAGCGGCCATCGCACCGGTTGAATATGTCCATAAATATTGGAATGCTATCCAGCAGAAGAATTGAACCAAGGCTACTAACCAGAAGACCTTTGGAGCCTTCTTCAAGAGTGCTAACCAATTACCGCCAGATTTATTAGCGCTTTCATTAATGCCGTGATACTTTGCGTAAGTCACCGGATCATATTCCCGTACCCGGGCGATGGTAATAATCGTTGAAACCACTAAGATTGCTGCCCCGATATAAAATGACCAAATCACTGAGTTAGGAATGACCCCTTTACTAGCCGTATTGGCGACCCCGAATAAGGTCAATAAGAATGGGAAAATCGCCGCAATGACGGCACCAGTATTCAACAAGAAACTTTGAATCCCATAGGCGTAACTTTTTTGATCATCGTTGACCATATCCCCGACCATCATCTTGAATGGTTGCATTGCCACGTTAGACGATAAATCGAGAAACGCCACCGTAATCGCGCCAAAAACTAAAGCTGCCATGGAAGCGTAACCAAATCCAAACGAGCCAGAGTTAGGTAATAATAACATCACGATGGCCGCAACGACCGTTCCCAGAATCAAGTAAGGCAACCGTCGCCCACCTAAGCGTGGGGCCCATGTCCGGTCGGATAAACTCCCAATGATGGGTTGCACGATCAAACCAGCAAGTGGTGGCAAGATGAAGAACCAGCCAAGGTTATTCGGATCTGCACCTAAGGTTTGAAAGATCCGGCTCATCTGTGAGCTTTGGAGTGTAAATGCCATTTGAACGCCGAGGAAACCTAGACTCATCATCCAAATCTTATTGGATGACAGTTTTGGTAACCCGGCCGTTGTTTTAGATGTTTCTTCCACAATAAAGCCTCCCAAAAATAATATCAATCGCTTGAGTACAAGTTAGATTATAAAACCGCTTTCAAAATTATGCAAGCGTTTGCGTTAAATTGCATTAGGACGCTTTGCTTATTAACATCCGGGCCTATTTGGCGTTAAACCGGCTAATATCACGGGCTCAAATAGTATCAGTTGATACATTGATTCATACAAAGTTCACATATAATTCATAAAAAAGTCGTTATATTGCATGCTGTTGCATGAGCAAATAGATGCAGTCGCTGAAACGTTGCATGCCGTTGCACTAATAAACCCACTCTAGCCGACGGATATCATTTTGTACGTAGCTAATAATTTTCAATAATCGATTGCAAATCAGCATCGCTTTCTATTACCCGACATTAATTATTCAGTTTCAAAGCGCCAATACGCTATTTTCTGGTCAAATATCGCGCAAAAAAATCGTGTGTTCATGCCGACTTAACATAAACACACGATTCCGAATAATTCAGTTATTAATCCGCATTGGCAATCTTTGCAAAGCCATCTTGTAAATCCGTATTTTGTGAACTAGTGAAGTTAAACGTTGTGGCAGTGGCACTGTCTTGCGAGACCAGGACGTCTGGCGAACCATTATGGAAAACATACAGATACGTAATCACGCCACTAGACGCGTTCGAATCAGTGGCCGCGGCAACGACCTGGTACTTCGCATCGGTATCAGCAGCCGTCGTCCACTTGAGCTTGACTGTGTCACCATTGACCGTAATCTTATCTTGGTACTGATTGTTTTTGATGTCTGAAGGTAAATTCAACTCACCAATAGTTACCGACTGACCATCATAAGTCCCCTCGTACGATTGGTTCATGGTATCTTGCCATGACGACATAAACGAGGCTAACTCGCTCGACTTGGTTGTCGACCACAATGCCGTCTGAGTTGCCGTACTAGCAGCTGCCTTGGACGATGATGACGACTCGGCTTTTTCCGATGTAGCAGTGCGCGACGAAGACTTGGCCGTTGTTGTTGCCGTCGAATTACTCTGACGCCGGTGTCCCAGCCAGTAATAGCCACCACCGAGTGCCACGGCTAATACCACGATCAAAATAACCCAAGACAGTTTTGACGTTGAACGTGGTTGCGCATGTTGCGCTGAACGGGTGCTAAGTTCAGGTGCAGTCGGTGCAGCCGAAATCGATGTACTGGCGCTCGGTGCTTCTGAAGCAGCCGTTGACGACGTGGATTGAGCAGCAGAACTTACAGCTGACGCCGGTATTGGTTGCGCTGAACTGGCTGGGATAATCAGCCGCGCACCACAATTTTCACAAAATAACGCGTCAATATCATTCTTTTTCCCACAATTTGGGCAATACATAAATTCTTCCTCCAATATCACGATTGATTGGGTCCATTTGACCAGCAACTTGAGTAGATCGTTCCCCCGATTTTACCACGGATCGAATGATTCATGACGGCCGCTGCTCATCCCCTGTTCAGCATCAATCGCACGCGGACGTTATGACTTAGTCAATATCATATCAGGTTAGAGCGTCGCGTTTTCAGAGGTCGCCAAAAACCGTAAGCCCTTAGGAAAGAAATTTTTAACCGTCTTGGCGACGACCTTTCCAAACCCAACTGGCAACCCATCACAAGTTAAGACTCGAAAACCAGCTACAGGCGCACTTGTCAATTCAAATGTCTCACCATGGACATACAATGCCCACTGTTCACGCGTTATTTCAGTTTTGGGTAAGGACAAATCATCACTCGCTAAGGCTAACGCGTAACTTGGTTCAAACCGTTTCTTCTTAAACGTTCCCAATAAAATCCCGGGGCGAAAGACCTTGAGCTTTCGCGTAACGGGCATCATCGCTGGCACGCCGTATAACTGATCACCATGTGCCTGTAACACGAGCTGTGGTAAACCGGCCATTGCTTGTTTTTTTAAAAAGTCCGTCCATAACTGCCGTTGCGTGGCGTTTAACTGTTCGCGAACCACTTTTTTGTCCTTGCCCACCGTCGTGCCATGATAGACCAATTTGGCAATAAAGTGACCCTCACCGCGCATCAAGTGCGGAAATAACCGGGCCGCTTTAGCCAGCTCAGGATTGCCATCCGCCCATTCCGGCTTTGCATCGACCATCCCAGCCGTCTTGATCAGTGGCTCCAGCTCAAACTCAGGATAAGTTTTTAACAGCCAGGCCATCATCTGTTCGTCCTCTTCCGGTGCAAAGGTACAGGTCGAATAAATCAAATGTCCACCCGGACGCAACATCTTGGCCGCTTCCGTCAAAATCTCCCGTTGGCGTTCAGCACACGCCGCTGGATAGTCGGGCGTCCAATACTGAACTGCATCATGATCCTTACGAAACATCCCTTCACCCGAACACGGTGCATCCACCAAGATTCGGTCAAAAAAGCCTGGTAATTCCTTGGCAAGAGCGGCGGGTGTATCGTTGGTAATCACGGCATTGCGGGCGCCGTAACGCTCAACATTATCCCCTAGAGCAGTCACCCGTTGTCGATTGATTTCATTGGTCACGAGTAGGCCGGTCTGATGCAAATAGCTTAACAGATGCGTCGTTTTACCACCCGGTGCCGCACATAAGTCTAACACTCGTTCACCAGGTTCTGGTTTTGCAAACTCGCCAACGGTCATGGCACTTGGTTCTTGACTGTAGACGGCACCAGCCAAGTGTTCAAGCGCATTGCCGTTCACCTTGCCATAATACCCCATTGGGCTGTACGGAACGGGGGCTGCCATCTTGGCGCGCATCGTGGCTGTCACAGTCTTGTTCGGATTAACCCGAAACCCTTTTTCAACAGGGCCATCGAAAGCTGCCAAAAAAGCGGGCGCTTGATCGCCTAGTAGTCGTTGATATTTTTGAATAAATTCTGCTGGTAATTGCACCCAAATTTCCTCCTCAATTAAAAAGCATCCTCAATTAGATTACCACATTTTGCCCCGACTGTAAGGTAGCAAAGATTCGCAATTAGGTGGGATTTATGCTAAATTTAACTGATTAACTGCCAGATATATGGGAGATGTTTGTTGAATATGGAAAGAAAACTAATTGCGTTAGACTTAGATGGCACCACTTTGAATGCTGAATCCCAACTCAATTCAGCAACGATCCAAACGATGCAACGATTACAAGCAGCGGGTCACATTGTAAGCATTATTACTGGTCGCTCATATCAAGGCTCGCAGGCGATTTACGATCAGCTGCATCTCAAGAGCCCGATGATCAACTTTAATGGTTCATTAGGACACCTGCCACACCAAACGTGGTCATCCGAATATCAATTCACCATTAACAAGGCAATCGTCTTAGCACTCGTTAAACATCGTGAACAGTTGGGCATCAACGAGATCATTGCCGAAAATAAAACAAGCACTATGACGGCCGGTCAAGACTTAATTGCGGGTAAGTTTTTTCCAGAAATTGCCGACAGTCCCCGCTTGACGCCGAACACGTTGACCCGTAATCCGAATTCATTAGTCCTGTTGGTGCAACTCGATCGGCGAGCAGCCATCATTGACTGGATCACTGAACGCTTCGGTGACCAAGTCGACGTTGGTGTTTGGGGCGGACCGAATGCGATTTTAGAAATCACCTCCAAGGGCGTTCACAAAGCTAAGGGCGTTGCCTACTTAGCAAATCATTTTCAAATTCCGCGCCGTAATGTGATTGCCTTTGGTGATGAACACAACGACCTCGAAATGTTAACATACGCGGGACTAGGCGTAGCGATGGCTAATGGTACTGATAAAATCAAAGCCACAGCCGATGATGTGACTGCTTACGATAACGATCAAAATGGGGTGGCCCGGTACTTAAACAATTATTTTAGCATTGCAGAATAAAGATAATTATAACCAGCAAACACCTGAGACACGTTAATTTGGCCATTGATTCACTAGACAGCAAGTACTGCTATGGTACCATTTAGTGCTAACCCGCGCACTTTTGATCAGTGGCTAACAATATTGATTAACAATAAAAACCGGCACCTCCAGAACGAGTTGATATCTGGAGTGCCGGTTTTTAGGCTTGACCATATTGTATTAGGTCGCCTACCTTACCTTGATTATTGTATTGTATCCCAGCAATAATTAGTCACGTTCTTCGGTGGCCGAATTAACCGTCTTAGACGATGATTTTAAGTTAGTAGCCGTATCTGATTGTCGTTTTTCAGCTAAATACGAATGGCGCATGCCATAACTAAAGTAGATGACTAAACCAACTAGGAACCACACCCCCGCATATAATTTGGCTTGAATATCCAATCCCATGAAAACGAACAAAGCACCGAGAAAAGCAATAGCTGGCAAAACTGGGTAAAATGGCATTTTAAAAGCTGGTACTGCGATGTCCACACCTTCACGACGTCGCAAAGCATAAATGCCCAGCGAGACAAACATGAAAGCGATCAATGTTCCGGCTGAAATCAGTTGTGCTAAGAAGGCAAACGGGCAGAAAGCACCAATGATAATCGCGACGATCGTCAATACGAGTAAGGCGTTATTCGGTTGATTGTGATGCAGCTTACCGAGCCATTTCGGTAGCATCCCATCACGTCCAAAGGAGTAAATTAACCGTGAACCCGCTAACGTCATACCAATCAAGGCAGTGAACATTCCCAGTACAGCAATCGCTTGAATGACACTGGCAACAATCGGATGTCCCGCTTGTCGTAAGGCCCAGCCGACTGGTTCGGCATTATTCGCATATGCCGAATATTTAAACATCCCAACTAAGACGAGAGCGACAGCCACAAATAGAATCACTGCAATGACTAGTGAGCCCAAAATTCCTCGCGGCATCGTTTTACCAGGATTTTTAGCTTCTGCGGAGTTCGCGGCAATCGAATCAAAGCCAATATAGGCTAAGAAAATCATTGACACTCCGGCATAAATTCCTTGCCACCCCCCAAAAGCACTCCCGTCTGCATTCAGGTGATATTTTGGAATAAACGGGACGTAATTTTGTAAGTGAATGGCCGTGGCACCAACTACGATAAATGTCAGTACCGCTAACACTTTAAGTACGACCAAAATATTTTCAACCCGTGAAGCCTTGCTAATCCCCCGTGAAAGAAGCAGTGAGACTAGAGCAATCACGAGTACGGCAATTAAGTCGACTACCCCACCATTGGTCCCAAACGTATTTGATAGCGCCTTAGGAAGCGTCAGTCCCAATGGTGATAGCAGTCCACGTAAATTAGCAGATAGTCCTGAACCGACGAACGCTAGCGCAATGAAATACTCTGCAAGTAGTGCCCACCCAGCAATCCAACCAAAAAACTCACCAAACATGACATTGATCCATGAATAAGCTGAGCCAGCAAACGGCATCGCAGCTGCCATTTCAGCGTACGCAAACGCGACTAATCCGGCAACGATTGCCGCCACGATGAATGAAAAGACCACCGCAGGACCAGCATGGTTCGCTGCTACCACTCCCGGCAATGTAAAAATTGACGTTGAAACAATCGTTCCCACACCCAAGGCTAAAAAGTCTTTGACCGTTAATACCCGGGCTAAATGTGAATCCTTATCTTCATAAATACTCGGATCTTCTTTTAAAGTTAATCGTTTTAATAACCGTTGCATCAAAACCCTCCTCGTTTTACCAACCAATCTTGCCTTGCGGCCGTTTAACTAGCCCCTGTTCTGCGGCAGTTAGTGCCTCATCTAACACCGTTAATGCAGTATCTAATTGCGTTTTCGTAATCACTAATGGTGGTTGAAACCGTAAAACATTTCCTTTAAGCGTTATCATCACGACACCGCGCTCAAAAGCCGCGTAGATGACATCACTTGCAAACTCAGGGTCTGGTTGTTTCGTCTGCGGATCCGTCACTAATTCAATTCCACCGTTTAGTCCGTACATCCGCACCTGACCGATTTTAGGATGGTGATGTTGAAGTTGTAAAAACCGCTCCCGAGCATAACGCCCATAATTGGCCGAACGTGTGACTAACCGCTCATCGGCTAAGACATCTAGCGTCGCTAAAGCTGCCGCACAGCAGATTGGATTGGCGGCCGTAGTGAAAGTATGTGCCGGTGCTCCTAAACTTTCCATCACGTCACGGCGACCAATCACCGCACTAAGCGGTAGTCCAGAAGCAAGCGACTTGCCGACTGACATCAAATCTGGTCGAATACCCGCAAAATTTTGAATACTCCACAATTTTCCGGTCCGGCCCATGCCTTGATTGACTTCATCGACCGCAAATAAAATACCATGTTGTTGACAAAAATCGTAGACTAGTTGGACATATTCAGCCGGGGCCTTACGAATTCCACCATCACCTTGAATCGGTTCAATAATGACACATGCCGTTTCTTCAGCCGGTAAGTAGGACTCAAATGGTGCCTTGAACGCTGCAAAATAACGTTGTGCTAATTGATGTTCTGTCTCATGAGGTAATGTCCGATAACAATCCGGATATGGCACGTGTACCACGCCAGGTAGTAACGGTCCCATCTTGCGTACCATGTTTAAGCTCACACCTGATAACGACATTGAACCATACGTTGAACCATGATAAGCATCCGTGTAGGCCACTATGTATTGGCGATTGGTATAGGCCCGTGCAAATTTGATAATCGCGTCATTGGCATCCGAACCGGAATTACCAAAAATCACTTCGTTATCTGTGCCGGGCGCTGATTTTGCCAACCGTTCGGCTAACTGTTGCTCTGGTTGATGATGAAAGTAAGCCGGCGTATAATGAATCAATTTAGCAGCCTGATCTTGAATCGCACGAACAACCCGTGGATGGGTATGCCCCACATTAATGGCTGAAGCGCTAGCTAACAAATCAATATACTGGTTACCATCAACATCGGTGAGCAGTGCTCCGTGGGCGTGGTCGATGACTAAGTCATAGTAGTTAATCCGCGCGGCAGTCGCTAAATAATGATTTTCACGTTCAATGAGTTGTTGATCTAAACGATGGTTGTAACTAATCATTCACAGGCCTCCATTAATTTAATAAGACTAATTTTAATCATATTTTAATTTATATGCAAGCCTATTTTTTTGATCAGAAAGTTAATAATACCCATTTTATACTGCTAATCCGCGTTTTTTACGCCAATTATATTTTTAATTAATAAGAAAAAATAGTGAATCGCACACCTATCGATCGACAATCAGTCTACAAAAAACTATCTGAGGGCGCCGCTTCGCTCTACCCTCGTAATCATGATATGAAACAGCCGGCTTCTCAGTTATAACAATTGCGAAGGCGGCTTCGTGTTCATCGTGTGTTTGTTGGTGCTCGTTGTTGCCCGTATAAAAAACTGATGGCCTCCCAGTTCATGCGATTAATCAATCGTCGTTTCGTACACATAAATAAAGTTTCAACTCTCGATGACTGAAGGTACTGCTTTCAAGATTATTAGGAGGTGAGTTTTATGGAAATCGTCGCTGAAAGTGTTGCTGGCATTGATGTCCGCCAAAAGCAAATCACGGTTCCAGTTCTAGTGGGTTTAGCTAACACCAAACCCAAGAAAATCTCTAAACCATTACCTGTCACATGTTGACTTAAAGATTGTGGTGAATGGCTTAAAGAGCGCCATGTTGAACAAGTTCTATATGTCATGATTGACGAAGGAACAGCTTATATAGATTATAAAAAGGACCAACGCAAGACTATTACGTTGATCCCACAATCTTAAATACTAGCTTTTTTCAACACTTTCGAGTGCTTTAGATTAGTGCGCTCAAAAATTAATTTATTTCAAATAAAGCGACTGCCCTCATTCCAACTCAGGAATCAGTTGACAATCGTTATAATTTAATCCAATTCAGGCCCGCGGCTTCAAATATCGCGCTAGTCCCCAACAAATTATTCCAGTAATGGTTGTCGCCAGCAACAATTGAACACTTGCTTGGTTGAGTTCACGTTCTGACCAGCCATGATGGTCGCGCATCGTAGTGGTGAGTGCCGCAGCAAATGCTAGTTTCCGGCCAGCTAACCATCCCGTCAAACCAGTGATGACCATCATCAAAAGATGCCAACCTACTTTTCCAAATCCACCATAGCCACTGAACAATAATTGGTACCGTGTTTTCATCACGTCGTCACCTCCCACTCAATTAAGTTAATCACAACGTTCTGATTAACTTTAATATAGTGAGTTTACCTCGCCGGGCCAAGCCTAAGGGTTCATTCACAAAGTTCCTTTACCGAGTAAAAGAAATCATCGTTGTTCGCGTCATTATTGGCCGTTCAGGTGCTGGTAATACGCCAACTTGTCCATTACCAATTGCTTGGGCCGCTAAGTCAATAAAAGCCGCATGCTGATCTGATGGTATCGGCATTGCGCACACCCGTCCTGGTCGCGACTGATCAAACCGATACCACTGAGCTGCTTGCAACGGTACTGGGTGAAGTTGCAAATTTCCGGCATGAATTTTGAATGTTGCTTGACGAGTCACAACCGGTGCCGGTAACCATACCCACCGGGTTACTGCATGTCCCATCTCAACCACCGCCGTTTCAAATTTATTAACGCTATTATAGCATAGCAAAATGGGCCACTGCGTTACCCACAACTGGCAACGTAATGACCCAAATTTTCAATGTTTTTTTCGATGGTCAGCCTTTTCTAACCGTTTAACCTGATTTTGCAGATGCTCAACCTTGGTCGTCAAAGTATCCATTTTGACTAATAATTGGCGTAACTCGTCTTGGTCGTGAGCTTCGTCAACTGGCATATTGGAACTGGCCTGATTAGTGAAGAAGTCGGTGATCGTACTAGTTAATAACCCAATAAAACCAATCCCACCAAACATCAGTCCCACGGCAATCACTTTTCCAACCGCCGTATGTGGAGTATCATCGCCATACCCAACGGTTGTCGCCGTTGTAATCGCCCACCACAAAGAATCTGATAAACTCTGATGCTCAAAAACAGAAAAGAGTAAGGCACTTAAAACAATAATCGCAATACTGATTGAGAACAGGTAAATAAAGCCCGTACTATAAATAAAGCGGTGAAAATCATGAGACCACTTACCATCTAACCCCAATTTCCAAAATAAATGATGGTACTGCACCATTCGCGCTAGCCGGCCCAGTCGGAACAGCGCAAATACTGGGTGCATGGGAATAATACCCATTAAGTCAAACGCCGAATGAATTAAAAAAGTCTTGCGATCACGTGAACGACCTAATCGTACAAAATAGTCAACGGCAAATACCACCAATAAACCGTTACTAATATGCGTCTCAACGTGCCAATCGCCAATATGAAATGATAATAAGACCACGTTGACTGCCGACCAGAGCGTCAGTAACGTGATAATCAAGTGATAAAACGCGATGCGCCGCTGTTGTCGCTGTTCTACTTCCATCCTGCTTACCCCTATTTTATAAACTGGTAATAATATAATCCACTTTCATAAAAATAACCATGATAAGTGTCAAAAAATTAGTAAGCTTTACCAATTTGTTACAACCACGTTCCTAAAACGAATAGAACTGGATATAAAATAAAAAATAGTGAGGCACTCTTAACCGTCGTAATAAACGTTTTTTGTTTATCTTGAACAGCAAAAAATGGTCGCATACCTTGCCACATAATTGGAAGCACTAAGACGACCCAAATCGTCACTACCGGTGCTAATCCAAGTAAGACATTCACTAGTGGCCAAATACCACCAATAACCAAAAAGGTTTGAATTAACCGCACCGAACCACGTTTACCAAGGTAATAAGCTAAGGTGTAACGATGATTTAAAATATCCTCATCACGGTCGGCCGTATTATTAGCCAACTGCAAGCAAAAAAAGATCAATGTCAGTGGTAGGCACAGTAAGAACGTTGTCCCGACTATCGACCAGGTCAACGGCTGTTGACCATACATTGATACAACCACACAGGTTAGTTCAATTAGAAAAGCAATGGCCAACGCAACGACCGTCTCACATAGTGGTGTCGCGTTGATTGGATGAGGCCCCGCAGTGTAAAAAACACCGATCGTATAGCCAACCAGTCCCAGCACCAACACTAACCACCCAGTTCGCAGCACCAACCAAATTCCAGGGATCAATGAAATTAAATACAAACTTAACGCTAACCACCCGACACCCGCAACGGGCAACTTTAACCGCCCAATTGGATTAGTCTTTTGCGCATAACCTTCACGATCACGCGCATGCCGATAATCATAATAATTATCTGAAACGTTCACGGCCAAGTCAAAAATAAACACACTAACTAGACAAAGAGCGACATTGAGCCAGTTAACCATTCCTAAGTGATACTGCGCAATCGCACTTCCTAGAACAAACCACATAATGTTGAGTGGCGCCGTATAAATTTCTGTCAGTTCATAAAACACTGGCCAAGTTAGCCATTTTTTGGACATTTTAACAACTCCCCCACCGGTTATTTAAAGCATTAACTTGCTACTGGCACCTTTTTGACCATCGTCACCGTCGAACACTTTAACTATCAAATTTTAACAAACTTTATGTTTAACGCAAGTAAAGCAGCCAGATTTAACTAAAAATTAGGTCCCGGTTTAAAACATTTATGCTGACACTGAGTTCAACATTTACCTACAATCATTGTTAAACACACAATAAGCCCAATTAACTATTAGCAACGATGTGACACGCGATATTACAAACGGCTGACTAAGATTAAGTAAGCTCATTTGATGACAATACCGCCATTGGCAGCATTCCCCGGCTCATAACCTCCGCATGACTCATTTTAACATGGCGCATTTTCCATAGTTGCCTAGCTCGAATAGGTTACAGCGCCATAAAAAGAGCACGTTATTCTATTGAGATACAAAACGGCATTTCAAGAATATCAATTCTGAAATGCCATCTCATCAATCTTATTTGGTTTCTTCTGGTACTGATAGTGGTAAATCTAGCCGTGTTAAATCAGCATAGCTTTCACGTTGTACAACAAGCTGGCTATGACCTTGTTCGCAAAAGACGACGGCCGGTCTGGGATTACGATTATAATTACTAGCCATTGCGTACCCATATGCACCAGTGTCAAGAACGGCCAACACATCACCGGATTTTGTTGCCGGCAACTGTTGGTTCCAAATCAACATATCACCTGATTCGCAGTACTTACCAGCAATGGATACCACCTGTTCAACTGGTAATGTTGGATCTTTAGCTAGAACTGCTTCATACTTGGCCTGGTATAATGCCGGTCGGATATTATCACCCATACCACCATCGACTGCTAAATACTTCCGAATACCAGGAATCTCCTTAGCATCACCAATCGTATACAGTGTCAGCCCAGCCGCTGCGACCAGCGACCGCCCCGGTTCAATCCAGATTTCCAGCATCGGCACGTGATACGCCTTAGTCTGAGCCATCGTCTCCTTGACAATGGCATCCACAAAATCCGTTGGCTGCAACGGATGATCCTCTGCGGTATACTTCACCCCAAACCCACCACCAACATTCATGATTTGCGGATAAAAATCAAGTTCTTGTTGCCAGCGTGCAAACACCCCGACGAGTTTATCGACAATCATCTCAAAACCGTTCAATTCAAAAATTTGTGACCCAATATGACAATGGATCCCAACTAAGTTCAAAAACGGCGCGGCTTGCGCTTGTTTAACGGCCGTATCTGCCTGACCACTATTCAAATCAAAGCCAAACTTAGAATCTTCTTGACCCGTTGAGATGTAGTCGTGTGTATGCGCCGAAATGCCTGGTGCAATCCGCAACATAATGGTCGTTAGTTGCTGACGCTGGTTAGTTAGCGCAATTAATTGTTGTAACTCATCGAAATTATCAACAACTATGTTACCAACACCAGCATCTAATGCCATTGTCAATTCTGCCAGTGATTTATTATTACCATGGAACGAAATGTCAGCCATCGGAAACTTGGCTTGTTGAGCCGTATATAATTCACCACCGGAAACCACATCACAATGAATGTGCTCTTGGGCAATCAGCTGATACATAGCTACAGTTGCAAACGCCTTGCTAGCATAACTAATTTGATAGTCCACGTGGTTCGTTTCAAACACTTGCTTGAACGCCGCAATTTCAGCACGAATCGCGCCAGTATCATAAACATATAACGGCGTCTGATAAGCCTCTGCAAGTGCTATTGTATCAACGCCACCCACCATTAAATGGTGTGCTGCATTTAGAGCATCCGTCTTAATTTGTTCGTTCACAATTTAACCTACCTTCTACCCAGACTTTAAAAAAAACCGGCCGCGTCATTTGACCGGTCCGGCAATGAAAAACTTATTCTGCTTCCTCGTCGCTCTTTAAAACACCACCAACACTATAACGATTTTTTTGCATCTCACTTAAAATCACATGAATGTGTTCGGCTGGTGCACCGGTATTCTTGCTAACTGCAGCGGTCACGTCCTTAACTAAATTTTTAAGTTGTTCTTGTGAACGACCAGCAATTAGATCAATGTGTACGATTGGCATGGGGCCACGCTCCTATCTTGAGACTCTATTTTCGAATGTTTTAATCTTACTTTAATCTTTCGCGTTTTGCAAGCCATGATGTCGCCAAGTTAATCATTGATAACGATCGCCAATAACTGCGCCTGACTTAAACACTTTCATTAAAACCAATCCGGCTCAAAGAACTTAAAAGTCCCATTTATTAACAAACATGCTAAAATTAATTTAATAAAAATGCTTATGCTACTTTGTTGCGATTAACTTCCAGTGAAGTGGGGAAAGAAGGTTCCATATGTTGTCCCATCAATTTAACCCTTATTCCGCTTGTACTAGTATCTTAGTGGGTAAAAATGCTAGTGCGGATGGTTCGACCATGATTGGTCGTAATGAAGATTCACGCGCCGCTTGGGCGAAAAAAATGGTGATTCACGCGCATCACGAATTTGAGGAACCACAAACATTCAAATCTCAAGATCAGGACCATCCCTTTACAATGACGTTACCGAAAATCCGAGCTAAATACACGGCCACCCCTGAATGGACAGATCAGTACGGCCTATTTGAGGAGGATGGAATCAACGAATACGGTGTTGCGATGAGTGCAACTGAAAGTGCTTATTGTAACACGCGAGTATTAGCTGCCGATCCCTATGTCAGCACCGGGATTGGTGAAGAAGCCATGGTGACGGTCACCTTACCATATATTCAGTCCGCCCGTGAAGGCGTTGAACGTCTCGGCCACATTATTGAAGAATACGGCACGTACGAAACGAACGGTATTCTCTTTAGCGACGTTAATGAAGTCTGGTACATGGAGACTGGCGCCGGCCATTATTGGGTTGCACAACGAATTCCAGATGACGCCTATGCAGTTGTCGCCAACCAACTTGCCATTCAAGAAATTGATTTTAGTGATCACGATAATTATCTCTACGCACAAAATATTCGGAACTTTGTTTTGGACAATCAGCTTGCCTCCATGGATAACGGATTAAATTTTCGTGAAGTGTTCGGAACGGCCGACCTTGCTGATCGTTATTACAACACACCTCGTGTTTGGTATGGTCAAAGACACTTCACACCAAGTGTGCCGCAAACACCCGAGTCGTTTAATTTACCGTTCATTCAACGCGCCGATGGCCTGATCCATATTGATCAAGTTCAAAGCTATTTGGCTTCTCATTATCAGGGGACCCCGTTTGATCCTGTAGGTCAGGGATCCGTTGCTGAAAAGCACCAGTACCGCCCTATTAGTCTTGCTAAGACGCAAGAATCACACGTCTTACAATT
Organism: Lactiplantibacillus sp. DA1; assembly: GCF_032681335.1. Lineage (NCBI taxonomy): Bacteria > Bacillati > Bacillota > Bacilli > Lactobacillales > Lactobacillaceae > Lactiplantibacillus > Lactiplantibacillus sp. DA1. The sequence continues at coordinate 52,974 of NZ_JAWHTQ010000002.1, read as the reverse complement.
GCGACCTGAAGTACCAGTCACCCTTAGCGGTATCCACTGGTTAGCGATGGGTGTCACTGCTGAAAGTGTTTATGTCCCGTTCTATGCAGGTGCGACGACCACTCCCGCAGCGTATCAGATTGCAACTGAAAAATATGCTGCAACCTCGGCATACTGGGTTTTCAAGCACGTTGGTATCTTGGTAGATGCCCACTATCACGAACTACATGGTGATCTGCAAACAGTGCAAAAAGAACTGGCAATTCAACTGGGTCACCATATCATGACCACTGATCGGCAAGTTGTCCAATTGCGCGGTAACGAATTAGCGGCGGCCTTAACGACTGCTAATCAGGAAGCCGCTGAGCAAGCATTAGCTGCAATGCAAGCCTTGGCAGCTGATCTGATTACTAAAAGTACTGATATGTCACCTTTAAACTATGATACTGATTTGAATCTTTAATTTTTGAACCAGCGACCGCTTTGTTGAATTTCCGCACTAACTCACTCAATGTAGATGGATTAGTGTTAACATTAATAACTGATTTTTAAAGCCCATCAACTTCGATTTGGCATCGAAATTGATGGGCTTTTGTACCGCACTACCGACAACAATAATCACGGACATTAGTTTTGTTACTGTCCGAATAAAACTTGCGCTATGTTTTTTACTGTCCTCTGCTGTATTTTTCTTACTAACAATGATTACCATTGTTAGTAAGGAGGCTCGCCACGATGTTCGTGCTAAAAAGCTTACGCAATAGTATCTTAATTGGTTGCTTCTTTAATTTAATTCTGGCCTTAACTCATTGGGCTGGTATTGTTAACAGCCATATGCTAATCAATACCAACGATATACTTAGCTCATTGATTATTCTACTAGTACTCATTAATGCGATTACTTTAACTCATCACCCTGAGATCAACTTGTCACAACGTCAACAAGTCTGGCTACTTAACTTTGCGGCTCTGCTGATTGCGTTTTTGACGGAATGGCTGTGAAACTTATGCATATTGATTGCGTTTTAACATCACTTATAGCAAACTAAGGGTAATTCTTATATTAGGAGGCGCTTTTTATGAGTGATGTTAACAAGAAATTCGATAGCAAAAAAGATCAATTGAGCGGTAAGGCCAAAGAAGTTGAAGGCAAAGTTACCGGGGATCGTGCACGTGAAGCAGAAGGCAAGACCCAATCCTTAATGGGTAAAGCTAAGGACAAATTAGCTGACGCTGAAGAAACCGTTAAGGGCGTCGTTGATGAAGCTAAGGATAAATTGAAGAAGCAATCAGACGATTAAAACTTGTCGTGGGCACGGCGAAAACGGGTGATAGTTTTAAACTATCATCCGTTTTTTTTGTGACGAATGAACTAATCGTAATTGCAGACTAAAAAACGGCTCCGATATTACTCACATCTCGAAGCCATCTATAGATCCTAATGATTCTCTAAGGTAAGTAGTTATCTGACCCGTGACCACTGGATCAACAGCATCATGATTAAGGTGACAGCAATGGCCCCAATTGCGGCTGGCATTACGGTCATCCCTGCCAATTCGGGGCCAATTGGTCCAATCAGCACTTCACCAAGCAGAGCCCCAATCACCCCAGCAATAATATGCCCAAGCCATCCACGTGATTGACCAGAGCTCATAATCGCACCCGCAAACGCACCAACTGCGGAGCCTACAATTATTACCCATAACCAATGCATGTCATCATCCCCTTTATCCTAACGGTGTTCTTTGAACTGGCGAACTTCACGATAAATAGTCAAGCCTAATTGTCCAATCGCAATCAATAATGATAATTTACCCCAAAAACCAGGGGTCTGTCGTTTAATTTTAGCCATTTTGGGCACCTCCCTATTTTCATAAACAATCACAATTACTGTGGTTGAAGTGTTTGAACGATAAGCATACCAATCACAATCAAAACAATCGCCCCACTAACTACTGGCAATAGCGTCATCCCAGCAATTGCTGGTCCAACAGAACCAAATCCTAGCTGACCACCAAGCGCACCCAATGGGCCCATGATTAAATTGATTATTGTTTGCCGTTGCCCATGTGATCCCACTGCATTTGCAGCGATCCCCACGGTTAATCCAAGTATAATAGCGCCGATCCATCCCATTGTGACCACTCCCGATTGCCAGCATTATTGTAATTAAAATTATCATAACTATAATTTTTATGCTGGGCAATCAAAACGCTCATTACACCTGACAGTACACTGAAGGATGCATATCGTTTCCGGGTAACCCAACGTTCACGCTATACTTTAACTATTAAAGACTTAATCAACAAATTATAAATGAACTTAATTTTATATTTCAGAGGTGATTATCATGACAACAACTTACGGTATTTTTTATAATGGTCAAGCTGGCAGTGGCCAAGCAGCGACCGTCGCTCATCAAACCGCACAAGCGTTACTGAAACACGGCATTCAAACACAATTACTCACAACGCCAGGTATTCCGCGAGCAATTGCCTTAATTAAACAAACCCTGCCTCAACTAGCGGCACTAATTATTATTGGCGGGGATGGTACACTTAATGTTGCCATGACTGCCTTGATTCAGGCTGAGGCACACATTCGCATCGGGATTATTCCTATGGGGACAGTGAACAATTTTGCCACCCGTTACCAGTTACCAACTGACCCAGAAGCAGCAATTGAGCTAATTTGTACCCAGCCTGCAACTCAGTCGGTGGGAATGCTCGTTTGTAATCAACGGCGCGCAGTCGTCAGTTCACTGACATTCGGCAATTTGGCTGATATTTCTAATGAAGTTCGCCAATCAGAGAAGCAACGATTTGGAAAGCTAAGCTACGTTTACCGAGCTATTCGTCATATCGGTCACAATAAGTCACTTCCGATCCGCTATCAATTCAAACATGAACCAAGCCACACGCTAAAAACATGGTTCTGCTTAATTACGACAACTAAATCAGTCGGTGGGTACGTCTATAGCGCATCTGCTCCCGGCAAAATGCACATCAGCCTACTGAATAACATTGGATGGCGACAAGTTATTCCTTATATTTGGTTCGCACTAACGGGAAACTTGCAGCACTCTAAAGCTATTACTCAATTAACAGCAACTAGTGCCCAGATTACTAGCGCGACCAGTCAGTCCGTTACGACTCGGATTGACGGTGATCCAGCAGTTAAGCTTCCAATCGAACTAAGCTATCTAGCCGACCGTTTTGAATTGATCGTACCAGCAACATCATGATCGTTAATTATTTTGATCACAAAAAATCAGTAATTTAATTGCACAAAATTAATTTTATAGTTATAGTTAGATGTGGTTATTTATTGACACCATTAGCTCATAGTTAATAATAACTCACATATCACATTTCATTGGGGGGATTACGATGGCAAACGCCTATCGCAAATTTTGGGACAATCTATTAAACTTTTCTGGCACGGCAACACGCTCCGAATACTGGTGGCCTGTTATCATCAACTATATCCTTGGTGGGTTGATCATTGCCATTATTCAGATGATTATGGGACACCCCATTGAAGATATCTATAATTGGAGTGACCTGAGCGTTAACACGATGAGTAAACTGATTGCGTTAATTGTTTGGTTAGGAACACTCTCACTGAAATTCCGCCGATTACATGACAGTGATCACACTGCATGGTGGATTCTGATTGACTTAGTTCCACTCATTGGGACGATCTGGTTCTTTATTTTGATGGTATTACCATCACGACCAAATCGTTGGCAGTAATTTAATTAGACGCAACATTCATCGACTATCTCGGACAATGAATGTTGCGTCTTTTATAACAAGATAATTAATCATATTAATAGACGTTAAAATTAATCAAATGTTATCATTACCATAATAATTAATTTCAACTAGGAGGTCCTGATGATGTATCAAAATATTTTAGTTCCACTTGATGGTTCTGACAATTCCTACATGGCCCTAAAGCACGCAGTCAAATTGGCGCAGACGTTCAAATCAAAATTGTTTCTGGTCAATGTCATTGATATCACGCGTTTAAATGCGTATAGTCCAGCAGCTTATGGAGGCACATTATATACCAATCTATTAAAGGTCGCGAAAGATAATAGTCAGGATATTTTAGATCGTGGTCAACAATTAGCCACCGATGCGCAAGTAGAAGCTCTCCCAATCCAAGTTAATAGTTCACCCAAAGCAAGTATTGCCACAGATCTCCCCAAAAAATATGCTATTGATTTAATTGTCATGGGTAAATCTGGTACTAATGCGGTTTCTCGAATTTTGCTTGGCTCAACCACTGCGTACGTGGTGCAAAAAGCAGAAGTCAACGTGGCGGTAATTAATACACCAGACGATACTGATTAGCGAATCATTAGACTGGAGGGAAACAGATGATCAAAGAACATCCTAAATTCAACTGGCTTCATCTGCTCATTTTTATTGTCGTGGTTGAAGCCATCGGCAGTTTATCAGCCTGGTTAGCCGGTGATATTAAAGCAATTTATAATGGGCTTAACCTACCAGTGCTTTCGCCACCAGACGGCCTATTTGGCATCGTTTGGCCCATCTTATATGCTCTCATCGCAATTGCCGGCTACTTAGTTTACCAACAGACAATCAACCGACGTGACCGTATTATGAATACCGCGTTGTTTGGGATTCAATTGTTGTTAAACTTTATCTGGAGTATCATCTTTTTCAGCCAGTCTGCATATTGGTGGGGGCTAGTCATTATCATTATTCTGGATTTAGTCGTCCTACTTTGTATCTTGCAGTTTTATCGTAATAGCCGACTAGCTGCAATTTTGATGGTCCCCTACATGGTCTGGATTTGCTTTGCGACTTACTTGACATTAGGCGTCGCACTATTGAATTAGGCTCAAACAATATCAAATAACGGCCCCCACAGTCATGACTGCGGGGGCCGTTATTTGATATTGTTGAAAGTTTAATACGGTTTGACCGTATTCTTTACAGGACAACACTTGTATTGCACCAACTATACTTAAAATATGGTGGCCCAACAAAAGCTACAACGTTCTACGTTGCCGTTTTCTTGACCGATAAGGCACAGCGTAGTCCTGCGGTGCATCTTCTGGATTGGCACTCGTCCAGTGACCACTACCCTTTTTAGCCGGGCGGGCATCATCTTTGAGACAAGTAAACCGTGACCCATATTTATCTTGAATAATAAAGATTCGACTAAAATCATTGATCGTATCCACCACGGTACAATCCGTATGCTTGATGTTGAACACATCCGTATAAACTTTACTCATTATTGTCCACCCCCAAGAATTAGTAATTAACATGGTTAATATACCGCGTCTTGTATGACAAATCCATAAATATACATATCAATGATGACAATTAATTTTATTTAATAGTCATCACAACTGCTCACGATGCCAATATGTCGATAACTATTCTTCTGATTAACAAACATAGACTAAATATTTTACGGTGAATAATTAATTGAAGCCTATTGAATAATTCATACTGCTTTTTATTTTACGATCGTCAACTGCTTACGATATAATTAAAATATAATCATTTAGCTAATAAGAGAGTTCTAATAACGTGCGGTGCTACTGCTGTCATATCAGTTCAAAGACGCAGCGCATACAAGCTGAGTGCTCAATTCATGCGAGTGTAGTTTAGTGGTAAAACGACAGCCTTCCAAGCTGTAGTCGCGGGTTCGATTCCCGTCACTCGCTTAGTTATTGACTGAAATCATGCTAATAATCAGGCTGATATTCAATATTATTGTCATTCTATCGGCCTATATTATCGAGCAGTTGTAACTTCATTAACAATCCGAACTACTTAACAGTTGCTACCGCAGATGTCGCTTTCATTGATTGCCAATGTTGCTGACTTATTAAAGTCTTCTTAACTTAAATTGATAACAAAGTCTTACTAGCCAACTAAAACCAGTAAGACTTTTTCATTATAACTTCAAACATAATTTTTATTGTCCCAACGCATATTAAAGATAAATTAAGCCTGACTGACTAAATATTATTGGCTATTAAAATCCGAGACTTGGTAAAAGGCAGTACCAGTATCCACTATGTTCCAAACACTTAATAGTACTCGATTCCCCTTTTCATTCGATGAAATATTGACTTGATTTGTCACGAATTCACTAGGTGTTGCACTGTTATCATTGTAGCTAGCAATTTTCTCGAAATTACCACTCTTGAGGGGGTGCGTTCGAATTCAAACCAGGCTTTCTTAGATAATAATCCCACATACTGGTTTTATGGCGAACTGTCCATCGCCAAGTCACCCTAAAATTGCCTGCCTTTACTGGTGTTTTATACCAACAATTTGCATTTTACTAATAACACATGATTTTTCCTAAATAACGTTTGGCAAATTTCTTGGTCTCATATTAATGAGTATTCCATACACAAAGCATTATGTGTCCAGCCCTGATTATTTAAAGCATTAATTATCTTTATTATTTTGAAGTACTATCAGCCATCCCCACTCAAGTCGATGTGTTTATTTCTCATCACTTAAAATTATTATTTAACACAAATTCGTACTGACGTCATAAAATGTACATTGCATCTATATTGACAACATTTGTTATCTTAATATATTGTATACATTTAGAATCATCCATTTATTTTTATTCAAATTACTACTTCTGAATATATTCTAATAAACCGTCGCCATCCTAACTCAATCCACCCAGGCCATTGACCGTTAACAGATTTGAGTTAACTGACTTAATTAAACGGAGGTACACAGATGGATCTTATGATAGTAATTGGCAGCATTATCACTGGTATCGGTATCATCATCAATGTTGCTAATACACGAGTCAAATATGGCTGGTTTACTCATTATCAAAGTAAAAGTCGGCCACTCAATTATGTTAGTTTATTATTAATCGTAATCGGGTTAGTCATTATTATTGGCAAATCATATCTAAACGGGCAATTAAATTAACCATTCAGCAACAATGCGATTTGCTTTATACAATAATCTAAACTTACAATTGAAAAGGGTATATAGGAATTCTCATTAACAGACTAAGGGAAAAAACATGCTTAATAATAATTTGTTCGACTACTTCCGGAGTTTATCCGCAATTGATTGGACTATTGACATAGTTGTCGTGGCTATTATTGCCATCATCACTTCTTATCTATTATATAAAAAATTACATCACTAAGGACTGACTGCGATTATTATTTTTAAGGGAACATAATGTCTTTTAATACCATTTTATTTTGAAACCATTATGGCCTCTTTATCATCTTTCCACAAAAAGCTTTTATACAGCCATCACAACAAATGAAAACTGTTCTTGATTACGACGTTGTCACTGAACTGTAAAAATAAATTAGTTCTTTGCTGCTATTAACCATAAGTCAGGATGAAAATCTTAGATTATTGTGATAGAATAAGAAAAAACTTTTTTATAGTGGAGATTGAATTATGAAACAGCAAAAAAAATTAGCTCGTTTAACTATTGTTAATCAGCTTTTGGAACAACTAAATGCATCAGTTCCAGTTGAAAGAGTCGACATAAGAAAACTAATCAGTAAAGCCTATGCGACCATCAACCAACCAGATTCAACTACTAAGCGTTATCAACAAGTACCTGATGCAATTAATGAATTGAATAGTCAATTTCAAGCAATTGCGGTTGCTAAGAAATACCATTTTTCTTCTGAACAAGACAAATTAATTTCAGAATTAACAACCTTCACCAACAAAATGTTTACACGCGGTTGGTATGGCTTAATCTACATGAGTGGCATTGGCAACTAGATTTATTTAATCCACTAGTTGACTATTAAAAGAGCATGAAGTGGACACCTCCTTTAAGAGATGCGATGTCCAAATTTCAATTAAGGCTACTGATTGTTTGCACTTCACGACACAATAATCATGATTATAGATTTTCGTTACTTTATGGCCTTTATCACAAGTTCTAAACAGGCTTTTTAACCACTTTTGTTGTTTGTTCAGTTTGTATTCGCTACGGATTTTACTGAGTGGTCTCACAATAAAACATTTTCTCCAGCTATTTAAAAAATATAAATGGCACCTGAATCAATTCTCACAACTGTCTAGCGTGGTTCGCTTGGCATTCCTCGTTTTAAAATGTACTACTAAATAAGGAAGTGTGAGCTTACACATAGAAAAAATCCCGCACTACCATGTTGAGACAGTGCGGAATTTTTTCTACCTAATCATTAGCTTATTTCCAAAATAAATTGTTACACTGATGGATCTACCGCTTTGAGAAGCCAACGTGGACGTACTCAGGTCGTTTTGCTACACCCTAAATCGTCACACTTGCCCATGCAGCAGGCATAAGAAACATCACTTTCAACAGTGAAATCAAAAACCTTACCGCTCTAGAACTATGATCAGTAAGGTTTTCAGATATTGTGTAACTAACAATTTTATTACTAAAAAGTCACATTGAAGTTATCGGGCAGCGGTTTATTGAACATTGATATCTGAAACTTGATAAAAGGCATTACCAGTATCTGCTATATTCCAAACACTTAATAATACTTGATAGCCTTTTTCCTCTGATGGAATATTGACTTGATGCGTCACAAATTCATTGGGCATTGCACCTTTATCATTGTAGCTAGCAATTTTCTTGAAATCACTAAACTTAAGTGGCGCGTTCGGATTCCAACCCGGCTTTGTAATATAATAATCCCAAGTACTCGTTTTATGACGAGCAGTCAACTGCCAAGTAACATCAAGGTTTCCAGCTTTAACCGGTGTTTTATACCATCTATTAGCAGTTTGTTCATCTAATTGTGAAAAATTAGGAATACCGGCACTTGCAATTTTACCATCTATAAATGTATTTTTAGGTGCTTCAATGCTTTGTGGTTCGTACATAACTGACCCGATATTTGTATTTAATGGACCACCTGGATACCAGGTACTTCCCAAATAAGCTCGGCCACCCGGATTAGTCACAAATCCATGGGCCGACACTTGAACTGCCCCAAATCCTAAAAACGCAACCATCATCCCAATTATAACTAATAAGTAACGGAAGACATTATTTTTTTTCGTCTTTACCATAAGATCCCCTCCTTACTTTTCAATATAACGCGACCTCGTGACGATTTCCACAAAGATGCACAGCGACTAAAAGTCCCATCATTTAGCTGTTTTACCCACGTTTAAAATTATTATTGATACTTGCTGAACAACTTTTTGAGATTTAAGTATATTTATAGAATTCTTGTCTGATTATAGTTATACGAGGTGAAAACATGACAAAATTAACTGAATCTCAACAAAAAACTTTTGAAAATTGAGACGATGCTAATTAATAGTGCAACGAATGCATTAACAATCGATCCAGCGCGCACAATTTTATTAAGCATTGGGCTACTAGAGACGATTCAGATGGCCTTTCAGTTTAATATAAATTTTCACAAAGTAATAACTCTTCGCAAAAGCATCTGAACAATAAAGATAGCTTATAAACCCCTTTCTGTTTTATAAGCATACGTCTTAAACAATTGTAGTGAGGTAACTATTATATATATGTTGAGCATCTCACTTGCGTTTTTATCAAAATATGATACATTCTAATTATTCGCTACCTTACATTCGGAACTAGAATGTGGAGGATATCATGATGAAATATCGTATTCAACTTAATACAGAAACTCAAATGTTTTTAGTTATTGACCGTAACAACCAGCATCATAGTGGTCAAGGATTGACAATTGAAGATGCAATGACTGATTTTTACAGTGATGATGACGGTCATATAATCAGCCCACCATTGAAAATAATTTCAATGGTGGGCTGATTATTTTATATTTACTGAACTAAACAACACTTAAATTGCAAATAGCATTTATGCAAAAATTACATTAGCCGATGTCAGTATGGGTTTTAACAGTCATTTGATTAAATCGCTTATTTTCCGTTTTGAACGGCTCAGATATATATGCTCAACTGTTATGTTGAGCAATCGTCCACCATATAGAATAGCTTTATTACTTTACAATTAGGCAATTACCGGGATATATTATAAAATAAATGAATTTACTATATCTGAGTAGCTAACATACAGATGCTTAAGCTACTTCACGGGGAAATCCCCCATCAATTAGAGGAGATTATTATTTATGAGAACCGAAATATTTAAAACCGAAATGACTAATTCTGTTGACAGCTTAATTCGCAATGCTTTCAAGAAATCTGAACATGGTTATAACGGTGAGGCAGAGTTAACCTTAACATTAAGAAATAGCAGTACTAAAACCTTTGAAAGTGTTGTAATCACCGATAATAAAGTTGTTGGCCATGCTTTACTAAGTGAAGCAAAAATCAATCAAATCAAAGGATTAGTTTTAGCCCCTATTAGTGTCCTACCCGAATACCAAGGCAAAGGGATTGGCTCACAATTGATGATGAAAATCGACAGCATTGCCCAAAATAATAATTATAAGTTCATTAGCATTCTCGGTGATCCTCATTACTATAGTCGCTTTGGCTACAAGCCAGCCAGCACATACGGAATAATAGCGCCAATGGAAGTACCTGAGGATGTATTTATGGTAAAGATATTTCAACAAAATGATGACTACGCTGGACTATTACAATATGCGCCTGCATTCGGACTTTAATAGCTAACAAAAAATCCCGCACTGATTACTCAGGTCTAATTCAGGATTTTCTTATTTCATCTAAACTGATAACCCATGTAGCCAAAAATCAATTTTCGCTGTGCTACTTGCTTATTAATATCAGACAGCTTTACATTTCTTAACGCTGTTTGTAAACTCAGTAAATCGATCTTTGATCTGGATAAATTGTTGAATAGATACACTTACCGTTTTATGCTGCTAAAGTAGTTATGCTAAGACCATTCCGTGAAGCAATGACAGCGGATACTTAGAATGGTCACCGTTTCAACTAACGACACACGAAATAATTGCTTTGGAGCAACCGATTTATTGCGCAATACCTTGGTAAGACTGGTATAAGGTTAGCCCAACCAGTAAGCCTTCACGGTCATTTGCTGCGCTTCAACTGTAAATCTGGGAAGCAGACGTAGCAAAAAAAATGAAGGCTTTTTCAGATTAAATTTACTGAAATTTGTCATTTTGGAAAAAAATGACAAAACGTTACGGTACTCCTTACGGCAAAAAAGGCGAACCTTGTTTTTAAAGGTGCGCCTTGACTGTTATTAGCTTATAATTGTTGTTATATCAACGTTCCTACTTAACCTCCGAAGTATTCACAATTGGCTGAGTCCCCCGCTCCGAAATAATGGTGACCATCATATTATTGATCAATTGCAGCTTCTTATCATCCGACAACTGCATCCCTGTATCCTTTTCCAAACGAGCAATCGTATCTTCGGTAATTGAAACGGCACCTTCCACGATGACTTTGCGGGCGGATAATATTGCTGAAGATTGTTGCCGTTGTAACATCGCACTGGCAATTTCAGTCGCATAAGCAAGGTGCGTTAAGCGCGTTTCCACAATTTCAACCCCCGCGACATCTAGCCGTTCCTGAAGCTCTTCCGTTAATCGGTCAGAAACTTCAGTTGGATTGCTCCGCAGCGTAATCTTTTTATCATCATCAAACGTGTCATAGGGATACTCCGATGCGACATGCCGTAACGCTGATTCACTTTGAATCTCAACAAATTGTTCATAATCATCTACCGCAAAGAGCGCCATACTGGTATCAACAACTTTGAACACGATAACGGCCGCAATTTCCACTGGATTTCCTCGGAGATCATTAACTTTTAAGATGGCACTGTTAAAGTTACGAACCCGCAATGAAATTGAAAACTTACTGGTCAACGGAACGGTCATAAACAGCCCCGAATCCCGAATTGTCCCGATATACTTACCAAAAAATGTCAGCACCCGGGCTTCATTAGGCCCAACGATTGTTAAAGAACTAGCACCAAACGCCGCAATAATAATTAACAACGCCCCTAAAAAAATACTAGCAAAATGGTTGCCAGTCGCACCGGCCCAAACCAGCCAACCGCCAACTAACACAAATGCAATCGCTAACACTAGACCAATATAGCCATTGATATGAAACACTTGTTTTTCTTTCATCAAGACTACCCCCTTTTGCCCTTATTATAGCATAAGCGCCTCACATGCTCGCAAAGCTAAGTTCGATGGCAAGTTCCAAAGTCAGCGGCGGCAATCACCTTCGCGGGCCCTCCCAGCTCAGCTATTCAAACGTGCCTGAAGCCCACCTCAATCAACGTGACTTAACCCGGCTTGCCACTTTTCCGCTCCCGTCCCGCAAAACACCAGGTCGTCATCACTAGCAATAGCGTGAATGGCCAAGCGACTTGGTAGGGGCGCATAAACGCAGCAGTTAACTCAATTTTGGTTTTGGCCTTAATCACTGATGCAGCGGTCCTTATTCGCTGGTTAGTGTGTTTAACTTGACTGTGAACCTTTTGGGCTACCTGCTGATGAACTTGAGCCTTAATACGAACTGGGGCAGCTTGCAGTGACCGTGCTTTTAACACCTGAACATATTGATCTGCAACCAATCGACGGGTCTTTGTCGCTGTGATTGGATCATGTACCACTTGGGCCGTTTGCTCGGCCGCCAATTGGTGATCAACTACTTGCAGCGTATCGCGTTTGGCCTGGTCAGAAATCGATAACTGAGCAACAGACACCGCCGCATACGACTTGACTCGTGACTTAGCAGTTGTCAAATTCACCGCCAATGCTGACACGAAGATGGCGACGGCTAACGATGTCCCAATTTGGCGGAAAACACCAATCACACTTTGTGACGCTGTCAGTAACTCACCGGTAAAATCACCGGCCGCTAATACCGTAATTGGCCCAATGATCGTGCCGTAACCCGCACCAATCAGTAGCGCCGCCAATGCAAACTGCCAGTACTGACTAGGATTCATTAGGCTAAGTACCCCATAACCCGTAGCCATCGCGAGACTGCCACTAAAGATCACGCGCCGCGCACCAAGCTTTGCTAACAAGAACCCACTGATTGGTGAAAAGACAAAAATCATCATTGATGCTGGCGTAATCATAATCGCAGCCATCAGTTCCGTCTTACCTTGAACTTTCGTGAAGAAGCTCGGCATTAAGACTAACAATGCCACCATAAAGACCCCTGATAACACGGTCGCTAACGCTGCACCGTTAAACTGCCGGTCTTTAAATAGCGCTAATGGAACCATGGGCGCTGCCACGTGGGCTTCCGTCCAGATAAACGCAAACAGTGCCAGCACACTAGTGACACCCAGGCCAATAATTAGTCGACTCGTCCACCCCCAATCGTTTCCCTTAACTAGTACCAAGGTCAATGCTAATAAGGTCGTCATGATTAAGGCACTCCCACCAAGATCTAGTTTCGCTTGGCCATGACTGGGATGACACCACGATAACCATGCCAAGCAGCCACTAAACGCAATCACAACTAATGGCACGTTGATCAGAAAAATGCCCCGCCACCCCCAAAACTGAGTGACTGCACCACCAATGGTTGGTCCTAACGCTGCCGCTAATCCCTGCATCACGCCCAGCCCTGCAATCACACTAGTCCGCTTGTTAAGTGTGACACTCTGAATGCCAATCGTCATACTAGCCGGGAAGACGATGGCTGCACCAATACTTTGAATGGCCCGTCCAACAATCAGTAACACCACACTGAGACTCAATCCAGAGGTTAGTGACCCAATACCGAATAACCCTAATCCAATTAAGTACATTCGCCCACGGCCCCAGACATCTGCCAAACGACCTAGTGGAATCGCCAAACTAGCAAACAGAACAGTATAAATATTTAATGCCCACGACAGGTGCGCCAAATCAGTGTTCAACCCCGTTTGAATTGCTGGCAATGCAATATTCATGACCGTCGTATCAAGCATACACAGAAAAATCCCAATCATCATCATCGCAATTACTTTCATCGATTTTTTCAAAATAACCGCCTCCCGTTAAGTTAATGGCAGTATATCTGGTAAAATGGAAATTAATAAATACTTACGTTACAAAAATGGAGATGTTGTTACCGATGAACCCGCAAATACGAAAACGCCAGAACTTAGCTGCAGTCTATGAGGCCTTACTACAGCTCATGTCACAAAAACCGTTAAGTCGCATTTCAATTACGGAACTCTGTCAGCATGCGCAAGTTTCTCGTACTTATTTTTATCGCAATTTTACGAGCTTTGATCAAATTATTTTAGCGTACCAAAAGCAAGCCATCCTCCAATATTTGCGCCAATTACCACGACAATCGAAGGTTAAACTGCAGGTATTGATGACCCAATATTTCACCCTCATGCAGCAAATGGCAGCGACTAATCAATTATTGATCAAAAACGGAAAAATTCAGATTTTCATTCAAAGCTTTGAAGCCGTCTTCGCGTTGCTCATCAAGCAGGATCGCATTATCGGTTCGAGCAATGCCGCGCTCCGCCAACCGTACTACACTGCCTATTTTTCGGGCGCCGTCGTCAACATACTCGTCCATTGGCAGCAAAATGGCATGGTCGAAACGCCCGCTTATCTCGCTCAACAGGTCACCAAGTTCACATTACGCCACAATGAAAGTACAACCTGAGTAGAGATTGGGGACAAAACTAAAAGTGTTCAGTCGCTTGAGAAAAGACTTTTTCTCAAGAAACCGAACACAATTTTTCTGTCAATATTGTCGAAGCGTGCGCCAAAAGGTTGCTTGCAGACCACCTTTTGGCGCACGCTCCTATCATTCAATTCACACTATTTTATATTTACCTATTAGTCAGGTTAGTCGCGGTGATAGCGCTGCTTGATACGTTTCATTGCCTGTTTGCCGCCAAACATCCGCTGAATTTTCGCCTGTTCTAACTGGCGTGAATTAAGCCCCTGATAACTCATCTCGCGTTGTAATTTTTGATAACTCTGTAACCGTTCTACCGTCACCGTGCCAGCTTCAACGGCTGCTCGTACGGCACACCCAGGTTCACTGGTATGGGTACAATCATTAAACTTACACTGCGCTGATAACGTTGCAATTTCCGCAAAAGTTTGATCTAAATCGCCCACAAAGATTTGCAGTTCACGCATTCCCGGCGTATCAATCACACAGGCGCCTGTAGGTAGAGGTATCAATTGCCGACTCGTCGTTGTGTGCCGTCCTTTATCATCATCTTCACGAATCGTTTTCGTCGTCAAGACATCTTGTCCGAGTAACCGATTAATTAAAGTCGACTTACCAACCCCCGAAGATCCTACAAAGGCCACCGTTTGACCAGTCGTTAGGTATGGTTGCAAGTCATCCAATCCTTGGCCCGTCTCGGCTGAACACGTTATCGTTGACACGCCAACACTCACGTCCGCCACGGCCCGTAACTTAGCCGCTAAATCCGTACAGACATCTGCCTTTGTTAAGATGATCACCGGTAACGCACCACTATCCCACGCAATCGTCAGATAACGCTCCACGCGTCGCACATTAAAGTCCGCATTCAGTGACATACAAATAAAAATCGTGTTGATATTAGTGGCGATGATTTGCCCGTCATGCTGATTCACTGCTCCGCGTGCCAAGACACTTTGACGTGGTCGGATAGCTTCAATCTGAGCCTGATCATCAGCAGTTGGACACACCTGAACCCAATCACCAACAGCCGGAAACGCCGTTGGACTTGTTGCGGCATGGGCTAGTTTTCCGGTAACCCGAGCTTGCCATTCGCCAGTGGCCGTGATGACTTGGTATAAATCACGGTGTTGGCTAATAACGCGACCGAGCATTTGTCCGTCTTCTTTAAGACTCGTTGTTTCAACTGCAGTCGTCAATCCATATTTAGTTAAATTAATTGTCAATTTTATAATCCTTTCGCAAAGTGACTCACCCTGATGCTCTGCGAATAAAAAATGCGCCCAGTTTATCCCACTGTGCGCAAAAACCGTGCGGCGTGTTCATATGCCGTGGTCATTCGTCACATTAGGGTACACGAAACCAAGCGGGTCTGACCCACTTTTTTCGTCCAACAACGCCCTAACGAATGACCGACATAAAACACCCCTCCTATATTTGATAGTTATAACTTAACAAGGCTTACCAATATTGTCAACCCAAATCCTTTTACCAAGGCAAATCAACGCTAATGTGCGCATTGAAATCTTGTTGGCGTTTTAACTTAGTCAACCGAGTCACCTGGCGTTCCTGATAACCATGTGCAACAAATGCATATTCTGGCTTATCGGCCACTAGCGCTGGTAATCCAATATTACGATCCGTTACCACGAACGTTGAAAAACAAGTTAAGCCCAAAAAACGTTCCCCCGTCTTCAAATGTTCGCCAATAATTTTAGTAAACACCTCGATTGACCGATGACCGACACCCGAAACGTAAGATTCCGCGCACATTGAGTCCTGTAACCGGAATGGCAACAAAAAATTGACTTGATCAACTGATACGGTCACCGTCTCAATCCGTGCCACTCGCGATGCCGCAATCGATGAATTATCATCAATGGTCGCCAAGATTTTGCCGCCGAAAACTGTATCATGCTCATTCAGATCCGCGGAAAACACACGGTGATTGCTAATTGATAAAGTCTGTGAAATTTGAATGGGTTCCATGGGTACACCTCATCATCCTTATTATTTTTAGACTGGTTTTGTATTATGCATATGTTTATTTACATGAATTTGATTAATACGCACTAATTAGATGAATCCTGTTCGTCGGCAATATTGTACACTTAGTCCGATTCCCAAAACTAGCTGAGTTATCGCAATTATAATCAGTCTGACAGTTAATTTGAAAAACTGCTGTTCATGAGAAACGGTACCTAGTCCACTAATAGTTGCGTACATCCATGTCTGCCATACGAAGACTATCCGACTGGAAGGCCAGCATTCGAGATATGGACGACGGCTCAAATCTGTGCTGCCACGTTCCGGCAATCGGATTACTTAAAGCCGGTCAGATCAAATGACCGTGCGTGACGGCTGAGACATCATCGTCTTGATTCAACATTGCTAAAATTCAATCATTATTAGCAGATCTGATTTGACTGACACAGATCAGCTAATAATGTCTACAGCTTGGTTACACCTTCTTGTTGGCTACTCACAACTAGTTTTGATCATGAAAAAGTTAGTTAATACTTGGTCGGCACGGACAACTTCTTGCCGACGAATGACATGATACCCTTGAGCAACAAAAAATGGTACGGCCGTAATTGAAGCCGCAACCGTATATTGGGTAACTGATACTGATGCTTCTAATGTCGTCACCAACCACTTAGCCAGACCTTGACGCTGATATTCCGTATGGACATAAAGACAATCTAAATATCCCGTAGCTAGGATATTGCCAAAAGCAATTAACTTCTGTCCATCCAATATAACCATCGTCGTTGTTGTTAATAATCGTTGTTGCCAATGCTGATGAATAGTAACGGAATCAGTGCCCAGCCAAGCCTTAATCTGCGTCGTCGAATAGTCTCGGATATTTACCTGTCTAACAGTTTGTTGAAACAAGGCAAGAACCTCGTTTAAATCATGCGCCTGATAACGGCGAATTTGCATGTTAAGCTACCTTCAATCAAGTAAATTTCATGATAGTCAAGATGTAATTGCTTCACCAATTATATTTGACTATCATGCAACATTATTTCAATAATATATTACCAAGTTTAACCAAACATCACAATAATAGGCCTAGTCAAGGATATCGATACTTGCTATCCTTGACTAGGCCTATTTAAGCATGTTGTGCCAAAAAGCCCACGTATGTCGCAGACAATGCCAAGGGCGTCAACTGATATGACTGGGATTGATAGCGCACGCGCCCATACTTTAAATCGAGTACTTCAACTTGACGTGGTGCCTGGGTCAAACCACAGCCCACTAGCTTTAACACAGCTTCTTTAGCCGTCCAAAGTTGCCACCCCAGCCGCTGTCGTTCTTGCGCCGATAAGGTTTGTAAAAGATGCCATTCTGCAGGCGTAAAGGCCCGTCGAATGGCATCTAAATCATGTGGACGGACCTGTTCAACATCAATTCCCAGTGGTCCCGGACCGACCGCTACCATCACTAACTGGTGCGTGTGACTAACACTAACACCTAATTGAGGATGACTTGGAAAATACGGCTGGCCCAATCGATGATAAGCTAATGGTACCGATAACACTTGCTGAATTAATTGGCGACTCACAGTTCGCTGAGTGACCCGCCGCATTTTTTTAGAAACATCGACCGGCATCTGAAGCCACTGCCGTTTAAAGACAACTTGAGTGATTGGCATTAACTTAAGTGAACCCCTTTATCCACATATACCACGTCCCCGGTCATCCCAGTCGACAAATCACTTAATAAAAAGGCGGCCACGTTGCCAATTTCACGCGTTTTTACCGGTTCACCATCAACCGTCATACTGCGAGATAATTTTAATAATTGCTGATGCTCATGAATACCCGTTACCGCCAACGTTTTGACTGCTCCGGCTGAAATTGCATTCACGCGGACTTGTTGTGGTCCAAGGTCACGTGCCAAGTAACGCACATTTGCTTCCAACGCGGCCTTAGCAACCCCCATCATATTGTAATTTGGTACGGCCCGCTCTGATCCAAAATACGTCAACGTTACGAGACTGGCTCCTTGTTTCAGCATTGGCCGAGCTGCTCGGGCAACTGCAATCAGCGAATACGCACTAATATTTTGTGCCAAATCATATCCAGCTTTCGTGGTATTCACAAAATCACCTTCTAACGTTGCTTTATCCGCATAAGCAATCGCATGGATAATTCCATCGATGGCACCATACTGTTGTTTAATGCTTGCAAATGCCCGATCAACATTGTTATCATCAGCAACATCACAGGCAATTAACGGCACATCTGGCGCCACAAATCGTTGCAAACTTTGTTTCAAACGGTCATTTTGGTAAGTCAAGATGACTTGGGCCCCTTGTGCCATTAGTGCCTCGGTACACCCCCACGCAATACTCCGTTGATTGGCAACTCCCATAACAACAATGGTCTTACCTGCTAAAATTCCGTCCATACTTATCATTCCTCACTTGTTTAAAATTGTCGATAACGGGCTTGGCGTTGCGCCACTAGTTCCGTCACCGGCTTGGCTGTTAAAGCCGTTAAAGCTTCGTCAATGGCCGTTTTCAGCGGTTGACAATCTGCTGCGGTTGCTACTTCAGGAATAATCCGATCAATAATCCCGTCTGCCAATAATTCTGTCGGCGTCAAGCGCATTTTTTCCGCAGCTTCAGCGGCACGTTGCGATTCTTTCCATAAAATAGTGGCATAGCCTTCAGGCGACAGCACTGAATAAGTGCTATTTGCTAGCATCCAAACCTGATCGCCACATGCTAGGGCCAGCGCACCACCACTACCACCTTCGCCAACAATCAAACTCAAAAATGGTACTTTTAACTGCAATCCCGCTAATAAGCAGTCAGCAATCGCTCGACCTTGACCTTGATATTCCGCATCAACCCCCGGATAGGCACCCGGCGTGTTGATTAAGGTCACGACCGGCTGCCGTAATTGTTCTGCTTGCCGCATCAATCGTAGTGCTTTCCGATAACCGCTAGGCGTCGCACAGCCAAAGTGCCGGGCTTGATTTTCAGCTAAAGTTTGCCCCTTCTGAATGCCAATAATGGTGACGGGTCGGTCGGCAATCGTTGCTAAACCCGCGATCACAGCTGGATCATCAGCCCGTTGACGGTCACCGTGGCAGTCAAAGAAGTCTTCCGTCAAGCCATCAATCAATGTTTGAATGCTAATCTTACTAGCATCACGGGCTGCTTGAACTTGTTCATAGGCCGTTGTTTTAGGCATTGTGCTGACCTCCCTGGGTGATTGTTAATAATCGTTGTAGCGTTTTTCGCAAGGCTGGCCGAGGCACAATTTGATCCAACCACCCATTGGCCAATAAGGTTTCCGCCCGTTGAAAATCCGCAGGTGGTGTCTGTTGAATGGTTTGTTCAATGACCCGCCGACCCGCGAATCCAATGAGCGCTCGTGGCTCGCTCAACATAATGTCACCTTGCATCGCAAAACTAGCCGTGACACCACCAGTGGTTGGATCAGTTAAAATTGTAATATACAACAGTCCAGCTTTTCGGTGATTTGCAACCGCCGTGGACACTTTAGCCATCTGCATCAATGCACGAGCGCCTTCTTGCATACGCGCCCCGCCAGAAGCAGTAACCATCACAACGGGAAGTTTTTGGGTCGTACAAGTTTCAAATAATCGCGTAATTTTCTCACCGGTTGCCGCCCCCAAACTCCCCATCATAAATTTAGTTTCCATGACACCTAACCCAAATTGATAAGTCGCTAATGTCCCAATACCAGTCAATACGCTCTCATTCAAGTGTGAGGCTGCTTTGGCACGCTGCAACTTTTCTAAATATGCAGGGTCATCAAAACTGACGGGCGCACTCAGGTCCGCATCCCGCTCTTCAAAACTCGCCGTCAATTGTTGAACACGTTGCCAAGCAGGCAAGCGAAACCCATAATCACAATGGGGACATACCTTGAATTCACCGAGATCTTGAGTATAACAATCTTCATGACAAACTGGACAGCGCGTCAATAACGCGTCTGGGATATTATCCCGGCGAACAGCTAACTGCCGTTCAGTGGGTGCTTGAAACTTGCGCTTGGGCATCACTTAACCATCCTTTCAAAAAGTCTTGTTCGATATAAGCTGTGGTATAGGTACCACGGCCAACAGTCGAATCTGCAACTAATCCTGCTAAGAAGGTCCGGTTCGTTTGAACCCCATCGATGGTCAATTCCAACAAACAACGATGCATCTTGCGACTGACCATCTTCCGATTAATACCGTGAACAATGATTTTGGCAATCATCGAGTCGTAAAACGGTGCAATCATGCTACCAGTCACCACACCAGCATCAATCCGGACTCCCAGTGTCCCCATTGGGTAGATCAACCGGGTGATTTTTCCAGGTTGCGGTCGAAAATCGTGGTACGGATCCTCCGCATTCAAGCGACACTCCATGGCAACACCATGAATTTTGACATCCGCTTGTTTGATTTTTAATGGCATACCAGCTGCAATTTGTACTTGCGCTTTAATCAATTCAATACCCGTTACCATTTCAGTAACCGTATGTTCAACTTGCAACCGCGTATTCATTTCCAAAAAATAAAAATGATGCTGCTGATCCATCAAAAACTCATAGGTACCCGTATTTGTATAACCCAACTTTTTGGTTGCGTTAGCCACTAATTGTCCCAATTTGGTCCGTTCAGCAGTCGTGATGACCGCACATGGACTTTCCTCTAGCACTTTTTGATGATTCCGTTGTAGCGAACAATCGCGCTCTGGTAAATAAATAACATGGCCCTGTTGATCGGCTAAGACCTGCACTTCGATATGCTTCGCCGGGGCAATGATTTTTTCTAAGTACAACCGATGATCATCGTATGAAGCTTGAGCTTCCTGCTGAGCTGTTCGAAAGGCCTTCGCTAAATCTTGATCATTGTTAACAGCGCGAATCCCCTTACCGCCACCCCCAGCAGCGGCTTTGATCATAACTGGGTAACCTAAGGTATCAGCAGCTTGCAAGGCCGCCTCAACATCTTTAAGCACCGATGGACTCCCGGGAATCACGGGTACGCCTAATCGTTGCATGGTCTGCCGGGCATTTTCCTTGTCGCCCATCTGGTCAATCACCTCAGGACGCGGCCCAATAAACGTTAACTGACAATCCGCACACATTTGGGCGAATTCGGCATTTTCAGATAAAAAGCCGTAGCCCGGATGAATGGCCTGACATCCGGTCAAGTTAGCAGCGCTAATAATTGCTTGCATATTCAAATATGACTGATTGACGGGACTCGCCCCAATACAGACCGCCTCATCAGCCAGATGTACAAATAAGCTCTCTTGATCGGCCACTGAATAAACAGCGACCGCTTTAATCCCCATCTCATGAAGCGCGCGAATAACTTGGACCGCAATTTCACCACGGTTCGCGACTAAGACTTTTTTAAACAATCGCCATACCTCCTTCAGGCTTGTATTACAAAGGTTAAATCAGCACTAACGATTTCATGACCCGCACAGGTAATTACGCCATGACCTGTTCCAATTTGACGGCGCAACTTAGTTAATGTCACCGTTGCTTCTAACCGGTCACCAGGGCGCACATCCGTCTGAAAAACAGCCTGCCGAATTCCGCCAAAAAAGACGTTATTACCATGATGTTCCGGCATCGATAATAAAGCCACAACTCCCGTCTGAGCCAAAATCTCTAATAATACTGGTCGAATCATCGTCCGGCCGGTCAGTGTCTGACTCTGAAAAAACCATTCATTAATCGTAACTAATTTTTCCGCTGTCGCGCTAACACCTGGTTGGACCGTTATGATACGGTCCAATAATTGCAACGGAAAACGTTGAGGAATTAAATCAGTAACTTCCATTAAACGGTCGTCTCCTCAATGGCAAACAATGGTTCATCAAATTCAACCATAGTTGCATTCTTAATTAGTACTTCCTTAACCGTCCCACTAACTGGACTGGGAACCTCGTTGATCATTTTCATTGCTTCAATCACGCACAAGGTTTCCCCAGCCTTGACATGATCACCGACTTGAACGAATGGTGCCTGTTTCGGATCAGCTGCCAAGTAAGCCACCCCGACTAAGGGCGCTGTAACCGTTGTCCCTTCCGATTGGGCCGGCGTTTCACTCGTTGGTGTGGGCAATGATGCCGAGGTATCGACCACTGCTTGGTGCGGCTGCGTTGCCGTCATTTGGGCAGTTTCAGCTTGTTTATTCAAATGCAGTTCAAAGGTTGTCGTCTTGACGTCCATGACTTGAGCGCTGGATTGATTAAACTGATCGATCAGGGCGGTCATCGCTTCCGTATCCGTCATACTCATACATTCACCCACTTCTTAAAGGCAACCACGGCATTATGGCCCCCAAAACCAAATGAATTACTCAAAGCATAGGTTGCGGCTTGATGTTGAGTTGCTGGCGTTACTAAATTGACTGGACACTCAGGATCTTGGTCCGTACAACCAATATTCGCAGGTAATTGACCCGCTTGCAGCGCACCAATTGTTGCAACGGCTTCAATCGCACCCGCAGCGCCTAATAAGTGCCCCGTCATTCCTTTAGTACTGCTGACTGCGACATTTTGACCAAATAACGCTTCAATCGCTTGGGCTTCAGCACTATCATTCGCATGGGTAGCCGTTCCGTGAGCATTGATGTAATCGACATCTCCTGGTTGGATACCCGCTTCCGCGACTGCTTGTTGCATGGCACGTTTGGCACCAGCACCATCCGGTCGGGGGGCTGTCATATGATAAGCATCGCTAGTCGTTCCGTAACCCACAACTTCACCAAGAATCTGGGCGCCTCGGGCTTGGGCATGGGCCAACGTTTCTAAGACTAACGTTGCGCCCCCTTCACCCATCACAAACCCATTGCGTTGGCGATCGAAAGGTAACGATGCCAACGCTGGATCGGTTGCTTTGGACAACGCCGTCAGGGATGCAAACCCTGCAATACCAATTTCGTTGACCGAAGCTTCCGAGCCACCCGTAATCACGACATCCGCTTTCCCCTGACGCAAATATTCGAACGCATCACCGATGGCATTCGTTGCTGACGCACACGCAGTCACAATCGCTTGGCTGGTATTTTGCGCGTTAAACTGCATCGCAATATTGCCAACGACCATATTAATAATTGAATTGGGCACGAACAACGGTGAAACCCGTTTGGGGCTCTTGTCGTGCATCTTGATCACTTGGGCTTCAATTGTTGTTAACCCGCCGATACCCGAGCCATAAATAACGCCTAGCCGTTCGGGGTCAACATTTGCTTCATTCAGTCCGGCTTGCGCCATGGCTTCACTCGCACTGTATAGGCCGTAAACAGAAAATAAATCTAAACGTTTCGCTAATTTCTTTTCAATTCGTTCTTCTGGCCGAAAGTCCTTAACCTCACCGGCAACTGTAATCCCAGTGGGCGTCGCGTCAAACTTCGTAATGGGTTTAATCCCAACTTGACCCGCGAATAACCCGGTTAAAAATTCATCAACACTATTACCGAGGGGCGTCACCGCACCCATTCCAGTCACAACTACTCGTTCTGTCATTGGATAACCTCCCATATCTTATATCGTCATGCCACCGTCAACTGTTAGTACTTGTCCCGTTAAGTACGGCTGGTGCAACAAGAAATCAATTGCTTGGGCAATTTCGTCGGGCGTCCCAAAGCGTTTGAGTGGAATATCACTTAAGGCAGCCGCCGTGACACGGTCATTCAATTGTGCCGTCATGGCCGTCGTAATCATTCCTGGGGCCACCGCATTACAACGCACTTGACGCCGAGCCGCTTCCTTTGCCGTCGTTTTAGTTAAACCAATAATTCCAGCCTTACTAGCCGCATAGTTCGCCTGGCCGATATTGCCATGTAACCCGACCACACTAGCAACATTAACGATGGCGCCTTGTCGCTGTCGCTGCATGACTTTTAAAGCGTATTTGGTCATATTAAATGTGCCCAATAAATTTGTTTGAATCACACTCATGAAATCTTCCGCGTGTAGCCGCGTTAATAACTGATCATGGGTCACACCAGCGTTATTCACGAGTCCATCTAAGCGACCAAAATTTGTCATCACGGTCTCAATTAAATCAGCCGCCGTTTGATCATCACTCACATCACCAACTAATTGCGTCAACCGTGGATATTCAGCCGTTAATGCTTGCCAATCGGCCGCTTCAATTTCATGATGAACGTTTAAAATAACGCTGGCCCCCTGAGCTGCCAGCCGTTTGACTGTTGCCAAACCAATACCCTTAGCAGCTCCAGTGACTAAAATCACTTCATCCACGCTCACGTACCTCCTCAGTATCCTGACAATAATTCTGCCAATCTGTCACATCTTCAATTGACCAAACCCTTACCCCCGGCAATGTTTGTTTGGCAAAAGTTGCTAAACTATGCCCCGGTCCAACTTGAATAATCTCATCGACCTCATATGTCGCAATTCGTTGTAAGCAGGCCGCAAAGTGCGTTGGCGATACTAACTGTTTTACCAACGTTTCCTTGACAGTTGCCTGGCTAAAGGGCGTCACGGTCGTATTACTGATGACCGGAATTTGGGGTGCTGCGACGTTGATAAAGCGTAAACGCTGAGCTAGCGCTTCGCTGGCCGCCGACATCAATGGCGTGTGTGAAGCCACCGCCACATCTAACGGCACGACACGTTTGACGCCCTGTGTTTTTAAATAGGCCGTCGCCGCTTGAATACCAGCTGCATCCCCGCCAATGACAATCTGATCAGTCAAATTGTAATTAGCTGGATACGCAACCCCCACTGCTTGGGCACTTTGACAAGCAGCTGCAACCAGTGCCGGCGTTACTTTGAGTGCCGCGACCATCTCCCCAGGGCGCTGTAACCCTGCTCGTTGCATATACCGCGCCCGATCAGCCACTAGCTTCAAGCCATCCGTGAATGGTAGAACACCAGCCGCCATTAGTGCCGCATACTCCCCAAGGCTTAAACCGGCTAAAACAGTCGGACAATTATCAGTTAGTGCTGTTAATGCATGATACAGTCCCATATTCATCGCTGTAATGGCAACTGGCATCCGTTCGGCATCATCAATCCAATCGGCCGTTACCCGCAGATCCCAGTCCAACACTTGATTAGCTTCGTCGATCGTGGCTTGATATGCTGGTAATGTTTGATAAAGATCGGCCCCCATATCGGCAAACTGTTGTCCCTGACCACTGAATAAGATTGCCGTTTTCATGACTTAATCCTCGCTAGTTTCCTGATGAGTCGCCACATAATCAACTAAATCACCAACCGTTGCTAACGCGTCATCCGTTTCGATTTCGATATCATATTCGTCTTCAATCTTATCAATCACTTCAAAAACGTCTAGACTATCAAGCGCTAAGTCTTCGGTAAAATTCGTTGTCATCGTAATCTTGTCAGCGTCCACGTCTAATTGTTCCACGATCATCTTTTTAATTTGGTCAAAAATTTCAGTTTTAGTCATTGTTGATTCCTCCAGAATTTTTAAATTAATTTTAAATGCTTGTTTTCAGTTATCAATTAATACTCAATTACGGCACTACCGACGGATAAGCCGCCGCCAAAACCGGTAAACACCAGCTTGTCACCACGTTGAACTTGCTTTTGGGCGACCATTTCGGCAAATAGGATCGGCTCACTGGCCGCTGCGGTATTACCGTACTGGGCAATGTTCAGGGGCAATTGTGCTGAGGTCAAATTTAATTTTTGACCGACGCTAGCAACAATCCGCGCATTGGCCTGATGAAGCACAAATGCCTTAATATCACTCGATTTGAGATCCGCTTGAATTAACGCCTGCTCAATCGAACGTGGGACTTGCTTGGTGGCAAAATCGTAAACCCGCCGACCGTTCATTTGAAAGGCCCAACGGTTGACATCCGCGTCATCAGTAGCTATTGACCATGGATTCACCCGGGGTTGCTGCCCCGCTGTTAAGTAGTGTCCATCCGCACCAAACGTTGCATAATGACTTCCAAGCCAGCGCCCAGTCATCAGGGATGGGTTAGCACTGATCAACATGCCACCCGCGCCATCCCCAAATAGAACGGCGGTACTGCGGTCATGCCAATCCACCAACCGACTTAACGTCTCACTACCGATTAACAGAGCAGTCTGACCTGGTTGTAAGTATTGTTGAACCAACTGCATCCCATACACAAAGCCCGCGCAGGCGACATTGATATCAAAGGCAATCGCCTTTTCGGCCCCAATCGCAGCTTGTACCTGAGGGGCCGTCGCCGGTGTCAAATAATCCGGTGACATGGTCGCTACAATGATCAAATCAATCGCCGTGGCCGCCAACTGACTTTGCTGTAACAACTGCTGGGCTACCGAAACGGCCAAACTAGTAGTGGTTTCAGTAGTCGCGATGCGTCGAGAACGAATTCCCGTTCGCTGTTTGATCCAATCATCAGAAGTCGCCATCAATTGCGTAAGCTCTTGATTCATCACTTGGGTAGTGGGAAGTGCTTTGGCACTCGCTAAAATCGAAAAATTAGTTGTCATGGTTAGTTACAATCGGCAATACTTTCAAAAGCTTTCCCAAACGACAATTGCCGAATTGCCATTACCACCTTTCTATTTTGAATCCGTTGCACCAACGATAAAAGTTAAATCAGTTGTGCAGGCGGCCTTGTCACCGACCATCGCTTGACAACTGACCGTTCCCATGTTGGACCGTTGCTTGACCATTTGGACATGCAACTTCAAGACATCACCGGGACGGACAATTTTACGGAACTTGGCATCCTTAATGGCGCCAAGATAAGCCGTCTTACCAGCAAACTTTTCAGATTTCAAAATCAGAATCGACGCGGCTTGCGCCAAAGCTTCAATAATCAACACGCCCGGCATGACCGGGTTACCGGGAAAGTGCCCTTGGAAAAATGACTCATTGATGGTGACATTTTTCGTCACCACGATTGACTCACCCGGATTTAGTTCGTCCACCCGGTCCATGAATAAGATTGGGTACCGGTTGGGAATTAATTGCATAATTTCACTTGCTTCTAACACGCTCATAATTAGTCGCTCCTTTCACGGCGTTTGGGAATGGCATTAAGTTAATCGTCTGGCCAATTCTTGTCAATTGATTTCAGTAGATTAATTCATAGTATGTTGCTTTTGCAACCTCTTAAATCCCGATAAAATAAGCCTTATCCCACCTTTATTTTTTTGCGAATAATTTCTTGTTGGTCATTTTTGGGAGCCGTAATCCGCTGACGAATCCGCGCAGGTTAGCGATTTGACTATAAAGTTTATAATCAAGTTTTTACCTATTTCTGATTTCAGTTGGCAATGATAAATACATTAATTCCCGATTGGCACAAACTTGAAGTATGCCAAAAAACAATTGCGCCTAAGAACATGCATTCTTAAACACAATTGTTTTTTACCGATTGATTTTCAAGTCGTTTCTCAGCCTAAGTTCATCGCGTGTATCTGCTTTGATCCCCGTTAATTTTTAATCTAGGTGGCACCACCAGTTAGTTTTTGAGCCTTCCCGACAATTGTTGCCGATAAATAGATGGACTTTGCTGGAACCATTTTTTGAAAGCCCGTGAGAATGATTCTGGATCTGCATACCCTAATAAATAACTGATTTCAATCAGACTAAGCGCTTGATCTTTCATCAATGGCACCACCAAAGTCTGGCGAGCAATTTGGACCTCGTCATTAAAGGTTGTTCCTAAAGCCCCAAGATTTCGTTGTAGCGTTCGTTTACTGAGATTCAAACTTGCTGCCACCTCATCAATTGAAAAGGAGCCACTAGGGATTTTCTTCAACAGTAGCGCTTGGACAGTTCCAAGCAATGATTGGTCGCGTTCAATGACCAGCTTCTGTTGATCTAGCCCCGGTTGTAAAAATGTCCACATTGAATTATTAGCCGAGATAAACGCCCGCTGTAAATCCGCGACTTGAAACTGAACACAATTATCGGTCAGTCGTTGGGACCGAGTGCCAATCACGTCATCAATCTGAGCGCCGTATTGATACTTGCTACCAATCGCAGTCGGTTTAATTGGTTTTCCCGTGCCCACCCGTAATAAACTGATTAACAACAATTGTTCCGTCATAACCGTGAAGCGCGGCAATTCGATGCCAAGACTATTTCCCACAATATGGATACTAACAACATCTGACTTAGTGACTATTTTCAAATGAACCGGACCTATCAATGATTTATAGGTCGCCATGCGTTCAATCGCTTGTTCACCATTCTTAGCAGCTAATGCCGCGAAAAAGGACGGCATAAACGTATTAATATTAGTAATATTGCCTAGGCCAAGAATCATTTCATCCGTTAGTTGATTATCAAACTCATTCATTAATTGCCAATACTCGACATCAGAAAGTGTCAATTGTTCTTGCCAAACGACCTTATTAACGCCGGCCGCTTCAAGCAGGCTATTTAAATCAACGTCAAGACTTTTCATAAAACGTTGAAACTGTTCAGAAACCATAATTTTCACACTAATCACTCCCACTAACTGGCATGCATCATGATAAAATCAAAAACGCGTGTCGGTAAAATCGTCTTGGCAAGTACCAACGGTTTAGCACCAAATCCGATTAAATAACGTACCCGTGGCCGCCGCTGATTGACCGCCTTAGAAATTGCTTTAGAGATAATTTTGGGATCAGACAACATTCGCGACGAATATTGGCGTCGCATACCCGCAGCAGCCTTAGTCGCTTGTGTCTGGTACGCACTGTGCTGTGCTGACGCTTCTAAATGATCCGCAGCAATAAATCCCCAGTTCGTTTTAATCCCACCAGGTTCAATGATTGAAACTTTAATACCAAAGCCCTTAGTCTCCATTCGTAACGCATCACTAAACGCTTCGACCGCATACTTAGTGGCATGATACCACGCGCCCATATAACTCACCAACCGGCCACCCATCGAAGACGTATTGATAATGCGGCCCTGATGTTGCGCACGCATAGACGGTAAAACTAATTGTGTCAGCCGCGCCATCCCAAATAAATTAACCTCAAATTGTTGCTTGGCTTCATCAATGGAAACATCCTCCACGGCGCCGTATGAACCATAACCCGCATTGTTGATCAAAATATCAATGCGACCTTCATTGGCAATTAAGGTTGCTACGGCCTGACTAATTGAATCTTCACTGGTAATATCTAGTAACAATGGTTTGACGCCATATGGTACTAACGCTTCAAGTTTATCTAGTCGGCGTGCAGCACCATAAACAATATGATCTTGTTGAGCCAAGTCCTTCGCCGTCTGAAACCCAATCCCGCTGCTTGCACCCGTAATTAAAATAACTGCCATCTCAATGACCTCCTATGTTTTATCAATACCAGTAGTTTACATAGAAAGTCGCAATAGCTTAATGATTTATCACGTCATCATCATAACATTACGTGCCATATTTTATGATGATTGACAACTAGCGATCAATTGTAAAATCAGTTCAGGTAGCTAATGATACGGCCGCCAACAGCCTACAAACACGTCATGGGGCAAGTATTGAAAAAATAGCAGTCAAAAAAATTCGCTTGAAATTAACTTCAAGCGAATTCGTATACTATAGTAATGACAATTTATCACTCTAATAACCATCAGCCAACCATCCCACTAACTAAACGACCTTGGACTTCTGACTGCATTAATAACCACAATAGGACGCTAAAACTCACCATGACACCTAAACATTGACCTTCAAAAACCGTCAGTGTTGGTAGTTGCAAAAGTCCTAATTTGCGCCGTTTTTGCCGTGCTAGTTTAATAATGACTTCACCCATGACCACAACTAATAATGGTAACATCACTAACCACCAGCCACTGCCAAACGAATCAGCCAAGCCCGCATGATTAAAATGTGTCACGACCGTTTGGGGCGCCAAGCCAATCATAATGGCACACATCAAAACGGCAGCACCTGCAATTGCTCGCACGATCCAAGTAAAGACGCGCATTGCACTCACCTCATTTTTGATTCAGTATAGCAAGTTGATTGCGTGACAGATAGCAAAGTGCGTTTTTTTGAACGGTTACCTATCAAAGCGATCACCCCCAAATACGAATTAAATATCTTAAAGTTTCAGAGCTAAAATCTATTCATTGCGCTGATCTGCCTAATACAAACATGTCGGTTAACCTAACACGGCAATCCAATACTAGGTGCTACAAACTAAAAAAGTCGCTTTAGCACAAATTAATTTGCGCTGAGGCGACTCTTTGACTTATACGTATTTTAATCTTTGATTAACTACTGACACCAGCAGTTAGTCAATCACAACCATCGCTTTGATGGTCTTGCGATTTTGCATATCCTGATAAGCTTGATTAATGTCGGCTAATGGGTAGGTTTGCGTAAATACCCGGCCCGGATTAATATTACCATCTAAGACGGCTTTGAGTAAGAATTGTTTGTCATAAGTCGTGACGGAAGCCGAACCACCTGCAACCGCAATATTTTGGGCAAAGGTTGATCCAAGCGGCCGGTTGTTATAATGCGGTACCCCAACGTAGCCGACACGGCCACCATTGTGCAAAACACCTAAGGCTTGGTCAATGGCTGCTTCGGTCCCAACACATTCTAACGCCGCGTCAGCACCACCACCGAGAATTTCACGTACTTTAGCGATGCCTTCTTCACCACGTTCAGCAACGACCGCGGTCGCGCCAGATTCAAGTGCCATTTGTTGCCGATCTTCGTGACGGCTCATCAAAACGATTTGGGAGGCCCCGCGCAACTTAGCCGCAATCACGGCACATTGACCAACTGCGCCATCCCCGATAACGACCACTTTGTCACCCTTTTGGACATTCGCACACCGCGCCGCGTGATAACCCGTTGGCATCACGTCGGCCAACGTCAGCAGTGACTTGAGCATGCCTTCCGTATAATCACCAGGTTGGCCGGGAATCTTCACTAACGCCCAGTTACCATAGGTGAAGCGAATATATTCTGCTTGGAAACCATTAGACCAATTTGTATGGCCTGGGTGCCGATCACAAGTGCCATCAAAGCCAGCTAAACAGGCCGCACATTCACCACAACCGTGCGTAAATGGTGTGATGACAAAATCGCCCGGTTTGACCGTCGTAATTTCGGAACCAATTGCTTCAACGATCCCGATGGCTTCGTGACCATCATTGGTCGAGTGCGCATCTTTATTATCGCCATGTGCGTAGGCCCACAAGTCAGAACCGCAGACACAGGTCCGGACAATCCGCACAATGACATCGTCATCAGCTTGCAACGTTGGTTTGGCAACTTCCTGAACAGAGACGCGCCCAGCTTCTTCAAAAATTGTTGATTTCATATTAATCACCTTTGGCCGCTAAAATGACGAATTCGTCAGCGGTCGTTCCCTTCATCATTAAAATAATATTGAAAGTCAATAACACACCTTAATTATACCAAGGCTATGCGCACTACGACTAGTAATTGCACCAGCCAAGCCGGTCATTGACAAATAATATGATCACTCATATATTTAATTCTAGACTTGATAGTTAACTATCAGTCAAGAATTTTCTAGAAAAAGGAGCTTACCGATGTATTTAACCATTCACGATGTCGCCAAACGAACCGGCCTCACCACGTACACATTGCGCTATTACGCCAAGGAGGGGCTCTTTGATTTTGTCACGCGCAGTTCCAATAAGGTCGGTACAAGACTATTTAAGGAATCTGATTTAGAATTTATCTATCTCATTAAATGTTTAAAAAATGCGGGCCTAACCATCAAAGAAATTAAAACGTTTGTTGACTGGACTATGGCCGGTGACGCCACCATCTCAAAACGGCGGGCGATGTTTCAAGAACGACGCACCGCGTTACAAAAACAATTGGCAGAATTGCAAGCGACACTAGACGTCGTTGATTATAAATGTTGGTACTACCAAGTTGCTGAAGATGCAGGAACTTGTGCTGTGCATGATACGTTGGCCGATGATGAGTTGCCTGAGAAAATGCGGCGCGTTAAGCATCAGTTGGCAGCCCAACATAATTTTACGGCGGATTAGTTGCAGATTAATCATTGAATCGAAATCGCATTCATTAGTATAAAATCATGTTGAATTTCAACTTATGATTAAAAATGATTTAAATCATTTTAAATACTCAATACACCTCTTTGTACTCAAAAAAGCAGTAGGTCGTTAAGCCTGCTGCTTTTTGATGCTTAGATTAAAAAATTACTTCATACCCTATCCATCTCGCAAATTACCAATCGACCTTTACGCCGTCACCAAGGTCAAAAAACGGTGGTTCCAAATCCGGTCCTGATAAAAATCAATGGTTTGTTGGGCACTCATCATCGGATTAGCCGTCGTCGTAGTCAGTCCCCGCACCATTTCAAGTTGGTAGCCCAAACCGTGTGCCATCTTGATCGTCGTATCAACGCAAAATTCGACTTGAGCACCACAGATTTCAAGCGATTGGCACCCAAGCATCGTTAATTGGGCTTGTAAATCCGTCTGATAAAAAGCATTAGCGTGCGTTTTGTGGACTACTATGTCAGTGGCCTCAATTGGCAACGCTGGCATAATCTGCCAATCGGTCGAACCGGCAACCAAATCCGCATCGTGATGTTGAACAAACACAATCGGCTTATTTTGTGACCGATACTTTGCAATGCGCTGTTGGATTCCCGCCATTACAGTCGTCAGATTGGCAACAGGTTGCGGGCCGCGACAGACGCCAATTTGCATATCAATAATAATCAATACATCAGCCATGTGGAGGTCTCCTTAAATTAACTGGTTTAGTTAGCGTCAACCGTTATCATCAACGTCCTCAAAATTCAGTAAACTGTTTTCAGCCTAGCACATTATCCTAACGTTTCCCAGCGTTTAATTGAAGTCACCGGCAAAAATCACAACAACATCATAGCACTCAAGATCAATCAACCGTATCGGCGGTATGACCATCCAATGCGCGGCGCATCCGTCGCGTATAATCAGTTAGCACTGCCGTCGCTGGTTGATGCGTTGCAATCAAGTGTACGATCGCACTACCAACGATGACCCCATCAGCAACTTGTGACATGGCTTGGGCTTGCGCTGGCTCATGGATACCAAAACCAATCGCGACAGGTAACGTGGTCGCATAACGAATCTTCGCCACCAACGTCGCTAAATCAGTCGTAATGTGCTGACGGGTTCCAGTTACACCTAACGATGACACGACGTAGATAAAGCCTCGTGCCTGGTGGGCAATCGCGGCGATACGTGCGTCATCACTCGTCGGCGCAATCAATGGGATCAAAGCGATACCATACTGGTCTAAAGTTGGCCGGAGCTCACCAGACTCCTCTAATGGCAAATCGGGAATAATCAAGCCAGCAACATTTAACTTTTGGCACTGTTGCGCAAAGTTGGCATAGCCGAATTGATAAACAATATTCGCATAAGTTAAAAACACGAGTGGAACGGCCGTCTTTTCTCGAATTGCCGCGACCAATTCAAAAACCCGTTGGGGGGTGATGTGTTGGTCAAAGGCGCGTAAGTCAGCAGCTTGAATTTCGGGCCCATCAGCCACGGGGTCCGAGAACGGAATGCCAATCTCAACGAGGTCACAGCCCGCTTCTGCTAAAGCAACGACTTGGTCAACTGTCGCTGTAAAACTTGGATCACCGGCCACCACAAAAGCAATAAATGCCTTATGATCTTGAAAAATGGTTGTTAAATCAGTCATCAATCGTCACCCCTCGATACTTTGCAATTGCCGCCACATCTTTGTCTCCACGACCGGACAACGTACAAACAATGGTCTGATCACGCCGCATGGTTGGCGCTAATTGTTGCACGTAGGCGACCGCGTGGGCACTCTCAATCGCACAGATCACCCCTTCAACTTTGGCAATCAGCTCAAATGCCTGCACTGCTTGATCATCGGTGATCCCCACATATTGGGCCCGACCACTTGCAGCTAGATAGGCGTGTTCCGGCCCAACGCCAGGATAATCAAGCCCAGCCGAGATTGAGTAGACCGGGGCAATTTGTCCGGCCGCATCTTGTAAAAAGAGTGATTTCATCCCATGGAAGATGCCAGTCCGACCGCGTTCAATCGTTGCAGCCGTCAACGGCGTTTGAACGCCCTTGCCAGCTGCCTCGCAACCAATCAACTGAACGGATGAGTCATCAAGAAACGCTGCAAAACTGCCAATGGCGTTGCTACCACCACCAACACAAGCCACGACTGCATCCGGCAAATGGCCCGTTTGGTCAAGAATCTGCTGCCGCGCCTCAACACTGATAACACTCTGGAACTCATGCACCATCATTGGAAATGGGTGTGGCCCCGTCGCCGACCCCATAATATAAGCCGTATCATCACAACGTCGCGTCCATTCTTGCAAGGCCGCGTTAATCGCGTCTTTCAGTACCATCGATCCGGTCGTGACGGGATGGACCTTGGCCCCTAATAGTTGCATCCGATAAACATTCAGGGCTTGGCGATCCGTATCTTCCTTACCCATGAAGACCTCACATTCCATCCCGAACAACGCCGCGATGGTCGCAGTTGCCACCCCATGCTGACCGGCCCCAGTTTCAGCAATCAGCCGCTTCTTGCCCATCTTTTTTGCCAGTAGTGCCTGTCCCAAGACATTATTAATCTTGTGGGCGCCCGTATGGTTCAAGTCCTCACGTTTAAAATAAATCTGGGCACCACCTAATTGATCTGATAACCGTTGTGCATGGTACAACAACGATGGTCGGTTCGCATAGTTATTCAATAAGTCAGTCAACTCTGCTTGAAACTGCGCATCCTGCCGGTAATGTTGAAAGGCACGATCCAGACGCTGTAGTTCGGTCATTAATGTTTCTGGAACGTACTGACCCCCAAAGTCGCCGTAACGACCTGCTTGTGATTGATTTTTAATCATGCTAATTCCTCCATATTTCTCGTTAGTAATGGTGCTGATACGCCCGTTTGGTGCGCCCGTTGGACCATCAGATCGATTTTTTCACGGTCCTTATTGCCCGCCGTCTCGACACCACTAGCCACATCGACCATTGCCGGGTGTAACTTGTTGATTGCCGTTACGACATTCGTCGGTGTTAAACCACCAGCCAAGATAAACGGCCGGACGGGACGCTGTGATTGTAATCGATTCCAATCCAACACCTGTCCACTACCTGGACGGGCATTATCCAATAATAAGTAATCCGCTTGACATTGCGTAGCATTCGCTGGTGGTATCGCTTGAATCACCGGCACATGGGCGGCCATCAAGGACGCAATCCGGGGATCATCGACGGCAGCGTGTAGCTGGACCACCTGAATAATGCGCTGTTGCACGAGAGCTAGAATTTCCGATAATTGATTAGTTGTAAACACGCCGACTCGCCGAATACGCGAATCTAACTGCTGGGCTAGTTGGCGCGCAGTCGCCACTGTGATTTGACGTCGCCGGCCAGGGGCAAACACCATCCCAATCGCATCCGGTTGTGCCTGATTGACCATCACGACATCCGCTGATCGCATTAAGCCACAAATTTTGATTTGGGTCATTCGCGCGCCCCCGTTCGTAGTTGCATGACAGCTTGCCCCTTATCTGGTGCACGCATCAACGTTTCGCCAACTAGCATGGCGTCAAAGCCAGCAGCGACCAACTGTTGAACTTGCGTGGCCGTTTGAATACCCGACTCGGCGACCACATAACATTCAGCTGGAACTGCTTGTCGCAATTGGCAACTTGTTGCAAAATCGACACTGAAATCTTTCAAATTACGATTGTTAATGCCAATAATCTGGGCCCCCGCTGCCACCGCTTGTCGAATCTCAGCCGTTGTATGGACTTCTACTAACGCACACAGATTCAGCTTATGGGCCAATGTAATGAAAGCCTGCAGTTGAACCGGTGTTAAAATGGCAACGATTAGTAAAACCGCACTAGCACCAGCAACGCGGGCGGCCGCAATCTGGCTTGCATCCACAATAAAATCTTTACGCAATGTAGGGACTGTTACGGTTTGCGCAATAGTTTGCAAATAAGTCAATCGTCCTTGAAAGTATCGGGGTTCGGTCAATACCGAGATTGCATCAATCCCAGCAGCAACATAGGCTTGCGCAATCTGTAAGTAATCAAATTCAGCCGCAATCAGCCCCTTAGAAGGTGACGCCCGCTTAACTTCACCAATGATCTGCAATCCTGGCTGAGCAAGCATGGTTTCAAATGATGGGACCGGCGTGGTCATTTTCCGAGCTTGTCGGATGAGCTTCTCACGGTCGACAACTGGCACGGCCTGAACCCTTTGTTGGCTTGCTTGAACAAGTTGGTCTAGTATCATGAAGCCATCACCGCCTGACTTTCCTGAATTAAACGGTCTAGCTCGGCTGCAGCAGCCCCATGATCGATCGTTTGACGGGCCAGTTCAAAAGCAGCCGCCAGGTCCAACTGCGGCTTGGCAATGTGTAACGCCGCCGCGGCATTCATCAAGACCACATCACGTGGTGCGCCTGGTTCCCCAGCGAGTACTGACCGGGTGATGGCGGCGTTGACTTGAGCACTACCACCAATCAAGTCAGCATGATCACAGCGCGACAACCCGAACTGTTCAGGCGTCAAGGTCAGCATTGCTTGCCGCCCATGATTGATCACTATCGCATCAGTAGGAGCCGCTGCAGAAATTTCATCCAAACCATCCTGGCTGTGCACGACCATCGCATGTTTAACACCTAAACGCATCAAAACTTCGGCTAATGGGGCCATCAAGGATTGCCGATACACTCCTAATAGTTGCATCTCTGCGTGGGCCGGATTAGCTAACGGGCCTAACACATTAAAAATAGTTGGAATCTTGATTTGTTGTCGGGCTGGGGCAACAAACCGCATCGCCTGATGATATTCACGCGCATACATAAAGGCAAAATTCGTCCGTTCTAGCAGTACTGAACTCTGGTCCGGTGTCAAATCAATTTTGACACCGAGCGCCTCCAAAACATCTGCCGCACCACTCTTGGACGACGCCGCCCGGTTACCATGCTTGGTTACTGGCACCCCTGCCGCCGCAACAACTAAAGCGGTGGTCGTTGAAATATTAAACGAATTCGACCGATCCCCACCCGTCCCAACAATCTCCAGCGTGGGCTGATTCACTTCGAAGGGTAACGCTTGGGCCCGCATTGCCGTGGCCGCGCCCGCAATTTCATCGATGGTGGCCTTTTTAATGGCTAAAGCAGTCAAAAAACTGCCAATCTGTGCGTCGGTGGCTTGACCTTTCATAATTTCTGTAATGACTTGTTGACTCATCGTAAAATCCATATTTTTTTGGTTGGTGAGTTGTGCAATCGCTGTTTCAATCATAAGTCTTCCTCCACTCTCGTCTGTTTAGTGTTTAAGTGCTAAAAAATTACGAATCAATTGTTCACCAATGGCTGTAGGTGTCATGATCGATTCGGGATGAAATTGAACCCCATACAGTTGACGGCCTACATCTTCCACCGCCATAATTTCCTGATCATCACTCGTTCCAATGACGCGAAAATTCATGGGTAAGCGGTCGGAATCGGCTACTAATGAGTGATAGCGTGCCGCCACGAACTGCATCGGACAATCTTTGAATAGTGCCGATGGCTGGACATGCATTAATGTGGCCTGCCCATGAACTAAATGCTGGGCGGCTCGCAACGACCCACCAAAGGCCGTGACCATGACTTCTAAGCCCATACAAACCCCTAGTATTGGCACCTGACCAGCTAATTGTTGCACCACTTGTGGACTAACCCCTGTATGCGCTGGCGTTCCCGGTCCTGGTGACAAAATAATATGAGCAGGTTGTAACGCTTGGATTGCCGTGACCGTTAAGTCATCATTTTTAATCACCCGAACATCGGGCGTCAACCGGCCAATTAGTTGATACAAGTTATAAGTAAAACTGTCATAGTTATCAATTAATAGTTCCATCATTAGCCCACCTTTCTGCGTCTTGTACTGCATTGACAACCACCCGTTGTTTGTTCTGGCACTCCTTAAATTCCTGTGTGCCGATACTGTCAGCGACAATCCCCGCACCCGCTGGAATGACCAACCGTTCATTCATTCGGTAGGCCAGCCGGATTCCAATTGCCATGTCCAAATTACCGTTACAATCTAAATAGCCAAAGCAACCACCATAAACGCCACGCGGGGCCTGCTCGTAATGATTAATCAGAGTCATTGCTTCAATCTTAGGCGCTCCTGCTAACGTCCCGGCTGGGAAAGTAGCGGCAAGTACTTGGAGGGCCGTAGTGGTGGGCGCCACTTCTGCGGCCACGCGGGACCCTAGATGCATGACTTTTGAATAACGAATTAATCGTCGCAAATTAGTCACCCGGACACTTTTAAACTTCGCAACTTGCCCTAAGTCGTTACGTCCCAGGTCAACTAACATATTATGCTCGGCAACTTCTTTAGGACTGGTTTGTAATTCATGGGCCAACTGCTGATCTTCGGCAGGTGTTCGACCACGACGTCTTGTCCCAGCCAACGGATACGTTGCGACTTGTTCACCATCCTTCGTGACTAACGTTTCTGGTGACGCTGCCGTCATTTCAAAATCAGCTTGTTTAAAATAACAGTTATACGGTGCCACCGTTTTTTGAAGTTGCTGATAAACTGCCAGCAATGACCCGCTCATGGTCCCCAAACATGGATTAGCATATATCATTTGAAAAATATCGCCCGCATAAATGTGGTGTCGAATTCGATCAACACGCTTCGCATAAGTAGCCTGATCCGCTTGCATCTGTAACGGCTGCTGTAAGTGGAATGGCGGCAAAGCTAACGGTTGTTGTAATTGTTGCATGATGGCGGACAATCTTTGCGTTAATTTAGCTTGCGTTGTCGCATAAGTGGCCGTTAGATGATCTGTTGGAATCAGTTGTGTCAGTCCCAGTTCGTGGTGCCGATGGTCATATACGAGTACACTTGTAACTAAGAATAAGCCCAGATCATCGAGGCCAGTTGTCGCCGCTGATTTTAAATGCAATTTGGGCACAAATTGTTGCACGTATTCGTAACCGAAATATCCCATCAGACCACCGGTAAATGGTGGTAACCCTTGAATTCGTGGCGTTCGATATTGGTTTAGAATGGCTTGTAGCGTCTCATTAGCTGGCCGACCATCCTTGACAAGTCCTTGTCCCGTGAGACTTTGATGCGGTTCAAAACTGAAATAACTATATCGTTGGTGTCGGTCAATCGTTAGTGCAAAACCGTTCCCCATTTGATGAACAATTTTAGCTACCGCGAGTGGATCAAAAGCGGCGAGTGGCCGTTTGACCATTACTGGCACGTAGGGGTAATGATCTTGATAAGCGATTAAGGTTGGTAATGTTGGATTCATGTTGAACCACTCCTCATTAATAAGATATTTTTACTTGAGTTGTGGTTAGTTGCCATCGTTGCTGCATTGAACTGCCTCCCATCAAAAAAATCCGTCCATGACTAATGACAGTCAAGGACGGATTTTTCCGCGGTACCACCTTGGTTGGACACCAAATTCCCCCATTCAGGTTAGACTCGGGTCCCAGCTTAGCGAAATGCAAACACATTCCCGGGAATTGACGGCTCCCTATCGTCGCGAGGTACTAGAACAAAGTTGTTCGTTAATCGCGCCCTCAGTGGTCCATTTAATAATTTGCGTTCGATCGCACTCTCAGCAACGGCGACTCTCTTTACGGGCATCATTATCTTGATCTCCACTTCATCGGTTTCATGGACGAATATTAAGTTGTTATTAACATTAAAACTTGATGAGCGATTTGTCAACACTTTTATTCTAATTTAATATTATTAACTTTTAAATTAGCTCGTATTAGCAAAGGTGCTGCCAAAAAGTCTTGCGGTAATGCCAGACAAAACTACCAGAAGCAAGTCCGATACCCACTAAAACAATAATATTAATCAGCATAGCTACCGCCGCAAACAGATTAATCAACAAACTATAGATCACAATTATCAATACGCCAACTATACTGCAAACTAATAAGTTAAGCATTAGACCAAGATTACCGCCACCACGATTAAACAGTTGCGTCACATTGGTCCAATTCGTCATCCGCAATTGATAATCACGCTTAAAATAATATTGGGCAGCTAGGTACGTGCCCCAAGCAACTCCTAGTATTAAGGCCAAATCTAGGGCTAGTGATGCTCGTCCAGCAATGCCCACCACTAACGCCATCACCATATTAATTATGACTTGAAACCAATAACCCAAGTAAAACTTCTGCCGTAAATAATGGGACATTGGGATAGGCAATGCGCTCACAAAGTCAAAGTTCATTTTATCAAGTGATATAAGGTTACCGACTAAGGAAGTTTGATTAACATTGACAATGGCGGCGGCCATGCCACTGACAAACCAGACACCAATCCAGTTCAGCGATAGTTGGCTAAAATTAGGTGCCGTCCCTGAAAAGAGAATGGTTCCTACTAGAATCAATGGCAACAGGATCGAATTCGTAAATAATTGTAAAACCAAACTGGGTTCTTTCAGTAGCTGGAACTGGTAGGTGCGCAAAAGCTTGTTGAGGTTATGTTGCCGCGAATGCCAACGCTGCGGGGTCGCCGTCAGCACCGTGTTGACTTGGGTTAGTTGGTCAATCAGGTGAGTCAAAACGAACCGACTGGTTAACACTAACAAAATTAGTAAAGCGACGACCAAGCTACCCCAAGTCAGTAGACTCGCCATTGTTAACGGCGTCGTAAAAACTTTAAAAATCGGTACCAACAGGGGTATCACTGTGCGGTCAACCTGCGTGCCGGCGTCAGATGATGATCCGCGATTCATAAAGTAGAGTCCGACTAGCACTAAGACAGCGTTAAGACCTAACATGATATTCATGACCATTTTTTGATGGGCACGAAACACCTTTAGTTTCGTCAAACCAAAGACAATTAAGGCACACAGACATAGCAGTAGGCTCAGTATTAGACCATACATCAAGATTGCCATTACTAATCCTAAAAGCACAAAGATTCCTGCCCGAGTCGCGGTCATGACAAAAATTAAAAATAACGGAATGGTAAAGGGTACCGTGTTAAAGATAACGACTAAAATTTTGCTTACAAAGATCTCTTGATTACGGAACGGTAACGGTAAATATTCAGCTAGGTCATTACCGGCAAAAAAGACGTTATAAATACCTGAAATATTCTGAGAAATTCCTAACAAGATAAATAACGCCACATAAAATGTAAACATGCCCGGTAGCTTGCTAAAATCAAAAGCAAGCATCGTCAAGCCATAGATACCAAGAAACATCAAGGCGTTCAAGTAAAACTGCCGCATTAGCTTCCTACTTAGAGCCGGCCCCGAGGCCCCTTTTTTACGTAACCGATCCGTTAGTTGCGGATTTAACAACCTGAGATTAACGGCTAACAAAACACGTAGCTGGCTTTTATTCATCACGCTCACCCTCAATCGCATCGACTAAGTGATTATCTGTTAGATGCCCAGCCATTTGTAAATAAATTTCCTCAAGCGATTGTTGCGGATATCGAGTTAGTAATTGCGCAACCGAACCGGTATAGATCAATTGTCCCTGCTTCAAAATCGCTAAACGGTCGCATAACTGTTGAGCCGTATCCAGATTATGGGTTGAAAAGATGACTGTCTTGCCTTTAGCCGCATGGGCCTTCATCAAATTTTTTAAATCAAAAGCGGCTTGTGGATCTAGTCCTTGCATCGGTTCATCCAAAATCCAAATGTCAGGATCAGGGAGTAGTGCCCCAATCAAAATGGCTTTTTGGCGCATCCCATGTGAATAGCTAGCCATCGGTTCCTCAGCGTGGTCGGTCATATCGAACAGTGCCACCAACTGTTGCCGCCGCTGTTCAAGCGCAGTCTCTGATTGTTGGTAGGCCGCAGCAATCATATCCCAATATTCCATCGCTGAAAGTTGGAGAAAAATATCGGGTGTGTCTGGCACGTACGAGATCCTTTCCTTAACAGCTTGTCGCTGCTGTTCAA
This sequence comes from Lactiplantibacillus sp. DA1, assembly GCF_032681335.1. Lineage (NCBI taxonomy): Bacteria > Bacillati > Bacillota > Bacilli > Lactobacillales > Lactobacillaceae > Lactiplantibacillus > Lactiplantibacillus sp. DA1. Next base: position 10,451 of record NZ_JAWHTQ010000002.1, on the reverse strand, counting down.
GGTCTAAGCCATCAACCGTGATTGTGCCACTTGTTGGTTTAATAATACTGACTAAACTTTTGATGGTCGTTGACTTACCAGCACCGTTGTGGCCTAAGAAGCCGAAAATCTGGCCGGGTGCAATAGTTAAAGTGAGCTGATCTAATGCCGTCTTCTCCCCATAACGCTTTGTCAATTCGTGAATTTCAATCATATGATTATCCCCCTAGTCATCAGTTATGCTTTATTATACCGGAAGAATCTTAAAACTCGAAAACGGATTGAGTCGGTTGCCAGTAGTGCACTCATCTTTTGCCGCTTACTAATTCTGTCAAAAAACTAACGATTCAGCCATCCATGACTAAATTAAATCAACACATGTAACTTATTAAGACGTCAAAAGCGGCATAAGGAACAAATTGATTGACCAAGCTCACAGCTCACTTTTTATGATCATCGCAGTATAAACTGCGATGATCACGATTAAAACTAGCAAACTTACAATCACATATACCCCACAACTCCATTGGGTTACTTTCAAATCATTTAACGCCATTTTCTGTGCCACTTCCCAAAAATCCATATATTTGTTAACTACTATTAGCTTAGACAATCTCTCAGTTTATGAACCACCTCACACCTATCTTAATTACACGATCAAATTAAACAATTCATCAATCTGATTGCATCAATGTCATTAATATGCTATCTTGGCTTTAAATTAAATAATTATTGTGTCTGGGGTGCCGTTTGGCTGAGACTATACCCATTGAACCTGATCTGGTTAATACCTGCGCAGGAAGACGCACTAGGAATATGCTGACATATTTTTGGAGCAGTCTCTTTTTACGCACGTAGTAATAGAGACTGCTTTTTTGAAATGGAGGCAAATAAATGAACTACCAACTATACTTGGTCACTAATCGATATCACTTTTCAGATGACCAATTTCTTAATAAGATCGATCAAGCTTGCGCAGCCGGCGTTACCTTAGTTCAATTGCGAGAAAAAGAAGTAACTACGCGTCGTTATTACGAACTAGCACGAAAAGTCAAAATCATTACTGACTATTACCATTTGCCATTAATCATTGACGATCGAATTGACATTTGTCAGGCCATAGATGCTGCTGGCGTCCATATTGGTGATGCTGAGTTGCCCGTTACTATTGCCCGTAGAATTTTAGGCACCCACAAAATTTTAGGAGTCTCTGCCAAAACACCAGCTGCAGCTCAGGCCGCCATGCGAGCCGGTGCAGATTATTTAGGTGTTGGTGCAATTTATCCAACCACTACCAAGGTTATCACTCAACTAACTTCGATCGACACACTCATCGCCATCACCAACACGGTTACAATTCCAGTAGTGGCTATTGGTGGTATTACCGATCAACGTTTAGTTGATTTGAATGGCATTAAATTAGCCGGTGTGGCTATGATTAGTGAAATTATGCAAGCAGAAAATATAACCGCTAAAGTCAAAACCTTAAAACGGCACTTAAAGGAGGTGGGTCACTAACTTCAAATTGAACTATATATCGTCTGGGGTGCCAACATGGCTGAGATTATACCCACTGAACCTGATGTAGCTAGTACTACCGAAGGAAGAACGACGCCAATCCAAATGAGCATGGTTTTATTTGGATTGTACATTTTCTCCTTTCTTCGGTGAAAGGAGTTTTTTTGATTATTTTAAACGGCACTAAAATCACCTACATTGCTGGTCAAACACTTGCCCAGCTCATATTGAAGCAAAATATAACCACACAAAATATTGTCGCAGAAATAAATGGCGTCATTATTCATCATAACCAATTTACAAGTACGTTACTACATGCTAACGATCGTATCGAACTCATCACTTTTGTTGGTGGTGGTTAAAACGAAAGGACCAAATCAATGACCATTAATTTTGAAGGAAGCCCTATAAAAACATTCTATTTGGGCATGAAAGAACGCAATGTCGCTAATTCGACTGTTCCCCTACAGGAAGCTCATATTACAATCGCTGGTGCAGGTGGATTAGGTTCTAATGTCGCCATTGCGTTAGCGCGTAGTGGCATCGGTCACTTAACACTCATTGACTTTGACAACGTCGAACCAAGTAATCTCAATCGTCAACAATTCAAAATTAGTCAGATTGGGATGCCCAAAGTGCTAGCACTACAACAAAATTTATTGGAATTTAATCCATTCATCGCGGTCACGACTCTCAATGTTAAAGTCACTCCAGCTAATATTGCGGTGTGCTTTGCTGATTGTGATATCGTCTGTGAAGCCTTCGATGATCCGGCCGCTAAAGCGATGCTATTGGACGGTATCACCCAACACTTTCCAAATAAGCCCTTGGTGATGGGCAACGGGTTGGCTGGCATTCATTCTGCTAATACCATTAAGACGACCCATCCGCTCCCCAATGTCTACATTTGTGGCGACGGTATGACTGCAGGCAACGAAGGGTTAATGGCCCCACGAGTAATGACATGTGCTGGGCACGAAGCAAATGTGATTCTACGCTTACTTATGCACCGATCATAATTGATTCATAAATGAAAGGAACTGATTAATATGCACGCATTAAATGACGACTTAGTTCTTGGTAATAAACACTTCACATCCCGCTTTATTCTCGGCTCAGGCAAGTATTCATATCAACTCATCGATGCTGCTGTTAAACAAGCCGGTGCACAAATCATTACCATGGCATTGCGACGAACTAATCAAGATGAAACAAATATTCTCAATTATATTCCAGATGGGATCACCATTCTTCCAAACACTTCTGGTTGCACGACCGTTGATGAAGCAGTTCGAATGGCGCACCTAGCTCGTGAGCTGAGTGGTAGTCATTTTATTAAATTAGAGGTTATCCCTGATAAAAAATACCTGCTACCGGACAACGCGGCGACAGTCAAAGCCACTGCTATTCTTGCCAATGAAGGCTATACAGTGCTTCCTTATATGTTGCCTGACTTGAACATTGCCCAACAGCTCATGACAGCAGGCGCAGCAGCCATTATGCCATTAGGAGCACCAATTGGAACAAATCAAGGTTTAACTACCCGTGAGTTAATTAAAATACTGATCAATGAAATTGATTTACCAATTATTGTTGATGCCGGCATTGGCCGCCCAAGTCATGCCGCCGAAGCTATGGAGATCGGGGCAGCAGCTGTAATGGCCAATACGGCAATGGCAACAGCTGGCAATATCCCCCTCATGGCGGCGGCATTTAAAAATGCTGTTCAAGCTGGCCGGCAAGGCTTCCTCGCTCAGCCCGGTCGTGTTTTAACAACTCAAGCAGTGGCCTCTTCCCCACTCACTGGGATTAGTTCTTCCAAATGACTATGACACTCACCAATACTATTACCGAGTTGTTGGCACAGTTTACTCACAACAATCCGCATGGTCAAAACCGACTCGTATATAATCAGGCCTGGTTGCGTAATCAACAACGGCTACTAGACCTGGGCCACCAGTTGGGGGCCCAGACTACTGTTGATGCAGTGGGTAACATTTACCTCGATTTTTTAGGCCGTGATCAGACACGAACGATTGCAACCGGGTCCCATATGGATACAGTCGTTAATGGCGGTAAATATGACGGCCTATATGGTATTTTGGGCGGTCTGTGTGCGATTCGTCGGCTGATTACACTTAAGGGGCCACCACCGGTCACACTTAGATTAATCGCTTTTAGTGAAGAAGAAGGGAGTCGGTTTAACGCAGCCTTTACCGGGTCGACTTATTTAATGACACATCAACTGCCTGATTACTTAATCGATGCTACTGGCACATCATTTGCGTCGGCTCGAAAAATCGCCATAGCGCAACTCGGTCATCACGCTGACCAACAAGTCGCTTATTGCACCCGACCCACGACTTTTACAGAATTGCATATTGAACAGGGACCACGCTTAAAAACGGCCGGCAAAAAAATTGGCCTGGTTCAAGGTATTGTAGCCCAACAACGATTGTTAATCACGGCTCACGGTGTGACCAATCATGCAGGAACAACGCCCATGAACCAACGCCAAGATGCAGTTAAACTAGGAAGTCACTTAATCACGAGTCTATATCAATTAGCTGCTCATCATAATGACTTAATACTTACAGTCGGTAAAATAAAAGTAGTTCCTAATGTGACTAACGCGATTGCCGGTACCATGCAATTTTCTGTAGACTTTCGTACTCCTAGCAATGCCACAATGACCGTATTCAACCGGCAATTAACTGCACTGCTTAATAAATTAACCGACGTCACAATTGAATCCACCCTCAAAGTACCAAGTACATGCTTATCTAAACCAATGTTGACAGCTAATATTGATTTAGCACAACGATTATCATTACCTTACCTACAACTTTTTTCAGGCGCCGGCCACGACAGCCAGATTATTAGTTCATCAATCCCGACTGCCATGATTTTTGTTCCAAGTAATCATGGTTATAGTCATTGTCCACAAGAATACACTGCACCTGAAGATTTAGTAACGGGTATAAAAGTATTAATTGCTAGTTTGCACCAGCAAGCCTATTTATGAATGGAAGTTAATGATGTTAACAAAAATAACCTTAACCACTCAAATATTAATTGCCATGATGATTGGTAGTCTACTTGGCATTATTGGTGGACAACACATCGTTGGGATTAAACTCATTGGTGAGGTGTTTTTACGGCTCATTCAAATGGCCGTCACCCCATTGATTTTGTTTTCTGTCATCGAAGCTATTGGAAATTTACCAGGCCATGAATTAGGACGCCTGGGTATTAAAACAGCAGGATGGTTTGCCGTAACAACCCTAGTTGCAGCCTTGATTGGACTAGTCGTTGGCTGGTGGTTCAAACCTGGTCATGATCTCCACTTGCCGTTATCGCAGGCCACTCAGTACCATTTACTTAATCATCATCCTTCGATTAATCAAACAATCTTAGCTTTTTTTCCAACAAATATTTTTGATGCCTTGCAAACAGGCAACACCATTCAAATCATTATTTTCGCCAGCCTGCTTGGAATTGTACTTAGTCAAGAAAATCGCCATCATCAGTATGACAGTTTTTTGGTTATGATTCATCGGCTCAATCATTTGTTTATCCGACTTATCACCCTAATTATGCACTTGGCACCATTTGGAATTGGCGCTTTGATGGCTTGGGTCACTGCAACTAACGGTGTCACCATCATATTACCACTAGCTAAGTTTTTGATCTTACTCGCTGGTAGTAGTTTTATTTTCTTAACCGGCTTATTTGCGTTAGTCATGTGTAATGCCCACTTGCCGCTCCGTGGTCTTCTGCATGGATTCACTAGAATTGTAATGGTTGCTATGACCACAACTTCTTCAGCCGCAACACTTCCCATTGAAATGACTGATGCCGAGGAACGGCTTGGAATCCAAGAATCAATTAGTCAATTAGTATTACCATTAGGCATGGCCCTAAATAGTAACGGCCTAGCAATGTATCTTTCCTTAGCATGTGTCACTTTGAGTCAATTCTATGGACTTAATCTGCCGATTATCACGATGCTCAGAATCGTGACCCTATCGATTGTTGCCTGCTTAGGAACTGTAGTCGTCCCCGGTGGTGGACTTGTTGCCTTAACTATCATCGTTCCCACGCTTGGATTACCACTTGAAACTATTGGTCTATTGGCTGGAATTGACTGGATTGCCGGTATCTTTAGAACTTTATTGAACGTCGTTGGTGACACCACCACGGCTATTCTTATTGCTGCAAACGAACATCAACTCAACCGTGATGTTTATCAATCTAAATAAAGGAGTCTCACCAATGCTATTTTCGACACAATTAAAAACAAATGCTCAGCCAATTCTCAACGCAATTAGCCAGCATCCATTTGTCACTGGCATTGCTGCTGGCCAGTTACCGGCAGCCGCACTTACTTTTTATGTTGAACAAGATTTTAATTATCTTAACGCTTTTATTAAAGTCTATGCAGGTGCCATTCAAAAAAGTACAGATCGTGCAACCATGGCCCTGTTTGCCAACCAAATTGATTTTATTTTAAATAGCGAAATTCATCCCCACCATAACTTTTGCAACGTTGCTGGCGTGGAGTATGAACACCTTCAGCATGCCGAACAAGCCCCAATGACCTATCTTTATAATGAACATATGTATAACGCCATGCGCACAGGTGATTTAATTGACATCGTTGCGGCCATGCTCCCATGTCCATGGACTTATCATGTAATTGGGCAACAACTTGTTGCCGCTGGCTGTAACCGTCCTGATAACCCTTTCACACCCTGGATAAATTTCTACGCGAACTTATCAACGACAGAACAATCCAGTACGAATTTAGATGACCACTTATTTGCTTTGATTGATGAGCAAGCTGAATTATATCAAAACAATCGTCTTAATATTGTTGAACAGCGCTTTTTACGCAGTTGTGAGCTCGAATGGCAATTCTGGGAACAAGCTTATCGACAGAGTAATTGGCGATTCAACAGTCATTAAGAGTAACACACCAGTGAGTGATGATAAAACTCTAGATATAGCTGAATAATTAGTTATTATTAACACTGATTATTTCAATCAAATCAACCGAAAACTAAAAATAAGCGATGCTGCACAAGCTTTTATTTAAAACCTAAGTGACGAAATTTGATAATCTGTATCACCTAGCTTTTTGATTTAATCGTTAACTATGGGTCTAAAATATCTGTTGCTAGTAATTGAATAAAAACTTGATTGATAGCAACAGACACTTCAAGCCAAAAAAGTTCTTCTTTGACAAGGGATAACCCTAATCAAAGGAGAACTTTAATTTAACACCAATTAGTTAACTTCTTTATTTAAATAACGTCTTTCCATCGTCTGGCGTGCAATAACGGCGTCTTCAAAATGAAGAAATGGCTTGTGTAATAGGTAGGTGCCTTTGTAGAAAAATGTCGCCACCCATCTTTGGGCATTAGTGTCCCAACTAACGCCGATAACACCGCTTTTATTGCGCTTAGACATGATTTTCGATGGTAAATCGGTGTGATGATCACGAATCTTTAGATTGCTCAATCGCCCCATACTTGCAACCGCTTTTGGATTACGCCGAATTAAACGTGCGCGTTCTTCCCGTGTTAAACAGCCGCAACTTTTCGCGCGACCATGCCTTAATGCGTATGAATCTACCCTTGTCGTATTGCCACAACTACATCGACACAACCAGAGTGCATTACCATTTGCAGCGGTCCCACTACGCTTAATGACCGTCAGGCGACCAAATTTCTGGCCTCGGATATCAATTAAAGCCGTCATATTAACGCCTCCAGTAAAAACTAATCACGACGTTTCTTTAGAAGCGCCCCCAGCCCCACCAACAAGGTTGCAGTAATCAATCCAAGTATCTCGGCCACAACGCTAGCTTGACGGTCATCATTAGTTTGCGGCAACGTCGCTTGCTTATGCGTTGCTGTTGACTTACGATTTGACATCGCTTTTGCCGGCTTCACAGTCTTAGTCTTGGCTAATTTAACTGCCGTTGCGTCAGCTGTCGCGGCTCGAACGGGCCGATCAATATTGCCTGGTTGCTTTGTCTGAGCAACCTGCTTGGTATTTTGGGATTGTGTTGGCTTAACCGTCTTAACTTCATCCGGTGTTTTAACCGTTATCGTCTTCACAGGTGTTTTTGGTGTCTCACCCGTTGTCGTTGTATCAGCCACATAACGAATCGTTTGGACATCATCGACACTACCTGGTGTAACCGTTACTACTTGAGTGCCAGTTATCGTCGGTTGATATCCAGGGATGGTCATCGCAGTAACAGTCTCAAACCGGTTACCAGCTTGATTAGTTGACCAATTACCGTACGTAACTTCACCAGTTACATTATCAACTGATTTAGCGCGAATAAAGGTAATGGTCCTAACCGTATCCGCATGCAATTGCGTGCCAGCCATATTCTGATAATGCACAGTTTGCGTAATTGTCTTGGTCGCTGTCGTTGAATCAATTGCATGTGCTAAGCGGACGAAATAATTATGAACGACACCATCAGCATTGAAAGTGACACCTGAAGTTGGATATTCATCCCGCACTAAGATATAACCATTCTTAACATACTTGGCAATCACGTCAGCCGTCCGATAAGCTGACTGGGACGCAAAATTGCCAGTTAGCGTGACGACATCAAGCATTTGACCAGTCGTTGTATCAATATACGTTACCGTGGTGGTTTCCAAATTAGCAAGATACGTCACAATCTCGGTCTTATCTTGAACCGTATTGACCACCGCATTGTTACCAGCAATACTCGTTTTATCGGCCGTATACCCTGTAATCACCGGCGAATCAACAGTTACATACTGACCAGTTTTAGAATTGCCAGCCAGCCAAGCCGTATAAACTAGCGTGCCATCGACTTCATCAATCGTTGCGTTACGATTGAAAGTAATTGTTTGGACATTGCTGGCACCAGCGGCAGTACCATTTTGATACTGGTACTTGATTGTTTGACTAACTTGCTTCGTTAAAGCTTGGGCGGTTGTTCCGGCTGGGTACTTTGGTCCGTCTGGGTTGGCGGGATCAATTGGTTGACCTGGTGTTCCCGGATCAGCTGGTGTGACCGTGACCAACTTATGTTTCAACGTTACGGTATATGCTTTAACAGCCCCATCTTCATCAAAGATAACACCCGTTGCCGGATAATCACTAGCTACTAAGGCATAACCAACTTTAATATAATTGGTGATTGTATCAGTTGTCCGGTAATCTGATGAAGTATTGAAGTCGCCAGTTAAAATTTTGAAATCCAGTGTTTGACCAGTCGTTGCATCAATATATGTCACCGTGGCAGTTTCCGGATTAGCTGCATACATCACAACAATCATCGTATCTTGAGCCGTACTTGTCACAGCATCGTTGCCAGCAACACTCGTCTTATCAGTTGTATAGCCAATAATCACCGGCGAATCAACAGTTGCATACTGGCCTGTGGTGGTAGATCCAGTTAGCCAATCAGTGTAAACTAGCGTATTATCGACTTCATCAATCGTTACGTTCCGATTGAAGGTAACTGTTTGGACATTGCTGGCGCCAGCAACAGTACCATTTTGATACTGGTACTTGATTGTTTGACTAACTTGCTTCGTTAAAGCTTGGGCCGTTGTTCCGGCTGGGTACTTTGGTCCGTCTGGGTTGGCAGGATCAATTGGTTGGCCCGGTGTTCCCGGATCAGCCGGTGTGACCGTGACTAACTTATGTTTCAACGTTACCGTATAAGACTTGATTGTACCATCCTCATCAAACATGACACCGTTCGTCGGATAATTATCGCCTACTAACTCATAACCTGCTTTGACATACTTAGCAATCGTTTCAGCCGTCCGATAAGTGGACTGGGTATTATAATCGCCCTTTACATCTGCTATATAAAGCGTTTGACCGGTCGTTGTATCAACATATGCGACCGTGGCTTTTTCAGTGTTGACCTTGTAAGTAACTATTACAACTGTATCCAAATCAGTTCCTGTCACTGGATCAGTACTAGTAACATTTGTCTTGTCGGCTGTATAGCCAGTAATTACTGGCGACGCAACGGCCGGATAGTAAGCAGTCGTAGAATCCCCATTCAACCAATTCGTATAGACCAACGTACCATCGACTTCATCGATCGTTGCATGACGATCAAAAGTCATCGTCTGGACATTGTCTGTTTCAGCAGAGTCGCCATTCTGATATTGATACTTAATGGTCTGTTTAACTTGGTTAGTTAAATCCGCCGTCGTTGTTCCGGCTGGATATTTCGGTCCATCTGGGTTGGCGGGATCAATTGGTTGTCCGGGCGTTCCGGGCTTATCCGGTGTGACCGTCACGAACTTATGCTTCAGCGTGACCGTGTAAGTCTTAACAGTCCCATCTTTATCGTAGACCACCCCAGCCGTTGGAAATGTCGAGCTCACTAATTCATAACCAGCATTCTCGTAAGCTGCGATTTTGTCGGCCGTTGTGTAAACATCAGTTGTTCCGTAGTCCCCCTGTAATGGAACCGTCTTAATCGTTTGTCCCGTCGTTTGGTCTACATACACTACCATGGCGGTTTCCGACTTAACGTGATACGTAACGATGATTGTCTTACTTGAATCTATTTTTGCCACAGCATCGTTACCAGCAACACTTGTCTTGTCGGCCGTATAGCCAGTAATTACTGGTGACACAACAGTCTCATAGCGACCAGTAGCCGCGTCACCAGTTACCCAATCCGTATAGACCAGCGTGTTATCGACTTCATCAATCGTTGCGTTACGATTGAAAGTAACTATTTGTACATTGGCTGCACTAGCAACATCACCATTTTGATATTGGTACTTGATCGTTTGGCTGACTGAAGTAGTCAAATCTGCCGTTGTTGTTCCGGCTGGATACTTTGGTCCATCTGGGTTGGCGGGATCAATTACTTGCCCGGGCGTCCCGGGATTATCGGGTGTGACCGTCACAAACTTATGCTTCAA